>JBEICA010000393.1:0-2547 GCA_040373665.1 Burkholderiales bacterium | reverse complement strand
TGAAGCGCTGAACAACAGGAATCCATTCGGGGTTCGGGCCGCAATCGATCGCCTTCGTTTCGGAACATTCGCTGTGAGTGGGCGCAGCACGACAGCAATCACCGATCAGGTGATTCCGTCGCGGATCCTAAAGTCCTGTTCCTCGCGGCCCGGTTACGGGTTCTGCACCGGAACATCCAACTCTCCGCGGCGTTCCAGTTGCTTGTAACGAAACAGGGAATAGGGGACGGACGCCAGCGCTCCCAAGAGGATGATCGGCAGGCCGAGGAACGCCTTCCAGCCCAAGAGCGGCAACACCACCGCCGCCGCAATCCCCAGCAGTCCCGACCAGAAAAACAGTTTCGCTGCGACGCGGTGCGTGTCGTTCCAGACCCGCTCACTGGCGATCGTCCAGGGGGTGCGGACCCCCACGAAAAAATTCCGCCGCACCTTGTCGAGCACCGTCCCCAGCAGCATGAAGAAGGCCGCCAGGATGACCATCACCGTGGTATCTACGGGCGGGTGCAGCCCAACCGCCGGCAGCAGGAACACCACGTGCAGGCTGGCGAACATCAGCATCAGCATCACGATGATGACGTCGTAGGTCGGGCGAAACGACTCGATGTCGAACTGGCGTGGCGAGAGCCAGGGAAGAATCTGGAAAAATAGCAGCAGCCCCAGCATGATTGCGGGCATCAGCCACGCGGCCCACTGCTTGTCTCCCCAGCCGTCGATCTCGCCCCGCCAATTCCAGTGCGTCGGAATCCGATCGGGCATCCGGGGATAAAGCAGCGCCGAAAACAGCAAGACGGCCCCCCAGATCAGCAGTGGCAGCCAGAACCCCTTTCGTTTCATACGCCACCAATCCTCTTGAGTTTTCACCCGGCTTCTCGCCGGGTGGGGAGATCAGATCGGGATTCGGCGTCAGAGCGAACGGTCCCAATTCTCGCGCGACGACAGACGCCACCCGGGAGACCTCGCTCGCCACCCGGCATGGCCATGAGCGTCCGTCCAGCGATCCGTGACGGAATCATGAGATGACCTCTCTGTGGATCCTACGGCGATGGATGGGGCCAGTCAATCGGCTGGAATGGGGAACCGCGGCACGCCGCCGCCAGCACCGCCCCGTCCTCCCGGCCGACTTCAATCGGGGCGGATTTGGAACCCCTGAAACCGTCCGCTCTCGTCGAACCGGATCAGCAGCCAGTCATCATCGATGGCGAACAGCGACTCGTGTTCAGGACCGAGGCGATAGATCAGCTCTTGCCCGGGGGAGGCGAGCGCGGCGTCATCTTCGCTCGGCCCCAACTGGGCGAGAATCGCCTCGCGACTCGCGGCACGGCCCCCGGGTTTCAGCACGGTCCGCACCACACCCCCCAGCATCTTCTGGCGGGGCGTCAGATCTCCCGCAACAAACCCGGAAGATGCGGGATCACACCAGGTGGTCTGGTCGAACGGCAAAAGAAACGACCCGTACGGCAGACCTCGTTTCAAGATCATCGCCACACCGCTCAACCCCATGCCAGCGACCAGCAGCAAGGCCAGCGTCAGGGTCCAGCGCCGCAAACTCTCACGCACCGACGAGGTTTTCGACAGCCAACTGCCGAGGACCGCCAGGCTCGCGCCCAGGGCCAGTCCCGCCAAGGTCACGAACTGCAGCAGCCAGACCATCAGGGCCGCCCGGCTCAGGCGCGGGCTGAAATGCATCGCGAGCGGCTGGGCCAGAACGACCAGCAACAGCACAGCCAACACCAACTGGTACCGATAACGGGACAGAAACATCATCATGTCAATCGGGTCCCCCGAGGATCAATTCCAGTGACAGAGCTCTCGAATCAAGCGGCTGCTGGTCCGGTCCAGCACCCGATCCCCTCGTCACTCTTCCCCACCTGCGGTCTGCAACAATCGCCGCCAGATCGTGTTGGCGATCGCCTCCATTCCCTTGTCGCCGGGATGAGCCGCCACCCCGGCATGTTCGATGGAGCGTTCTGCCTTCGCCGCATGTTCGGGATCGGCCCCCAGCTTCCCGAGATCGACGAACACCGCTTTCGCCCGTTGGGTCGCTTGCTGCATCAAGGTGTCTTTCTCGGCATCGGGCCAGAACGAGTTGCGGACCAGAATGGTCGGTTGTCCGTGGGCGGCCAGCTTTCGCAGCAGGTTGTCGAACGCCCGCGAGAAGTTGTCGCGCTCGGCCTCTGTCTGGGGTGATGCGGCGTTCTCCCCCAGGGCCACGATCACCAGGTCGGCCTGAAACGCCAGTTCGTCCCGCAACCCCTCGCCGAGATCGAAGTCGAGCAGATGGCGTTCGAAATCGGCCAGGTTGCGAATCTTCACTGCGGGTTCGCCCCCCGCCTTTTCGCTGATGCGGGCCAAGAGCCGATGGACGAAATCTTTCTCGCGGGTACTGGCCGCCATTCCCCAGTTTCCGGTCCACCCGATGTCGGCTTTGGGCCCATGCAGGGTGATGCTGTTCCCCAGGAACAGGATTTTTCCCACCCGCAGCCGGCCCAGCTTGAGGTCGGACGGGGCGCGAGCCGAGACCCGGTCGACCCCCACAGACAGACCGAT
>JBEICA010000291.1:0-4607 GCA_040373665.1 Burkholderiales bacterium | reverse complement strand
CGTGCACCGGCTGGTGCGCAAGTCACCCTTCGATTCCAACGCCCGCCGCCACACCTCGTTCGCCAGCGTGTTCGTCTACCCCGAGGTGGACGACTCCATCGAGGTCGAGATCAACCCGGCGGACCTGCGCATCGACACCTTCCGCGCGTCAGGCGCGGGTGGCCAGCACATCAACAAGACCGACTCGGCGATCCGCATCACCCACCTGCCGACCAACATCGTGGTCCAGTGCCAGAACGACCGCTCCCAGCACCGCAACCGGGCCGAGGCCATGGCCATGCTGAAGGCGCGCCTGTACGAACTGGAGCTGCGCAAGCGCGCCGAGGAAAAGCAGGCGCTGGAGGATTCCAAGACCGACATCGGCTGGGGCCACCAGATCCGCTCCTACGTGCTGGATCAGTCCCGCATCAAGGACCTGCGCACCACCGTCGAGGTCGGCAACACCCAGGCCGTGCTGGACGGCGACCTGGACGACTTCATCGCCGCCAGCCTGAAGATGGGCGTGTGACGCTGCGGGCGGCCCCGTGGCCGCCCCGACGCCCCACCCCGCCGCCATTGCCCGAGAGAACGACATGACCGAAGAACAATCCGCCCCGCGCGACGACAACCAGATCATCGCCGAGCGGCGCGCCAAGCTGGCCGACCTGCGCACCCGGGGCAATGCCTTCCCCAACGATTTCCGCCGCCGGGATCTCGCGGCCGAACTGCACCGCACCCACGACGGCCGCACCAACGAGCAGCTGGAGCCGGAGGGCATCCGCGTGTGCGTCGCGGGGCGCATGATGCTCAAGCGGGTCATGGGCAAGGCCAGCTTCGCGACGCTGCAGGACATGTCCGGCCGCATCCAGCTCTACGTCACCAACGACGGCATCGGGGCCGAGGCGCACGACGCCTTCAAGCACTGGGACCTCGGCGATATCCTCGGGGCCGAGGGCACGCTGTTCCGCACCCGCACCGGCGAGCTGACCATCAAGGTGACCGCGCTGCGCCTGCTCACCAAGGCCCTGCGGCCCCTGCCGGAGAAGTTCCACGGGCTGACCGACCAGGAGCAGAAGTACCGGCAGCGCTACGTCGACCTCATCGTCACCGAGGAGGCGCGGCGCACCTTCACCGCGCGCTCCCGCGTCATCCAGGCGATCCGCGACTTCCTGGTGGAACGCGGCTACCTCGAGGTCGAGACGCCCATGATGCACCCCATCCCCGGTGGTGCCTCGGCGCGGCCGTTCGTCACCCACCACAACGCGCTCGACATGCAGCTGTTCCTGCGCATCGCGCCCGAGCTCTACCTCAAGCGCCTGGTGGTGGGCGGCTTCGAGAAGGTGTTCGAGATCAACCGCAATTTCCGCAACGAAGGCATGTCGACCCGGCACAACCCCGAGTTCACCATGCTGGAGTTCTACGAGGCCTACCAGGACTACCGCCACCTCATGGACCTCACCGAGGCGATGTTCCGCGAGGTGGCGCAAAAGGTGGTTGGCACCACCCGGGTGCCCTATCAGGGACAGATCATCGACCTCGGCGCGCCGTTCGCGCGGCTCACCCTGGCCCAGGCCATCCGCGAGCACCACCCGCACATCACCGAGGCACAGCTGCACGACCGCGCCTGGCTGATCGGCCAGTTCCAGCAGATGAACGTGGCCTGGAAGGAATCCGACGGCATCGGCGGCCTGCAGCTCACCTATTTCGAGGAGACCACCGAGTCGCGGCTGGTCCAGCCCACCTTCATCATCGACTACCCCGCGGAGGCCTCGCCGCTGGCGCGCCGCAACGACACCGACCCGTCGATCACCGACCGGTTCGAGCTGTTCATCACCGGTCGCGAGATCGCCAACGGCTTCTCCGAGCTGAACGACCCCGAGGACCAGGCAGAGCGCTTCATGGAGCAGGTGCGACAGAAGGACGCCGGCGACCAGGAGGCCATGCACTTCGACGCCGACTACATCCGGGCGCTCGAGTACGGCCTGCCGCCCACCGCGGGCGAGGGCATCGGCATCGACCGGCTGGTGATGCTCCTCACCGACAGCCCGAGCATCCGCGACGTCATCCTGTTCCCGCATATGCGGCCCGGCGACTGACGCGCGGCGCGGTCGGCGCGGGCCCGCGCTGCGCCGCAACGTTACAGGCCCCGGGGCGGGCCTGTAGCATGCCCCCGGATCGGCAGGCCAGGGGGCCCGCCGCACGGAGGCCGCCCCATGAAGTCGCAGCATCGCAACGTCCTGCTTGCCGCCGCCGTCGGGTCGGCGCCCGAGTGGTACGACTTCTTCATCTACGGCACCGCCGCCGCACTGGTGTTCGGAGACCTGTTCTTCCCGAAGCTCGACCCGGTCACAGGCACGCTGGCTGCCTTCGCGACCTTCGGCGTCGGCTTCGCCGCCCGCCCCCTGGGCGGCATGGTGTTCGGCCACCTCGGCGATCGCCTCGGCCGCAAGCCGGTGCTGGTGATGACGCTCATGCTGGTCGGCGGCGGCACTTTCCTGATCGGCCTGCTGCCCACCTACGACAGCATCGGCCTGGCCGCCCCCGCCCTGCTGGTGCTGCTGCGTCTGGTCCAGGGCTTCGGCGCTGGCGCCGAGTACGGTGGCGCAGTCATCTTGGCGGTGGAGTTCGCCCCTGCGGGCAAGCGCGGCCTGTTCGGCAGTTGGGCGCCCATCGGCGTCACCGTGGGCAACCTGCTGGCCGCCGGCGTCTTCGCCGCCTGCTCGGCGCTGCCGCGCGAGGACTTCCTCGCCTGGGGCTGGCGCGTGCCCTTCCTGCTGAGCATCGTGCTCATCCTGGTGGGCTTCGTCATCCGCGCCCGCGTCACCGAAACCCCGGTGTTCCAGGAGGCTGTGGCCCGGCGCAAGGTGTTGCGCTCGCCCATCGTCGAGGTGGTGCGTCGTTACCCGAGAGAGGTGCTGGTGGTCATCGGCGCGCGCATGGCCGAGAACGGCCTGGGCTACCTGTTTCCGGTGTTCGCCCTGAACTACCTCACGCGCACGCTTGGCGTGCCCAAGTCCACCGCCCTCACCGGCATCATGACGGCCCACGCGCTGTCGCTGCTCACCATCCCGATGTTCTCGGCGCTGTCCGACCGCATCGGCCGCCGACCGGTCTACATGGGCGCAGCCATCTTCTCCGGCCTGTTCGCCTTCCCTTTCTTCCTGATGGTGGACACGAAGGATCCGCTGCTCATCACCCTGGCCATGGTGCTCGGCATCGCCGTCGGCGTGGCCGGCATGTTCGGCCCCCAGGCCGCCTACTTCGCCGAACTGTTCGGAGCCCGCCTGCGCTACAGCGGCTTCGCCCTGGCGCGCGAGCTCGGCTCGCTGCTCGCTGGCGGGATCGTGCCGTTCGTCTCGGCATGGCTGGTGGCGTCGATGAACGGCGCACCCTGGGGGGTGGCCAGCTACATGATCGCCATGTGCGCCATCACTGCCGTGGCCGTGTACGCCGGTCCGGAGACCCATCGCATCGACCTGGCCGCGGAACGGGCAGGTCGTTGAACCCGGACATCTCTCCACGCTCCGGGCCAGGCCCGAAAAAAACCTGCTCACCGATGGACATCGGGTTCGCAACGAATTTGCCGGCGGTACGATTCGGTCTGCCGGCCTCCACGGGTAACGCCGCGTCAGCCTGACGCTTTCCTCCACCTTTCGATCTGAGCCTGCCATGACCTCGCGCCTCGCCCTCGCCGCACTGCTGTGTCTGCCCGCCCTGGCGGGCGCCGCCTGTCCCGACGATGCCGAGGTCGCGGCCTACGCGGCCGACTTCGCCGCCGTGCGCCCCGCCCGGGGTCTGCCCACAGCCGTGACCCTGGAGGACGCGCTCTGCAGCCAGGGCAAGGTGGTCCGTGCCCTGGAGGCCACCTGGGGCCCGGTGGTCGGCTACAAGGCCGGCCTCACCAACAAGGCGGTACAGGCGCGCTTCGGCGTGGACTCGCCGGTGCGCGCCATCATGCTGCGCGACATGCTGCTGCCCGACGGCGCCGAACTGCCGGCGGCGTTCGGCGCGCGCCCGATCTGGGAGGCGGACTTCCTCGCCGTGGTGGGACGACGCGGCCTGCACCAGGCGAATTCGCCCGAGGAGGCGCTGGACTTCATCGACGCCGTCGTGCCGTTCATCGAGCTCCCCGACCTCATGCTGGCGCCGGAGGTCAAGCTCACCGCGCCCGCGCTGGTCGCAGCCAACGTCGGCACGCGGCTGGGCGTGGTGGGCACGCCGATACGGGTCGGCCGCGACGGCGGCTTTGCCGCATCGCTCGCAGGCATGACGGTCGTCGCCGAGGAGAACGGCGTGGAACTCGCGCGCGGCCCCGGCAGCGCGCTGATGGGCAACCCGCTGGAGGCGGCGCTGTGGCTGGCGCGCGCGCTGCACGCCGAGGGCATCGAGCTGGAGCCCGGACAGGTGCTGAGCCTCGGCTCCTTCCTGCCCCCCATGCCACCGAAACAGGGCACTACGGTGGTGGTCCGCTATCTGGGCCTGGAGGGAGACCCCGCAGTGAGCGTCCGTTTTCGCTAACCCGGACATGACACCAGGCCACGGGATGATGGCGAGGTGCATTGCGAGGCAGGCCGCGCCTCCCGCGACAAGCCAATAGCCGAGCCTATTGGCGCGAAGCGGGGGCGCGG
>JBEICA010000082.1:0-13255 GCA_040373665.1 Burkholderiales bacterium | reverse complement strand
GGACCCCTGACCCTGGCGGCCCGCCACGGGGCGATCTGCTACCTGGACGAAGTCGTCGAGGCGCGTCAGGACACCGCCGTGGTGATCCATCCGCTGACCGACGCACGCCGCTGCCTGCCACTCGAGAAACGCAACGAACTGGTGCAGGCCCACCCCGATTTCCAGCTGGTGATCTCCTACAACCCCGGCTATCAGAGCATCCTCAAGGACCTGAAGCAGTCCACCAAGCAGCGCTTCGGCGCGCTGGATTTCCACTATCCCGCGCGCGACATCGAGATCGAGATCGTCGCCCACGAGGCGGGTGTGTCCGGGGAGGTCGCGGGCCGCCTGGTCTCGGTCGGCGAGAAGACACGCAATCTGAAGGGCCACGGCCTCGAGGAGGGCGCCTCGACACGCATGCTGATCCACGCCGGCCACCTGATCGCACGCGGCATCGACCCCGTCGCGGCGTGTCGGGTCACCCTGGTGCAGCCGATCACCGACGACCAGGACATGCGGGACGCGCTGGACGCGGTGGTGGCGACCTTCTTCTGACCCGTCACCGCCACCCTGACCCACGGCGGCGAGCACTCACGTGTCCGGCACCGACGAGCTCCGTCACCACGACGCCCTGCTGCGCGGCCTGTCGCGCGAGCGCATGGCCCTGGTCGAGGCGGCCTGGACGGGCCTCGCGGCCACCTTCACGCCCGGCGGGCGCGAGGCCTGTCTGCGGGGGCTGCGCGAACTCGAGGCGGTGGGGGTCACCTGGGCAACGCTGGTCACCTACCTGAACGAGGTGCCGCGGGTCGCACGCGAGGTCGGCGAGGCAGCGCTCGCGCCACTGCTGGAAACGGCTTTCAAGGTGTACGCCCACGCCGGCCAGAACGGCGTGGAGGTGCTGCTGCGCGCCGCCCCGCTGGCGGCGCGGCGGCTGCGCGAGCCCCGGCGCCTGGGGCTGTTCCTCGAGCTCGTGGCGGAGACGGCGGAGCGGGCACCGCGCGGGGTGTCGCGCTTCCTGGAGCACACCGGCACCCTGCTCGACCACCTGGGGCTGGAGGACCTGCGCAGCTGGGTCCGGCTGGGTTTCCAGTCGCACAGTGCGGACCCCTTCGTGCAGGAGAGCTGGTTCGACCTCCGGACCCCGGAGTCCCGCGCCTTCCTGAAGGCCGACGGCGGCGGTGCGCGTTTCAGCGACGTCCGCAGGGGGCTGGCGCACTACCTGCGCGCCCTGTGGGCCAGCGGCACGGAATTGCGCGGCTTCACCACCGGCCTGCAGCAGAGCCGGCCCTTCATCACGGCGCTGGGCATCCATCTCCCGGACGCCTATCGGGGCGCACGGGGCAGCTCCGCCGTGGCCCTTTACCGCGCTGCCAGCGCCCACGCCGCGGCCCACCTGGCCTTCTCCGGACCGGCACAGAAGCGCGGCGGGCTCAAACCCATCCAGATCGTGCTGGTCGGCTTGCTGGAGGATGCGCGCGTCGAGGCGCTAGCCTGTCGCGAAATGCCGGGACTGCGACGACTGTGGCTGGGCTTCCACGAGGCCAGGCCCGGCGGTGCCACGACCTTCGCCGGTCTCGCGGCGCGACTCGCCCGCGGTCTGCTCGACCCTGCCTATGAGGACGACGATCCCTGGGTGGGCAAGGCGAGGCGGATGTTTCTCGAGGCGGCTGGAGATCTCACCGATCCGTCCTTCGTGCGTCCGCTCGGGTCGCTGCTGGGCAACGACATCGGGCAGATGCGGTTGCAGTTCAATTCCAAGACCTGGGTCATCGAGCCGGTGTACCGCGACGACAACACCTTCCTCTGGCAGCCCGATGGCGCCGAAGACCAGGGGTTGATGCTGGAAGACGACGTGATGCTGGTCCAGCCGGAGACGGTCGAGACGGACCAGGGCGACACCCTCGAGGATCCGGAGGCGGAGCAGGTCGAGGGCGTACGGCCGGTGGGGGCGGGCGATGCGGAGGAGGACGACTCACCGCTGGCCGGAGACCTGCTGCGCATCGTCCACTATCCCGAGTGGGACCACCTGATCGGCATGGCGCGCGCCCCGTGGTGCACGGTCCAGGAAAAGCGTCCGGATCCGGGCGAGCCGGCGGTGGTCGACGAGATCCTCCACCGTCACCGCGATCTGCTCGATCGCATCGACGCACTGATCCGCGGCAGCGAGCTGCGCAAGCCCGTGCGGCTGCGCAAGCAGATGGAAGGCGACCGCTTCGACCTCGAGCAGGTCATCAAGGCCATGATCGACGTGCGTTCGCGCCGGACGCCGGATCCGCGCCTGCACATGCGCGTCGACCGTCACGAGCGCGATCTCTCGGTGCTGGTATTGCTGGACCTGTCCGAGTCGACCAACGACGTGGTCAAGGCCACCGGTGGCAGCGTGCTGACCCTGGCGCGCGAGGCCACGGTGCTGCTGTCCAGCGCCATGGAGCGCATCGGCGATCAGTTCGCCATCCACGGGTTCTGCTCCAACGGTCGCAGCGAGGTCCAGTATTACCGTTTCAAGGATTTCGGCTGGCCCTTCGACGAACACGTCAAGGCGCGTGTCGCCGGGATGCGCGGCCAGTTGTCCACGCGCATGGGTGGAGCCCTGCGCCACGCCACCCAGTGGCTGCGCCCCCGCGCCTGCGACAAGAAGCTCATCCTGCTCATCACCGACGGCGAGCCCCACGACATCGACGTGCACGACCCGCGGTATCTGCTGTTCGATGCCAAGAAGGCGGTGGAGGAGGCGAGCCGCGCCGGCATCTACACCTACTGCCTGAGTGTCGACCCGAAGGCCGATGACTATGTGTCGCGCATCTTCGGGTCGCGCAACTACACCGTGGTCGATCGCATCGAGCGGTTGCCTGACAAGCTGCCCGGGTTGTATCTCAGGTTGACGAGATAGGGATAGGCGATAGGCGATGGGGGCTTATGCCAGGCCGTGCAGGGAGAGGAAGTCGGGGCGGATCTCGCGCAGTTCGTCGGTGACGATGGCATCCACGCCCTGATCGAACAGCGAGAAGGCCCGGCCGGGGTCGTTGACGGTGTAGGCGACCACGGCCAGGCCGCGGGCGTGGGCGGTCTCCACCAGGGCGGTGTCGACATGCTCGTGGGCGACGTGCACGGAAGTGCAGCCCAGGGCCGTGGCCCGGTCCGGCCAGTCTTCGGGCGGGCGTCCGACCAGCAGGCCGCGGGGCAGCGAGGGGGCGTTGCGTGCAGCCGCCTCGAGGGCCGGTTCGGAGAAGCTCGACACGACGGGTGGAGGGGTGGTGTCGGCCCAGCGTCTGGCCAGATCGGTGGCGATGGTGGCGCCGGCGCGGGCCGGATCCTCGCCGTCTGCGATCTTGATCTCGACGTTCATCCACTGGCCCAGGGAGCGGCACAGCGCACAGGCGGCTTCCAGGCCGGGGATGTGCTCGCCGCCGAACTCGTTGCCGAACCATCCGCCGGCGTCCAGGGTCCGCAGCTGGGCGAGGGTGCGGGTGTGCGCCGTCCCGCTGCCGTCGGTGGTGCGCTCCAGCGTGTCGTCGTGCAGCAGGAACGGGGTGCCGCAGGCGGCAAGCTGCGCATCCACCTCCACCCCGGCGAAACCCAGGGAGGCGGAGAGCCTGAGGGCGACCAGGGTGTTTTCCGGGGCGAGGATGCCGCCGCCGCGATGGGCGATGATGCGTGGGTGGGGCCAGCGGGTCTTGGTCAGCATGGGGTCTTGATCCGTCGGGGAACCGCCCCCATTGTCGCCCGTGGCTCGGGCAGTTTGCGAGCGTATAATTCGAGTTCGTTTTTCGAGGGACATCATGCCGATTTACGAGTATCGCTGCGACAAGTGCGGCCTCGAGAAGGAGTACCTGCAGAAGGTGAGCGACGCGCCGATCTCCGCCTGCCCCTGCGGCGAGTCGACGATGACCAAGCTCATCTCCGCCGCCGGCTTCCAGTTGAAGGGCAGCGGCTGGTACGCCACCGACTTCAAGAATGGCGGTTCCAAGCCGTCCGCCGCCAAGGAGGGCGGGGAGAGCAAGGCCGCCTCGGACAGCGGTGGCGGCGGTGGAGCCTGCGCAAGCGGCCCCTGCCCGGCCTGCACCTGACGCGGCGAAACCCGCCGGCCGCCCGCGGCCGGCACTGAACGAGGACAGGATCGCGGACCGCCCCGCCAGGGGCTGGTCCGCGTCGTTTTTTTCCGTGCGACGCTATCTCATCACCGGCCTGCTGATCTGGGTTCCGCTGGGCATCACCCTGTGGGTGCTGCACGCCATCGTGACCACCATGGATCGCAGCCTGCTCCTGCTGCCCGAGGCATGGCGGCCACAGGCATTGTTCGGCGTGGACCTGCCGGGCGTCGGCGTGGTGCTCACCATCCTGATCGTCCTCGTGACCGGGCTGTTCGCGGCCAACGTGCTGGGGCAGCGTCTGGTGCGGGCCTGGGAGTCGGTGCTGGGCCGCATCCCGGTGGTGAAGTCCATCTATCACAGCGTCAAGCAGGTCTCGGACACGCTGTTTTCCTCGAGCGGCCAGGCCTTCCGCAAGGCGCTTCTGGTGCAGTGGCCACGTCCCGGCGTCTGGACCATCGCCTTCCTGACCGGCACACCCGGCGGTGACGTGACCCGCCATCTGGAAGGCGACTACGTCAGCGTCTATGTTCCGACGACCCCGAACCCGACCGGCGGCTATTTCGTGATGCTGCCGCGTGCCGACGTGATCGAACTCGAGATGAGCGTCGATGAGGCGCTCAAATACATCATTTCCATGGGCGTCGCCCCGCCGGCCCCGGCCGCTGCGCGGCGTCCCTGACCGACCTTCCTCCCTTCGAACGACACCATGCGCACCAATTACTGCGGACTCATCGACAAGGCCTACCTCGACCAGACCGTCACCCTGTACGGCTGGGTGCACCGGCGGCGTGATCACGGCGGTGTGGTGTTCCTCGATCTGCGCGATCGGGAGGGCATCGTCCAGATCGTGGTCGACCCGGACACGCCTGAGGCCTTCGCCACCGCGGACCGCCTGCGCAACGAATTCGTGGTGCGGGTCACGGGACGGGTGCGTGCGCGGATGGCGGGTACGACCAACGCGAATCTGCGCAGTGGCGAAATCGAGGTCCTCGCCAAAGAGATCGAACTCCTCAACACCGCCCTGACGCCGCCCTTCCAGCTGGACGACGAGAACCTGTCCGAGACCGTGCGCCTGCAGTACCGGGTGATCGATCTGCGTCGTCCGCAGATGCAGAAGAACATGATGCTGCGCTACAAGGTGGCGATGGACGTGCGCCGCTACCTCGATGCCCAGGGCTTCGTGGACATCGAGACGCCGATGCTCACCAAGTCCACGCCCGAGGGCGCGCGCGACTATCTCGGACCCTCCCGTGTGCACCACGGCGAGTTCTTCGCCCTGCCGCAGTCGCCCCAGCTGTTCAAGCAGATGCTGATGATGGCGGGCTTCGACCGCTACTACCAGATCACCAAGTGTTTCCGCGACGAGGACCTGCGGGCGGATCGCCAGCCCGAGTTCACCCAGATCGACTGCGAGACCAGCTTCCTTTCGGAAACGGAGATCCGCGCCATCTTCGAGAACATGATCCGCTCGGTTTTCCGCAGCGCCATCGGGGTGGAACTGGCCGATCCCTTCCCGGTGATGACCTTCGGCGAGGCCATGCACCGCTTCGGGTCGGACAAGCCGGACCTGCGCGTCCGGCTGGAGCTCACCGAGATCACCGACCTCGTCAAGGACGTGGACTTCAAGGTGTTCTCCGGGCCGGCGAATGCGGCCGGCGGGCGCGTTGCCGCGCTGCGTGTGCCCGGTGGTGGTGAACTGTCGCGCGGCGAGATCGACGGCTTCACCGAATTCGTCGGCATCTACGGTGCCCGCGGGCTTGCCTACATCAAGGTCAACGACCTCGCCAAGGGGCGAGACGGTCTGCAGTCACCCATCGTGAAGAACATCCACGACCAGGCGCTGACGGCCATCCTCGAGCGTACCGGCGCGCAGTCGGGCGACATCGTGTTCTTCGGTGCCGACAAGGCCAAGGTGGTGAACGACGCCATGGGCGCCCTGCGCGCGAAGATCGGGCACTCCGAGTTCGGCCGCGCCCGCGGACTGGTCGAGGGCGACTGGAAGCCGCTTTGGGTGGTCGATTTCCCGATGTTCGAATACGACGAGGAGAACGCGCGCTGGTCGGCGATGCACCATCCCTTCACCAGCCCCAAGGATGGGCACGAGGATCTGCTGGAGACCGATCCCGGCGCCTGTCTGGCCAAGGCCTACGACATGGTCTTGAACGGCTGGGAGATGGGTGGCGGGTCGGTGCGTATCCACCGTGAGGAGGTGCAGAGCAAGGTGTTCCGCGCCCTGAAGATCGACGCGGACGAGGCGCGCCTGAAATTCGGCTTCCTGCTCGACGCCCTGCAGTACGGGGCGCCGCCCCACGGCGGTATCGCCTTCGGCCTGGACCGGCTGGTGACCATGATGACCGGCGCCGAGTCGATCCGCGACGTGATCGCCTTCCCGAAGACGCAGCGTGCCCAGTGCCTGCTCACCAGCGCGCCCAGCCCGGTGGACGAGAAGCAGCTGCGCGAGCTGCACATCAAGGTCCGCTGAGGTCTGGCGCGGGCACCCACCCTCCGGGTCCTGGGTGTCCGCTCCGACCCGCTGCGCACGCCGCATGGCGCGCGGTGGCCGAACCGCCGCGGACCCGTGTGGTCCATGCCGGTGATGCCGCCCATCGCGGCCCCCGGCCCTGACCGCCCATGAGCCCCAGCGATCCGCCCCGCCGCCACAAGATCCCCAGATCCGTCCTGGTGGTGATCCACACCCCGGGACTTGACGTGCTGCTGATCGAGCGCGCCGACCATGCCGGCTTCTGGCAATCCGTTACCGGCAGTCTGGACAGCGAAGACGAGGACATCCTCGAGGCGGCGCGGCGCGAGGTGATGGAGGAGACCGGCATCGACGCCGCCGAGCACCAGCTCACCGACTGGCACGCCCAGAACGTCTACGACATCTATCCCCAGTGGCGCTGGCGCTACGCGCCCGGAGTCACCCGCAACACCGAGCACGTGCTGGGACTGCTCGTCCCTCGGCGCGTGGCGGTGCGACTGTCCCCGAGGGAGCACACGGCCTTTCAATGGCTACCCTGGCAGGAGGCGGCGGCGCGCTGTTTCTCGCCCAGCAACGCGGCCGCCATCGAGAAGCTCCCCGGCAGAGTCTCGGGGGACTGAGGCGCGGTGGGTGCCCGGCTTCCGGCGATGCGGGGCGTGTTGCGATGGATGAGGTGGCATCCGCTGCCGTTGCTGGTCTGGCTGCTGCTGGCGACCGGCTGCGCCCCCTCGCTGCACTCCCGCGGCCCGTTGGGGGCGCTGATGGCCGATGGCGATGCGCAGACGGCGCGCTGCGCCAACGCGTGGCGGGAGGTGGACGATGCCATCGACCTGGCCGGCGTGCGCGACGGCGAGGCCTTCCGCGTGCCGGGCCAGCCGTGGCTGCGCACCACCCGCACCCTCGCCGGTCTTGCGCGTGCCGGCGGGTCGCACACGGCGGGTCTCGTCGACCAGATGCGCCTCCTGGATGCCGAGGCCCGCGGGTTCGAGCTTGCAAACCTGTCCGAACGCGCGATCGACGGGCTCGCCGCGCGTCTGGGCCTGTCCGGCCGCGCCGCGATCGCGGACACGCTGGCGCGCTGTGGCACACGCCTGCACGCGCGCAGCGCCGCCGCCGCCGCCCTTGCCACCGCGGTGCCGGACGACTACCAGACCTGGAAACGGGCAGCCGGGCTCTATGCCCTGACGCGGCTGCCTTTTTCCCGTGGGGTGGAGCGCTATCAGCGCGACAGCGCCGACGTGTTCGAGCGCCCCCTGGAGGCCCTGGAGGTGCGCGGCACTCTGGTGCGTCATGGGGCCGGCCCGGTTCCCGCGGGCGAACCGGATGCCGGGCTTCCGACATCGATCGTGGCGGGCGCCGAGCCGGCGCCGCTGCAGCTCGAGGCCCTGTTCCGGCGGCACGCACCGGTATTCGAGATCGACACGACAGGCCCCGATGATGGCATCGGCCAGCCGGCCTGGGGCCCGGATGGCATCCCGTTCGTCGACACGGGTGTCCCGGTCATGTTCGTGCGTTCGACGCGCACACTCTTCGGTGGGAAGGTCCTGCCGCAGCTGGTCTACTCCGTCTGGTTTCCCGCCCGTCCGAAGGAGGGTCCCTTCGATCTCCTGGGTGGACGGCTGGATGGCATCACCGTGCGTCTTACGCTGGACCACGAGGGTCGGCCACTGCTGGTCGACACCATGCACAGCTGCGGCTGCTACCACCAGTTCTTTCCCACCGCGCGCCTGCGCATGAGGCCGCGCCCCGACAGTCTGGACGAATGGGCCTTCGTCCCCCAGTCCCTGCCGTCTCCGCCCCCGGGTACCCGGCTGCTTCTGCGGGTGGCCGCGGCGAGCCACCAGATCCAGCGCCTGCGCTGGGCGCCAGCCCTGGACATCGACCGCGAACTCGCGCTGCAGCCCGACGATTCGCTGCGTTCGCTGCCCCTGCCTGGCGGCGGTCGGCGCAGCCTGTTCGGCCCCGACGGCCTGGTGGTGGGCAGTGAACGCGGCGAGCGATGGCTGTTCTGGCCCATGGGCGTGCGCGAGCCCGGCGCCATGCGTCAGTGGGGCCGCCACGCCACAGCCTTCGTCGGCAGGCGACATTTCGATGATCCGGATCTGCCGGACCGTTACTTCGAACCTGTGCCGTGACAGCACCCGGCCGCCGTGCCCTGTTGGCGGCGCGGACCGGATGCGCCCGACCTTGACCTGCGTCAGCATCCGCAGCCGGGGCTGGGGCCTGCACGAGATCCAACGACGGGCGGGAGGCGCCATGGACGACGGCATCGGAGGGGCCGGCGGCCCGCGGGGCGGCGCCGTCAGGGCGGCGGGCGGCGCGCGTGCGGCGGAGATGGCCCAGGCCGAGGCGGTCGAGGACATCCTGGGTGGCGCGGGCGAAGGGGGCAAGGGTGTCCGCTCTCGGCTGGAGGCCCTGCTCGCCGGCGCCTCCGGCGATAGATGCCGCAGGAGCGATTGCGAGCGCATCCCGGTCCCTGCGGGGCCGTCGGCGCGATCCTGCCGGTGGCAGGCAAAAAAAAGGGGAAAATGAGACCTTGTCGGTGCCCGCATCCGGCCCGCGCCCCCACTCTCTGGCTCCGGTATGGAAACGCTGCACGTCGTCACCTTCAACATCCACAAGGGCGTCTCGCCCCTGCGCGGGCGCATGGCGGTCCACGACCTGCGCGAGGCGCTGCATGGGCTGGGCGCGGATCTCGTGTTCCTCCAGGAGGTGCAGGGCCTGTCGCGGCGGCAGGCGCGACGCCATCATGACTGGCCCACCGCGCCGCAATACGAGTTCCTCGCCGATTCCCTCTGGAGCGACTACGCCTACGGCCGCAATGCGGTCTACGAGGAGGGGCATCACGGCAACGCCATCCTGTCGCGTTTCCCGATCGCGGCCTGGGACAACGAGGACATCTCGCAGTCCCGCTTCGAGAGTCGGGGCATGCTGCACTGCGAGATCACGGTCCCGGGATGGCAGCGGCGGCTGCACTGCATCAATGTGCACCTCGGCCTGATCGCGCCCTGGCGGCACCGCCAGGTGGCGCGCATGTGCGCCCGCATCGAGGCCATGGTGCCGCCGGACTCTCCGCTGGTGGTTGCGGGTGACTTCAACGACTGGACGCGGCGTGCCGCCAGTCCGCTGCGCGAGCTTCTCGGCCTGACCGAGGTGTTCGAGCACACCACCGGGCGGCCGGCGCGCAGCTACCCGGCCGCCCTGCCCCTGCTCAATCTCGACCGCATCTACGTCAGAGGCCTGCGGGTCAAGCTGGCGCACGCCCACCATGGCCGTCAGTCGCACCGTCTGTCCGACCACGTGGCCTTGTCGGCCCTGCTCGCCCCCGCGACGTCGCAGGGTGATGCGACACCCGCGGAGGTGCAGACGCTCGCATGACGGGTTTCCTCGAGGGCAACCGCGTCGATCTGCTCGAGACGGGGGACGCGTATTTTCCGGCTCTCGAGGCGGCCATCGCCGCCGCCCGCCACGAGGTGCACCTCGAGACCTACCTCTTCGCCGACGACCCCACCGGTCGCCGGGTGGCCGGCGCCCTGGCGGCCGCAGCGCGCCGCGGCGTGGCGGTGCGTGTCCTGGTGGACGGCTTCGGTGCCGCCAACCTTCTGCCGTCCCTGCGCGCAGTGCTCGAACCGGCCGGCGTGCGCATCCAGGTGTTCCGCCCGGAGCGCGCCCGCTTCCGCCTGCGGCGGCATCGGCTGCGACGCATGCACCGCAAGCTCGTGGTGATCGATGGCGGCATCGGTTTCTGCGGCGGCATCAACGTGCTCGACGACCGCGACGGGCGCGGCGACGGGCCGCCGCGTTTCGATTTCGCGGTGCGCGTCACCGGTCCGGTCGTGGCCGACATGCACCGTGCGGTCCGGCGGTTGTGGATGCTGGTCCGCTGGACCACCCTCGGACGCATCGCCCGCACCGGTCCCCCGACGGCCCCGGCCCTCACGTCGGCAGGTGCGGGCGGGCAGCGGGTCGCCTTCCTGACCCGCGACAACCTGCGCCATCGCCGCTCGATCGAGGAGGCCTACCTGGTGGCGATCAGCCGCGCCCGGGAGGAGATTTTCATTGCCTGTGCGTATTTCCTGCCCAGTCGCGGTTTCCGGGATGCCCTGCGGGAGGCACGCCGGCGCGGGGTGCGGGTGAGATTGCTGCTGCAGGGCGTGCCCGAATACCCTTTCGTCCGCCATGCCATGCGCGCCTTCTACCGCGATTTCGTGCGTGAGGGCATCGAGGTTCATGAATACCTCACGACCTTCCTGCACGCCAAGGTGGCCGTCATCGATGGGCTGTGGGCCACCGTGGGATCGTCCAACATCGACCCGTTCAGCCTGATGCTCTCCCGTGAGGCCAACGTGGTGGTGGAGGACCCTGGGTTTGCGCGGGAACTGCGTGGCAGTCTGGAGCGTGCTCTGCACGCCGGCGGCATCCGCGTGAGCGAGGGAGACCTCGTCCGCACACCCTGGCTGGAGCGTGCGAAGTCCTGGTTCGCCCTGCGGCTCGGCCGCGCCTTTGTCGGACTGACCGGCTACGCCCGGCGCGAGGACCTGTAAGCGGTCCGGTGGCTGCGGCGGGCATGCGCCTCGCTTCGGGGTTGCGGGCCAAGCGCGCTTGCCCCTCCGCACTCCGCGTGTCGCCCTCCTGAATCGCCCGGGGTCACAGATGCTCAACCACCGCTCCCATACCCATCGTGCCGTCATGGCCTGCCTGGGCCTGCTGCTCGCTGCCGGTTGCAGCCGCGAGCCAGATGCCGACTATCTGGCCTCGGGGCGTGATTTCCTGCAGCGCAAGGAATACGCCTCCGCGCTCATCCAGTTGCGCAATGCGGCAGGTCGTGCCCCCGAGCATGCCGAGACCCGCTATCTCCTGGGTCTGGCGCTGCGCGGCACAGCCAACCCCGTTTCGGCGGAAGTGGAGTTGCGTCGGGCGCTGGAACTGGGCCATGCCCCGGAACAGGTGCTGCCGGTGCTGTGCCGCAGCCTCCTCGACACCGCCCAGTACGACAAGGTCATCGATCTTGCCGCATCGCGGCAGGTGGGTGACGCCACGACGCGCGCCGAGCTGAAGGCGCTCTGGGCCGAGGCTCTGGCGGCCAAGGGGCAACCCGTTCCCGCCCGGCGGCTGTATGAGGAGGCGCTCGCGCTGGATCCCGCCAACGCCACCGCCCGGCTCGGGACCGCCCGCCTGATGGCCGCCTCGGACCAGGGCGCCGAGGCGGCCGCCACCGTGGATTCGGTTCTGTCGGCGCACCCGGATTCCGCCGAGGCCTGGGCGCTCCGCGCCGCGCTGCTGGCGCGCGAGACCCGTCTGCAGGAGGCGGTCGCCGCCTACGAGAAGGCGGTGGAGTTGCAGCCTGCGGACGTGCGCTCCCATCTGGCCCTGGTGCCCATGCTGCTGACGCTGAACAAGGTGGACCGGGCGGCGGAGGTCCAGAAGCGTCTGGCGAAGCTCGTGCCGAGCGCTCCCGGGACCGTCTATCTCGACGCGCTCGTGGCCTCGGCGAAAGGGGAGGGTGAACGCGCCCGTTCGTCCATCCAGCTCGCGTTGCGTGCCGCGCCTGACGATCTGCGCATCCAGTTGCTGGCCGGCTCCATCGAATACGATCTCGGCAACCACGAGGCGGCCAAGCGGCTGCTGCAGCGCGTGGTCGACGCCGTTCCGGCCGAACCGCGCGCACGGCAGCTCCTCGCCGCCTCCCAGTTGCGACTCGGCGAGATCGATCTGGCGGAGAAGACCCTGGCGCCGCTGCTGGCCTCGCCCAATGCCGGCGGCAGGGACTTCGCCCTGGCGGCCGAGGTGGCCCAGGCCGCAGGGGATTCGAGGAAGGCGCTGGCGCGCATCGAGCACGCCCTGGCGCGCGACGCCGCCAATCCCGCGTGGCACGTGGCGCTCGGGCGCCTGCTGCTCGCCTCCGGCCAGGCCGCACGCGGTGTGGCCGAACTCGAGGCGGTGGTGCGCGCCGACCCGGGCAACACCGTGGCCGACGCCCTGCTGGTCGAGCATTTCCTTGGCGCGCGACAGGTCGATCGCGCCGAGGCCGTCGCCACGGCGGTGCAGCAGCGGCTGCCCGAGACGGCGGTTGGGTACAACCTGCTCGGCCTCGTCAGGCGCGCCCAGGGCCAGAGGCCGGGCGCACGCCAGCAGTTCGAGAAGGCCTTGTCGTCGACACCGGGTTTCCCGCCGGCCGCCCGCAACCTCGCCTCCATGGATCTAGAGGACGGCCGGGCCGATGCGGCCGAGGAGCGCTACCGCGCTCTGGTGGCCGCCAATCCCCGGGATCCGCAGGCTGCCTTGCTGCTCGCGGGCGTCATGCGTCGCGCAGGGAAGCCGGCGGGCGAGGTGGCGGCGGTCCTGGACCGGGCCCTGGAGGGCAATCGCGGTTTCGCACCGCTGCATCTGGCCAAGGTGGACGTCCTGATGGGGGCCGGCGATCGACAGGCGGCGCTGGCGGCCGCCACCGCAGCGCAGGCGGCCCTGCCGCTCGATGCCCGCGTCGGATACGTGCTGGCGCGTGTGCAACAGAGCACTGGTGACCTCGGACAGGCGCGGGCCTCGCTGGGACGCCTGTCGGGCGAGCACCCGAACGCCATCGCGCCTCATCTGGCCATGGCCGAGATCCAGGTCATGGAGCAGCAGTGGGATGCGGCCAGGGCCTCGGTGCGTCGCGCCGTGGCGCTGCGGCCGGACTATCTGCCCGGCCACATGGCCCTGG
>JBEICA010000064.1:0-15372 GCA_040373665.1 Burkholderiales bacterium | reverse complement strand
CTCGACGAGGCGGGCGAACGCCTCGCCCGTCTGGCCGAGCAGGGCGCCGAGGCAATACGCGGAACGACGCACGCCGTGCGCGAACGGGCGCGGCATGCGTCGGACGCCACGCTGGAGTACATCCGAAACGAACCGCTGAAGGCCGTGCTCATTGCCGCCGCCACTGGCGCGGTGCTGATGGCATTGATCGACTTCATCCGCAACTCGCGGCACTGACACTCGCGGGGAGGCCTTCGTCATGCACAGCCCGCTACTCGGTCTGGTCGCCACCCAACCGCACCTTTTGGTCGCTCATCTCCAGGCCTACGCCGAGTTGGCGGTCGATGACGTCGCCGAGGCTGCGGGCGCGTGGCGGCGGCGGGTGGTGCTGAGCTCGCTCGCATTCGGCTGCGCCGGCGCTGCGCTGGTGTTGGCGGGTGTGGCGGTCATGCTATGGGGCGTTGCGCCGCTGACGGCAGGGTATCGGCTCTGGACGCTCGTCGTCGTACCGGTCGTGCCGGCGATCCTGGCGCTGTCCTGTTGGATCGCCCTGCTTGCAGGCCGTCGGACCGTTTTCCTCGGCAACGTGCGCAGCCAGATTCGCGCCGATGCCGCGATGCTCCGCGACGGTGGCGCGTGAGGGGCGCGTGATGATGGACTCCGCATCCGGGCAGACGTCCGTCCTCTCTCCCGTTGCCACAGCTCCGGCGTCGCCCGCTGCAAGGCTCGAGCAGTCGCGCGAGGCCCTGCGCGTTGCGCTCCGCCATCCGTCGGCGGGCCACGCAGCGGAGGCGGCGGCGCCCCCGTCCGCCTGGGCTCGGGAGTTCGCCGCGCTTCCTCTGGTGGGGCCGGCCATCGATACAGCGCGAATCTGGTGGCAGGAGCACCCCGTACGCGCCGCGGCAGCGATCGCCGCCACGGCGGGCCGTTGCGCGCTGGGTCCCGTCGCGCGCCAGCATCCGGTCGTGCTGATGGCAGCGGCTGCGACCGTGGGCGCCGGTATCGTGGCGCTCAGGCCGTGGCGATGGATCACCCGACCGGCAGTTGTTGCGGGATTGGTGGCGCCGCTGGCGTCCGCCGCGATCGGCCGGATTCCACTTCCATCCTGGATCTCCCTGGCAGCCGCCCTGATGGCTCCGCGCGAGGCCCAACTCGGCGAGCCACCCCTTGCCGCATCGGACAAGGCGAGCGCAACATCGTCGCACTGAGTGACACCCCGATCGGAGCACCGGCGCACCTTGCCGCCGTATCCTCCCGCGGCTCCAGCCAGGATCGGGGCCGGTACCGGCCGCCACGCGCGGGCGTGAGGCTGCCTTCCCGTGGCTGAGTTCGTATCGAGCGTCGCCGCGCCGGCAGCGTCGCGGTCACGCCTTCACCTCGCCTGGTTGCCGTGGCGGTTGGGCCGTTCCGAGCGCGGCACGTCGAGCGGCGTCGACGAGCAGCCACTGCGTGCCGAGCTCTTCACTGCGGACCAGATGGCGCAGCACGGCAAGGCGCTGGCCTCGAGTCACGCTCTCGGTCCGGGCCGCGGTCCGGATAAGCTGCTGCCCCGCCTGGATTCGAATGAGGCCGCCCTCATCGGGGTCTGCCGGCTGCTCACCGCTGCGCTGACCGAGGAGCGGCGCATCGCGCCGGCCGGCGAATGGCTGCTCGACAACTTCTACCTCATCGAAGAGCAGATCCGCACCACGCGCCGCCACCTCCCGCGCAACTACAGCCGTGAACTCCCGCGACTCGGCCCGGGGCCCGCGGCGGGCCGGCCGCGCGTGCAGGACCTCGCGCTGGAAGTGGTTGCGCACGGGGACGGGCGTGTGGATGCGGAAACGCTCACGCGCTTCATTGTCGCGTACCAGACCGGGACGCCGCTCACACTGGGTGAACTCTGGGCCATCCCGATCATGCTGCGGCTGGCCGTGATCGAGAACCTCCGCCGCGTCGGGGTCCGAGTCGCCGCCGGGTGCTCGGAGCGCGATCTCGCGGGGTCCTGGGCCGACCGCATGTCGGCGACAGCGGAGAGCGACCCGACGAGTCTGATCCTGCTTGTCGCCGACATGGCCCGGTCGAATCCGCCGATGGTCAGCGCTTTCGTGGCGGAACTCACCCGGCGGCTCCAGGGCCGGGGCTTGTCGCTCGCCCTGCCCCTGACCTGGATCGAGCAGAGGCTTTCGGAGTCCGGCGAGACCATCGACCAGATGGTGCATTCGGAGAATCAGCAGCAGGCGGCGGACCAAGTGTCCATCAGCAACAGCATCGGCAGCCTGCGGATGCTGAGCGCCCTGGACTGGCGGGCTTTCGTCGAATCCGTCAGCACTGTGGAAGCCGCGCTACGCGAGGACCCGGGCGGCGTGTACGGCAGCATGGACTTCGGCACGCGCGACCGCTACCGCCATGCCGTCGAGGCCCTGGCGCGCCGTAGCGGGCTTGCGGAAGGACATGTCGCACGGCTGGCGGTCTCCCTCGCGCAGGGGGGCGCAGGGGGCGGCGCCGAAGCCCCTGCGCACCATGTCGGCCACTACCTGGTAGGCGACGGTCTACCCTTGCTCGAGCAGGCGACCGGCACAGGTGTACCGCGTCTGCTCGCTTGGCGGCGCGCCGGGGGAGCAATGACGCTGCTGCCGTTTCTCGGGAGCATCGTGCTGCTCAGTCTGGGCTTCGCGTGGCTGCTGACGGCGGTGTGGCAGATGAGTGGTCCCGCCAGTTGGACAGTCTGGCCAGTCGCCGCGCTGACAGTGCTGGCGGGGAGCCAACCGGCGGTGAGTCTCGTCAACTGGATGGCAACCCTGCTGGTCACCCCGCACGTGCTGCCGCGCATGGACTTCGAGCGGGGCATTCCCCGCGAGGCGCGCACGCTCGTCGTGGTCCCGACGATGCTCACGGGAGATGGCGACCTTGACGCGCTGATCGAGGCACTGGAAGTCCGCTTCCTTGCCAACCGGGATCCATCGCTGCACTTTGGCCTGCTGACCGACTTCGGCGATGCCGGAACGGAGCACCGCCCTGGGGATGCCGCGCTCATCGAGGCGGCCGCGACCAAGATCGAGGCGCTCAACCGCCAGTATGGTGCCAACGCGCAGCCGGGCGACGGCTTACCCTTCTGCCTCTTCCATCGCCCCCGCTGCTGGAACCCCCGGGAACAACTTTGGATGGGGTACGAGCGCAAGCGGGGAAAGCTCGCGGCGTTGAACGCCCTGCTGCGCTCCGGCGGACCAGCAGCGTCGTCCGCGTTCTCCCTGGTCATCGGTGATGTGGCCGTGCTTTCCCAGGTCCGCTTCGTAATCACCCTGGACACGGACACGCAATTGCCGCGCGATGCGGCGCGTCAGCTGATCGGGGCCATGTCCCACCCCCTGAACCGCCCGCGGTACGACCCGCACCTCGGGCGCGTCACCGCGGGCTACGGCATTCTCCAGCCCCGCGTGTCCGTCGCCCTGCCCGGGACCAACCGGTCGCGCTATGCGCAGTTGCGGGGCGGTGACGCGGGTATCGATCCCTACACGCGCGCGGTATCCGACGTTTATCAGGACCTGTTCGGCGAAGGGTCCTTCATCGGCAAGGGCATCTACGACGTTGACGCGTTCGAGCAGGCGCTGGGCGGTCGCCTTCCGGAAAACAGCATTCTCAGCCACGACCTGCTCGAAGGCTGCCATGCACGGTCCGGCCTCGTGACCGACGTCCAGGTGGTGGAGGCGTTTCCGGCGCGTTACGACGTGGACGTGGCCCGGCGTCACCGGTGGATACGCGGCGACTGGCAACTGGCCGGATGGCTCCTGCCCCGGGTACGGTGCGTGCGCGGCACACCCGACGCCGCGGCGAGCGCGCGGGCGCGCAATCCCCTTTCGGCGCTGTCGCGGTGGAAGCTCATCGACAACCTGCGCCGCAGTCTCGTCCCGGTCTCGATTCTGTCGCTGCTGCTGGCCGGATGGATTGTGCTCCCGTCCGCCTGGGCCTGGACCGGTGTCATGGTGGGGCTCGTCCTCCTGGTGCCCGCCTGTTCGACCCTGGTCGAGATCGTCCGGAAGCCCGGCGACCGGCTCGTCGGCCAGCACGTCCGGGCGTGGCGCCGCACCGCCGGTCGCCGTGTCTCCCAGGTCGCCTTCGAACTCGCCTGTCTGCCCCACGAAGCCTGGTACAGCCTCGACGCCATCCTCCGGACCACTTGGCGCATGCACGTGAGCCGGCGCCGGCTGCTCGAATGGAAGCCGTCCGCCACGGCAGAGCGCGAAGCGCAGCGCCCCGAGGCTGGCACGCTTTTGTCGAGCGTGCGGCTCATGTGGATCGCCCCGGCCCTGTCGGCTGCCGTCGCGGTCCGTCTCGGTCACACGGCACCCTCCGTGCTCGTTTCGGCGGCGCCCGTCCTTCTACTCTGGTTCGCCGCGCCCGCCGCCGCATGGTGGCTCGGTCGTCCCCTGCCACGTGACCGCGCAGGGCTTACGTCCTCCCAAGTGCGTTTCCTGCGCCTCGTCGCGCGGCGCACGTGGGCCTATTTCGACACCCTGGTCGGCCCGGATGACCACTGGCTGCCGCCCGACAACCATCAGGAATACCGCGTGGCGTCCGTGGCGCACCGCACCTCGCCGACCAACATGGGACTGTCGCTTCTGGCGACCCTGTCCGCCTTCGACTTCGGCTATCTGCATTCCGGACAACTGGTCGAGCGGACCGCGAACACGCTGACCACCATGGAGCGGCTGGCCAGGCACCACGGACACTTCTACAACTGGTACGACACACGCACGCTGGAGGCGATGACGCCGCTGTACGTCTCGACGGTGGACAGCGGCAACCTCGCCGGCCACCTGCTCACTCTACGCGCCGGGCTGCTGGAGATCGGGGACACCCCCGTGGTCGCAATGGCGCTGTTCGATGGGCTGCGCGACACGCTCGCCGTGCTTGCGGGCGAGGCCCCCAGGCCGGCCGCCGCGGCGGCCATGCAGGCCTTCGAGGACGCCCTGCCCCGGGGGGCGGTTCCCGCCACGCTCGGGAGCGCGTGGACACGGCTTCTCGCGCTGAGCGCCCACGCCGCGGAGATCGTCGCGAGGCTTTCTCCGCCCCACGCGGACGAGGCGGGCGCGCCGGACAGCAAGGCGCTCGCGTGGGCGCACGCGTTGCAGGGCCAGTGTCAGGCTGCGCTGACCGACCTGGCGTTTCTCGCGCCGTGGCTGCGGCTGCCGCCGGCCCCGCGCGGACTGGAAGCCTTCGCGGAGCTTTGCGCCATGCCGACGCTGCGGGCGTTCTCGGCGCTGGACAAAACCTGTTCTCGCGACATCGGCAAACGTCTCGGCGTCGTGACGACCCGGCAACAGCATGCGTGGCTCGCCGACCTGCAGCAGAGCCTGGCGGAAGGGTGCGGCCGCGCGCGGGAGCGCATCGCCGCTCTGGCGCAGCTGGCGAACCGCGCGGCTGACCTCGCGTGGATGGATCACGAATTCCTTTACGACCGCTCGCGTCATCTGCTCGCGATCGGCTACAACGTGAGTGAACGGCGCCTCGACCCGGGCTACTACGACCTGCTGGCCTCCGAGGCGCGTCTCGGCTGCTTCGTCGCCATCGCCCAGGGACAGCTCCCGCAGGAGAGCTGGTTCGCACTCGGGAGGCTCCTTGCCGTCACCGGGACAGAACCTGTGCTGCTCTCCTGGAGCGGCTCCATGTTCGAGTACCTCATGCCGATGCTGGTGATGCCCTGCGACGCCAACACGCTGCTGGATCAGACGGCACGTGCCGCCGTCGCGCGGCAGATCGAGTACGGCCGTCAGGTCGACAGACCCTGGGGAATCTCCGAATGCGGCTACAACTCGGTCGACGTCCACTTCAACTACCAGTACCGCGCATTCGGTGTGCCGGGCCTCGGGCTGAAGCGGGGGCTCTCCGAGGATCTCGTCGTGACGCCCTACGCCTCCGCGCTGGCCCTGATGGTCTCGCCTGCTGCCGCCTGCGAGAACCTGCAGCGGCTGGCCGCGCACGGAATGGTTGGACGCTTCGGTTTCTACGAGGCGCTGGACTGCACGCCATCCCGGCAGCGCCGCGGAGAGTCGCGCACGATCGTGCGGGCCTTCATGGCGCACCACCAGGGCATGAGCCTGCTCGCAATCGAGGCCGCGGTGCTGGCCCACCCCATGCGCCGGCGTTTCGAGTCCGAGCGCCTGTTCCAGGCGATCATGCTGCTCCTGCACGAGCGGGTGCCCAAGGCCACGGAACTGTTTCCCCACACGGCGAGGCGCTTCGACGCCCGGCCGGCCCTGGACGCGGTGGCGCTGTCGATACGCACGTTCTCGCACCCGGACACGCCCGTCCCGGAAGTCCAGCTCCTGTCGAACGGCCGCTATCACGTGATGGTCACGCAGGCAGGCGGAGGCTACAGCCGCTGGAAGGACCTGGCGGTCACGCGCTGGCAGGAGGACGTCACCTGCGACGATCGCGGCGCCTTCTGCTACGTACGCGATCGCCACAGCGGGGAGTTCTGGTCGACGACCTTCCAGCCGACGCAGCGCCGACCCGAGAGCTTCGAGGCCGCCTTCTCGGAGGGTCGCGCGGAATTCCGCCGTCGCGACATCGCGGTCGGGGACGACGGCGACTTCGAGACCCACACCGAACTCGCAGTCTCCCCGGAGGACGATATCGAACTGCGGCGAGTACGCATCACGAACCGGTCGCGGAAACGCGCAGACATCGACGTCACGAGCTACGCGGAGGTCGTCATCGCTCCGCAGGCTTCCGACTCGCTGCACCCCGCCTTCAGCAACCTGTTCGTGCAGACCGAGATCGTGCGGGACCGCCATGCGCTCCTGTGCACACGTCGTCCCCGTTCGCGGGACGAGACATCGCCCTGGATGCTTCACCTCATGGCCGTGCACGACGCCGAGGCGGGCGAGGTGTCCTACGAAACCGACCGCCTGCGCTTCCTCGGCCGCGGGCAGCGTCCGGAAGCGCCGCGCGCGATGGCTGGTGACGAGCCCCTCTCCGGCACCGAGGGTTCCGTGCTCGATCCGATCGTGGCCATCCGGCAACGCCTCTCGCTCGCTCCGGAGCAGTCTGTGACGGTGGACCTCGTGACCGGCATGGGCGAGTCCCGGGATCACGCGTTGCGCCTGATCGACAAATACCGGGACCGGCACCTGGCCGACCGGGTCTTCGACCTCGCGTGGACCCACAGCCAGGTGGTCCTGCGCCAGCTGAACGCCAGCGAAGCCGATTCGCAGCTGCATGCGCGTCTCGCGAGCGCCGTGCTGCATGCCGATGCAGCCCTGCGGGCAGACCGGCACGTTCTGCTCCGCAACCGCCGCGGCCAGTCAGGCCTCTGGGGGTACGCGATTTCGGGCGATCTGCCGATCGTGCTGCTCCAGATCGGAAACACCGTGGGCCTCGAGCTCGTGCGGCAGCTCGTGCAGGCCCATGCTTACTGGCGGCTGAAGGGGCTCGCGGTGGACCTCGTCATCTGGAACGAGGAACACGGAGGCTATCGCCAGCGGCTGCAGGAGCAGATCGTCGACCTCATCGCCTCCGGCTTCGGGGCCAGCGTCCTCGATCGGCCGGGCGGGATCTTCGTGCGTCCGGCCGAGCAGATCTCCGGCGAGGACCGGGTGCTGTTCCAGTCCGTGGCACGCATCGTCATCACGGATGCGCGGGGGACGCTGGCCGAGCAGTTGAACCGCCGGCCGGTGGCCTTGCCGCCGATGCCAAGGTTCGTGGCAACGCGGCGGGCTGGTCCCGAGGCGCCGCCATGGCCGGCCCGTCCCGAAGGGCCATCGCTCCAGATGTTCAACGGCTTGGGTGGGTTCGCGCCCGACGGGCGCGAGTACGTCATCCGGCTCGCGCCGGGTCGGTCGACGCCGGCGCCCTGGGTCAATGTCCTGGCGAATCCGGGGTTCGGCACCGTCATCTCCGAGAGCGGGAGCGCCTATACCTGGAGCGAGAACGCACATGAGTTCCGGTTGACGCCGTGGCACAACGACGCAGTCTCCGATCCGTCGGGTGAGGCCCTGTACCTGCGCGACGAAGAGACGGGGGTTGTCTGGTGCCCGTCGCCCTTTCCGGTGCGCGGTCCGGGCACCTGCGTGATCCGTCACGGCTTCGGGTACAGCATCTTCGAGACCGTCGCGGATGGCATTGCCTCCACGCTGACCGTGCACGTGGCGCAGGACGCGCCCGTGAAGTTCCTCGCCCTTTCGCTCACCAACCGGTCGGGCCGGCCGCGCCGGCTGTCGGCCACGGCGTTCGTCGAGTGGGTGCTGGGCGATCTCCGCTCGCGCTCGGCGATGCACATCTGCACGGGGAGCCTTGCCCCGGACGGTCCGCTGACCGCGTGGAACCCCTACAGCACCGAATTCGCCGGCCGCGTCGCGTTCCTGGACGCGGACGAACGGGGCCGGACGGTGACCGGCGACCGCACGGAATTCCTGGGCCGCAATGGTTCGATGTTGCGCCCCGCCGCACTGCGCCGGACGAAGCTGTCGGGCCGCACAGGCGCCGGCTTGGATCCATGCGGGGCAATGCAGGTGACGATCGACCTCGCCGCAGGGCAGGTCCGCACGATCGTGTTTCGCCTTGGTGTCGGCCGTGACGTGCAGGATGCGGCGACACTGGTCGAGAGATTCCGCGGCATCCCGGCACAGGAGGCCGCGCTCGCGGAGACACGCGCCTTCTGGGAGCGCACGCTCGGCGCCGTTCAGGTGGAGACGCCGGACGCCGCGATGGACCTGCTCGCCAACGGCTGGCTGGTCTACCAGACCTTCGCCTGCCGCCTCTGGGCGCGTAGTGGCTTCTACCAGTCCGGCGGCGCCTTCGGTTTCCGTGACCAGCTACAGGACGTCATGGCACTCGTGCACGCGGAGCCGGCCCGGGTGCGACATCATCTGTTGCTGTGCGCGGGCCGTCAGTTCACCGAAGGAGACGTCCAGCACTGGTGGCACCCTCCGTCTGGCCACGGGGTGCGGACCCGCTGTTCCGACGACTACCTCTGGCTGCCGCTGGCCGTGTGCCGCTACATGCAGGTCACCGGTGACAGGGCTGTACTCGACGAGGAGGCGCCGTTCCTCGAGGGCCAGTCCGTGAACCCCGAGGATGATTCCTATTACGACCTGCCCTCACGCTCGGCCGAGACCGGCACCCTGTATGAGCACTGCGTGCGGGCGATCCGCCAGGGCTGGCGCTTCGGCGCGCACGGACTGCCGCTCATCGGCTCGGGTGACTGGAACGACGGCATGAATCGCGTGGGCATCCACGGCCGTGGCGAAAGCGTGTGGCTGGGGTTCTTCCTGTGCGAGGTGCTGCGGCAGTTCGCGCCCGTGGCGCGCGAGCGCGGCGACGGCAGCTTTGCGGACGACTGCGAATCGGTGCACGCGCGTCTCCGCACGGACCTCGAGGCCGAGGCCTGGGACGGCGACTGGTACCGCCGCGCGTTCTTCGACGACGGCACCCCGCTCGGCTCGGCGCGCAATCCGGAATGCCGCATCGACTCCATCTCGCAGAGCTGGGCCGTCCTGTCGGGCGCCGGCGACCCGATGCGGACGCGGCGCGCCATGGCTGCGGTGGACGAGCATCTGGTTCGACGGGCCGACGGAATCGTCAAGCTGCTCGACCCGCCGTTCGACACGTCACCGATGGATCCCGGCTACATCCGGGGCTACGCGCCCGGCGTGCGGGAGAACGGCGGTCAGTACACGCATGGCGCGCTGTGGGCCGCCATGGCGTTCGCCGCCCTGGGCGATGGCGAGCGCGCCTGGGAGGTGCTGTCGCTCGTCAATCCGGTGAATCACGGGTGTTCGCCAGAGATCATCTCGGTCTACCGGTCGGAGCCCTATGTGGTGGCGGCAGATGTCTACGGATGTGCCCCCCACGTGGGCCGCGGGGGCTGGAGTTGGTACACGGGCTCCGCGGGGTGGATGTATCGCCTGATCGTCGAGTCGCTGCTGGGTCTGCACCGCGAAGGCGACACGCTGAGGGTGATGCCCTGCCTGCCTGCCGCGTGGCCCGGGTTCCGCGTGCGCTACCGCTACGGCGCGGCGACCTACCGTATCGAGGTTTCCCGTGCCGGCGACGACGCGCCAGGGGCGGACCGCCGTGTCGAGGTCACCGTCGACGGACAGCGGCAGGGCGATGGCCGCATCCACCTCGCGCCGGATGATGCGGAACACGCCGTGCAGGTCCTGCTCCCCGCCGCCTCGCCAACCGCCACCAGTGAGCCTTGACGGACACCCGAGCGCGCCGCCGCGCCAGCGTGGTCAGTCTCGTGGCGCGTGGCCCGGGTCTCCGGCGGACGGCCCGTGCAGGCGCGGCTTCGTCGACGCCCAGACCGGGCTGACCGGCGCTCCGTGGCGCCGTTGCCGATGGGCGACTCTGTTTCGCGGACACCCGCTTTGCGACCCACCGATCGAGGTGCGAGACCACCATGTCGGGCAATGACCATCGCATAGGACCCAGCCCCAAACGCCATGGGGCGACCGAGGCGTCGAAGGCGTATAGTAGAGCGATACCAACCGAGCGGCCCGGCACCATGCCCACTGAATGCCAGACCGGTTGTCCATGGCCGGCACCACTAGGGAGCCGGCTCCCGCAGGATGCGGATTCGCAAGGTCTTGCGGATGGCGTCCTCGCGGTCTGGGCCGAGGTCGAAGATGCGCTGCACCCGATCATCGGGCGCCGCGGCGTGGCTGCGCTGTACAACCGCAGTCTGACGGTGACGGTCGCTTCGTACCCCTGGCTCGGCGGCGCAGGTGAGAACCTGCTGGCAGACCGCGACCCGGCCAGACTGCGCAACGCGCTCGCCGGCCAGACGGTGTCCGAAGCCGCCGCCGGGGCGCTTGCGCTGTTTCAGGCTTTTCGTGAACTCCTTGCAAGCCTCGTCGGAGCCTCCCTCACCGACCGTCTGCTTCAACCCGTCTGGGCGCCTTCCTCCGGCGACCCGCCTGCGCAGGACACCCTCTAATGACCACCCAAGCGACCATCAACCGCCTTGCCACGCGGGTGCCCGGACTGGACGCAGTGCTCGGGGGCGGATTGCCCGAGTTCTCGTTCAACCTCATCGCCGGCCAGCCCGGCTGCGGCAAGACGACCCTGGCGCACCAGATCATGTTCGCGCTGGCCACCCCGGAGCGCCCGGCGATCTACTTCACCGTGCTCGGCGAGCCTCCGCTGAAGATGCTCCGCTATCAGCAGCAGTTCGACTACTTCGACCAGACCGCCATCAACCACAGCGTGCGGTTCGTGAGCCTGTCCGAGGACGCGATGTCGGGCGATCTCGACCGCGTGCTGAACCGCATCCTGGAGGAAGTCACAACGCATTCACCGGGCCTCGTTTTCGTGGACTCGTTCCGGTCGGTGGTCTTCGCCAACGAGCAGGCCGGTCAGCCGCGTACGAGCCTGCAGTGGTTCGTGCAGCAACTGGGCATGCTGATGACGAGCTGGCAGGCCACCACCTTCCTCATCGGCGAGTACTTCAACGAGACCGACGCCAACCCGGTGTTCACGGTGGCCGACGGACTCATCTGGATGCGCCAGAGCGTGGAGCGCAACTCCAGCGTGCGAAAGATGGAGATCATGAAGATGCGCGGACAGGCCACCCTCCCTGGCCTGCACAGCTATCGCATCGACCGTACCGGCGTGCGCGTGTTCGCACCGGCCCATGTCATCGCGGACGCCGGGCCATCCGCCGCACCCGCGCCGTCAGGGGAGCGCGCGCTGCTGGGCATTCCGGAACTCGACGCCATGCTCGGCGGTGGCCTCCCGCGCGGGTATTCTCTGCTCGTCGCCGGGCCCTCGGGGTCCGGCAAGAGCGTGCTGGCGGCCAGGTTCCTGGCGGAAGGCGTCCGTTGCGGCGAGACCGGCGTGGTCGCCGCCTTCGAGCAAGCACCAAACCAGACCCGAAACCCCGTGCTGACGGCGCTGATCGCACAGGGCCACATTGGTCTCGTCGACAGCCGGCAACCGGATCTCTCCATCGACGAGATCGTCCTGCTCATCCTCGACGAAGTGCGGCGCCTGAACGCGACGCGTGTCGTCCTCGACTCGCTGAGCGGATTCATCCTCGCCCTGGCGCCCACCTTCCGGACGGACTTCCGCGAGTCCCTGCTCGGCCTGGTGACGGCGCTCAACCGCGCCGGCCTCACGGTGCTCATGACCTCCGAGCTCGAGGACCGCTACACCGACCTGCGCTTCAGCCCCTACGGCGCCGCGTTCCTCACCGACGCGATCATCGTGCAGCGCTATATCGAAGTCGACAGCCGCCTGCGACGGGTGATGGCCGTGGTCAAGGTACGCGGCAGTGCCCACTCGGACGCACTGCGGCTTTACGACGTCGCCGACGACGGCATCCACATGGGCGAGCCGCTGACCGACCACGAAGGTCTCCTCGGCGGGCGGCCCACCCGCAAACCCCACTCCGACGGCGCCGGTGCGCCGGTCGGCGACGTCGCGGGCGCTTAGCCCGGAAATTTCACCAGGTCGGCCTCGAAAATGAGTTGCGCATCGATTTCTATTGGGTTTTCAGCGAATCGGCTGTCGGTACGATTCGGTCCGCCGGCCTCCACGGGCGCTGGCGGGCGCCTTGCGGTCATCCCGCGCCCCCGCTTCGCGCCAATAGGCTCGGCTATTGGCTTGGCGCGGGATGCACGGCCTGCCTCGCAATGCGCCTCGCCATCATCCCGTGGCCTGATGAAATATCCGGGTTAGCCCTCGCCGCCTCCGCCTCGCATGACCGAGACTGTGGATCCCGATGCCCGGAGCCCCGACGATGTCGCGCGCCGGCTCGCAGGCCTCGCCGTGCAGATCGATGCGATGCAGGCCGTGCTGGTGCGGCTGCTGCAGGACGTGGTCCACGCCGATGCCAGGGACGATACCAGGCGCGCGCAGCAGGTCGCGGCCGTCAACGAGAACCTGATCGTCGCGGCGTTGAAGAGCCGCGACGAAGCCGAGGCCAATGCGCGTGCGCTCGAGGAGCTCATGCACTCCTCGCGGCTCGACCCGCTGACGGGACTGCCCGATCGGCGGACGCTGCTCGACCACTTCATGCAGGCCACGGCTGCGGCCCGGCGCCACGGCGGGCGCTGCGCCCTGCTGTTCATCGACATCGACCAGTTCAAGGCGCTGAACGACCGCTTCGGGCACGCCGCGGGTGATGTGGTGCTGAGGCTGGTGGCCGGCCGTCTCACCTCGGCCGTGCGCGAGGTCGACACCGTCTGCCGCTTCGGCGGCGACGAGTTCGTTGCGGTGCTGTCCGAATTGGCCGACCCGGGGGACGCAACCGCGGTGGCGCAGAAACTGGCCGCCGTCATCGCGGAACCTGCGGAGGTCGGCGGGCAGACCCTTCGCGTGTCGGCGAGCATCGGGGTGGCCATCTATCCGGACGACGGCAACACCTTCGACGTGCTGCTGACGCATGCCGATGCAGCCATGTACACCGCCAAGCGCGCCCTCTCGCCGGTGCAGGATGGCGAGCACGAGTCGGGCAGCGGACCGAGCCTGGACCGGGATGCGCCGCCAGGCGACTCGGGCCGTGCACAGCCCGGCGCCCCGCTCTCCGCGACGGATCGCCGTCTCGCCCAACTGCGCGAGGCCAACGAGCACCTGGTGGTGGCGGCCCTCAGCGCCCAGGAACTCCACGCCGCCGCGGAACGGACCCGGCTGCGGCAGGCATCGTTCCTCGCGGCGGTGTCGGAGGAACTGCGCAACCCCATGGCGCCGATCCGCATCGCCGCGACGATGCTGGGGCAACCCCGGGCCGATGCCCCGCTGCTGCCGCACGTGCAGAGCATCGTGGAGCGCCAGCTCACGCAGATCTCCCGCCTTGTCGATGCGGTGACCATCGAGGCCGGTGGCCTGAGGATCGCGCGGACACCGGTCGACATGGCGCGTGTCGTCACCGACGCGATCACGGCAAACCGCCGCTCCATGGACGCGCGGCGCCAGCAATGCACGTTCGTGCCGCCCGCCGGAGCGGTGACTGTCACGGGCGACGCGGGCCGTCTGTCCCTTGTCGTCTCGAACCTCCTCGACAACGCGTCCCGCTACACGCAGCACGGCGGGCGCATCGCCGTCACGCTCGAGGCGGCGGGCGACGTGGTGACTCTGACGGTGTCGGACGACGGAATCGGCATCGCCGCACAGGCGCTGCCACTGATCTTCGAGCCGTTCTATCAGGACCCCAGGGCGCTCGTTTTCAACGACGTGGGGCTGGGTATCGGACTCACGGTCGCCCGGGCGCTCGTGCATGCGCACGGCGGCACGATCACCGCGCACAGCGAAGGCGCGGGCCGGGGGAGCCGATTCGTGATCACGCTACCGCGGACGCCGGTCCTCCCGGACGACGGGGCCGGCACGGCAGGCCCGGGGGGGCCGGGGTCTGCGAGCTAGGCCCGTCCGGACGCCGCCCATCCCTGCCATGGCAGCCCCCACCGACCCGCACCAGAACAGGCTGCTTGCCGCACTGCCGGAGGACTGCTGGCCGCGCTGGAAGAGCCTGCTGGAGCTCGTACCGATGCCACTCGGACGCGTTCTCTACGAATCCGGCATTCCGCTCACGCACGCCTACTTCCCGACCTCCGCCATCGTCTCCCTCGAGTACGTCACCGAGAACGGCGGCTCAGCGGAGATCGCGATGGTGGGCCACGAGGGGCTCGTCGGTATCCCGCTGTTCATGGGGGACGGGTCGACACCCGGTCGGGCGGTCGTCCAGTCGGCAGGCGAGGGCTTTCGCCTCGCGGCCCGGGCAGTTCGCGAGGAGTTTCGCCAGTCCGCTCCAGTGATGTCGCTCATGCTGCGCTATACGCAGGCCCTCATCGCGCACATGGCCCAGACGGCCGTGTGCAACGGGCATCACACGTTGGACAAGCAGTTGTGCCGCTGGCTGCTGCTCAGTCTCGACCGACACCCCACCAACGAGATCGCGGTCACCCAGGAGCAGATCAGTCACATGCTCGGCGTACGCCGCGAGGGCGTGACGGAAGCCGCGCTGGCGCTGCAGCGTGCGGACCTGATCCGGTACCGCAGGGGACACGTCACGGTGATCGACCGCGCGGGTCTGGAGGAACGGTGCTGCGAGTGCTACGCCGTGGTCAAGGCCGAGTACGACCGGCTTCTTCCCGACGACCGGCATTGAGCGGGGCGAGAAGCGATGCCCCCGGGTCGCGCCGGGACCCTTGAGCCGCCTCAGGCGCCATCGGCCAGCCCACCGGGAGTCCCCCCTGCCCCGTCGTGACCACCTTCGGCCGGCAGATCAGGGCATTCGTTTGCCGGCGAATCGCAGTCGGTCGCCCGGTCGTGGTCCGTCAACTCCTGCGAGTGGTGACTGGCAGCGTTCACCACGCAGCAGGCGGTCGGATCGCTGTCGACGTTGATGTATCGCAGCACCTCTGGTCGCCGGGTGTCGCCGCGCATGAAGCGGGCTCCGACAATCAACCTCAT
>JBEICA010000262.1:0-5096 GCA_040373665.1 Burkholderiales bacterium | reverse complement strand
TTCCCTCTGGACCCGGGGCGAGGACATGGCTCGTGCCTGTCTGGAGCTGGGCGTGGACGTGATGACCGGGCACTGGGAGTTCACCCACGGCGCGGCGCGGGTGCAGGAACTGCTCGGTGGTCTCCTGAAGGACCGCATCGCCTTCGTCGCCCAGAACGTCAGGACGGCGGATTTCGGCGACGAGGTGTTCCCGCCCTGGGTGATGCGCGAGGTCCGCGGCGTGCCGGTGGCGGTGATCGGCCAGGCCTTTCCCTACACGCCCGTCGCCAACCCGCGCCACCTGGTTCCGGACTGGAGCTTCGGCATCCGCGAGCAGTCGGTGCAGGAGAGCATCGACACGGCGCGCGCCGCCGGCGCGGCGGTGGTGGTGCTGCTGTCTCACAACGGCATGGACGTCGACCTCAAGCTCGCCGGCCGCGTGAGCGGGCTGGACGCCATCCTGGGCGGTCACACCCATGACGCGGTGCCCGTGGCCGTCGAAGTGGCCAACGCCGGTGGCGTCACCGTGGTGACCAATGGCGGGTCGAACGGCAAGTTCGTCGGCGTGCTCGACCTCGACGTGCGCGGCGGGCGCGTGCGTGCGTACTGCTACCGTCTGCTCCCGGTGTTCGCCGACCTGCTGCCTGCGGATCCGGCGATGCAGGCCCTCATCGACCGAGTGCGTGCACCGTACGCCGCACGGCTGGCCGAGCCGCTGGCGGTCACCGAAGGGCTGTTGTACCGGCGGGGCAATTTCGGCGGCAGCTTCGACCAGTTGATCCTCGATGCCCTGATGGCGGTACGCGATGCGCCGATCGCGTTTTCCCCCGGGTTCCGCTGGGGTACCACGCTGCTGCCGGGGGACACCATCACCCGCGAGGACGTGATGGCCCAGACCGCCATCACGTATCCTCAGACCACGGTGACCACGATGAGCGGCGACACCATCAAGGCCGTGCTCGAGGACGTGGCGGACAACCTGTTCCACCCCGACCCCTACTACCGCCAAGGCGGTGACATGGTGCGGGTCGGGGGGCTGAGCTTTGCCTGTGCGCCGGGCGCCGACCGCGGCGACCGCATCCGCGATCTGCGGCTGGGAGACGAGGCGCTGGCGCCGGGGCGGCGATACAAGGTGGCCGGATGGGCGCCGGTATCCGAGGGGGTGTCCGGGCCGCCGGTGTGGGAGGTGGTGGAAACCTATCTTCGGGCCCGGAGCAGCCTGCCCGTGCCGTTGGTGAACCAGCCCCGGCTCATCGGGGTGGCGGGCAACCCGGGGTTTTCCGACGCCGACTGAGCCGGACTCAGTCGATCGCGACGTGCTCCACCGCGACCACTTCCAGGGTCTCGTCCCCGCCCGGGGTGCGGATCACCACGGTGTCGCCTTCGCGCGCCTTGAGCAGCTGGCGGGCCAACGGGGATATCCAGCTGATGCGGCCGCGTGTCACGTCCGCCTCGTCGATGCCGACGATGGCGTAGGTCTTCTCCGTCCCGTCCTGCCCCGCCAGGGTGACGGTGGCGCCGAAGAAGATCTGGTCCGTGGGCTCGCGCGTGGCCGGGTCGACCACCTGGGCGTTGTCCAGGCGGCGGGTGAGGAAGCGGATGCGCCGATCGATCTCGCGCAGACGGCGCTTGCCGTAGATGTAGTCCGCGTTCTCCGAGCGGTCGCCGTTGGACGCGGCCCACTGGATCACCTTCACCAGCTCCGGGCGCTCGGTGTCGAGCAGCCGCAGGGCCTCGTCCTTGAGCCGCTGGTAGCCGGACGGGGAGATGTAGTTCTTCGTACCCGCCGGCAGGGGCGAGGCCTCTTCGACCTCATCGTCCTCGTCCTGATCGGTTTCCTTGGTGAATGCCTTGTTCATGTCCTGGTCGCCTGCAAGTTCGCCGGGATTGTAGGGAACGTCCGCGCGGTGCGGTCATCCAAAAAGGGGCGCTACAATCCACGGCTTTTTCGTTGCCTCATCACACAGGAGAACACCCCATGACCATCAGCATCGGCGACCGCCTGCCGGCCGGCGTACTCAAGGAGTTCATCGAGGTCGAGACCGAGGGCTGCAGCCTCGGTCCGAACGAGTTCAAGGTGGAGGATCTGGTCGGCGGCAAGACCATTGCCATTTTCGGTCTGCCCGGTGCCTTCACGCCCACCTGCTCGGCCAAGCACGTACCCGGCTACATCGCGCTGGCCGACCAGCTGAAAGCCAAGGGTGTCGACGAGATCTGGTGTCTGTCCGTGAACGACGCATTCGTGATGGGCGCCTGGGGTCGTGAGCAGGGCGCTGCAGGCAAGGTGCGCATGATGGCCGACGGCTCGGCCGCCTACACCAAGGCACTCGGCCTCGAACTGGACCTCGTCGCTGCGGGCCTGGGCGTGCGCATGCAGCGCTTCTCCGCCCTGATCGTGGACGGCGTGGTGAAGACCATGAACATCGAAGCGCCGGGCAAGTTCGAGGTGAGCGACGCCCAGACCATGCTCCAGCAGGCCGAGCAGCACGTGCAACACCTGCCCTGAGCCTCATCGGTGCGGCAGCAACGGCCCGGTTTCCCGGGCCGTTGTCGTTTCCGGGGCGGTCCGCCGCGCTTCGGGGGCCCGGCCCGGACATCTCGCCCGGACGTCCTGGGGGGGCATCTCCCCGGGCGGCGCCGGGTTTCTCAGGCCTGGCCCGGCAGGAACGCGCGCAATGCATCCAGCACCTCGTCGGGCTTCTCCGACATGAGTGCGTGGCCGCTGGCGGCGATATCCACCGTGCGGGCGTTGCGCAGCGCCGTCCCGAGGTCCCTGGCGGCGCGCGGCGGCGTCATGATGTCGCGCCTTCCCGTCACCAGCAGAGCCGGACAGGCCACTGCGGCCGCGGCCGTCAGGCCGTTCGCGTAATCGTTGCAGGCCTTGAAGTCGGTGTACATCACGCCGGGCTTCTGGCGCTGCATCAGGCGCAGGTTCTCACCCATGACCCAGAAGCCCGGCCCCGGGTTGCTTGGGTAGTGGGCGTAGGCCGAGTGCGACCAGATGTTGACCATGTCCTGGGCCAGGGGCTCATCGTCCCGCGTGGCCGTCAGCAGCTCGTCCGAGACCTTCATCGGGAAGGCCGTGCCCACCAGCGCGATGGCGCTGACACGGGACGGATGGCGGGCCGCGCACTCGACGGCGATGAGCGATCCCATGCTGTGCCCCACGAGGGCGGCCCGGGCGACACCAGCGGCGTCGAGCAGGGCCACGATCCAGTCGGCCATCGCCTCGACACTCGCCAGCGGCGCGCCGGCGGAGCGGCCGTGGCCGGGCAGGTCGACAGCCAGCACCGCGTGTCCGTGGTGGGCGAGGTAGCGCGTCTGCAGCACCCAGACGCAGTGATCGTGTTCGGCGCCGTGGATGAACACCACCACGGGCAGGGACGGGTCGAAGGGCCGGCCGCCGGTGTAGGCATAGGCCGAGTGGTCGTTGACGGTCAGGTGCACGGCAGATCTCCGCGGCGGTTCACTTCTGCGAGGCGCGCAGGGCGCCGGCGAGGTCGTCGATCAGGTCCTGCGCGTCCTCCAGGCCGACCGACAGGCGGATGGTGCCCGGGCCGATGCCTGCGGCGCGCAGCGCGTCGTCGTCCATGCGGAAATGCGTGGTGCTGGCCGGGTGGATGACCAGCGACTTGGCATCGCCGACGTTGGCCAGATGCGAGAACACCTTCAGGGTCTCGATGAACTTGCGGCCGGCGGGCCGGCCACCCTTGATGGCGAAGGTGAACACCGCCCCGGCCCCGCGCGGCAGCAGCCGCTTCGCGAGTTCGTGGTCGGGGTGGGAGGGCAGATCCGGATGGCTCACCGACTCGACCGCCGGGTGGGCGACGAGAAACTCCACCACCCGGCGCGCGTTGGCGACGTGCTTCTCCATGCGTACCGACAGGGTCTCGATGCCCTGCAGGATCTGGAAGGCGACCATCGGCGCCATGCAGGCGCCGAAGTCGCGCAGTCCCTCGCGCCGCGCCCGCAGCAGGAAGGCGGCGACCGTGGACTCCTCCTGGAAGTCCATGCCGTGGAAACCATCGTAGGGCTCGGTCAGCTCCGGGAAGCGGCCTGACGCCTCCCAGTCGAAGCCACCGCTGTCCACCAGCAGGCCACCGATGGCGACGCCGTGACCGCCGAGGAATTTGGTGGCCGAGTGATACACCAGATCAGCCCCCAGTTCGAAGGGGCGCATGAGGTAGGGTGTGGTGAAGGTCGAGTCCACCAGCAGCGGAAGCCCGGCGGCGTGGGCGATGTCGGCCACTGCCGGCACGTCCAGCACGTCCAGCCCGGGGTTGCCCAGGGTCTCGGCGTAGAGCAGCCGGGTGTTGGGTCGGATGGCGGAGCGCCAGTCGTCCAGCCGGCGCGGGTCGATGAAGGTGGTCTCGATGCCGAAGCGTCGCAGCGTGTAGTGCAGCAGGTTGTGCGAGCCGCCATAGAGCGAGCGGCTGGCGACGATGTGGCAGCCGGCCCCGGCGATGGTGGCCACGGCGAGGTGCAGTGCCGCCTGACCGCTGGCGGTGGCGATGGCGCCGATGCCGCCCTCGAGGGCGGCGATGCGCTCCTCCAGCACGGCGTTGGTCGGATTGGAGATGCGCGAGTAGACGTGTCCGGCGCGCTCCATGTTGAACAGGGCGGCGGCGTGGTCCGTGTCCCGGAACACGTAGGACGTGGTCTGGTAGATCGGCGTGGCGCGGGCGCCGGTGTGCGGGTCGGGTTGCTGACCGGCGTGCAGGCTCAGGGTGTCGAAACCCAGGTAACGTGGGGCTGGCATGGAGAATCCTCGGAAGTGGGCGTCAGCGGCCCGCCGGTCGGCACCGGGGCGGACCCTGCACGGCTGCCAAGCCACCATTTTGAACCAAGCCGGGGGAGAAGGGGCATGGGGGGCCAGGCTCACCGTGCCGATCCGTGAGCGGCGTCGGGGCGGGACGTGTTCCTGCCGTCAACCGTGCAGCCGCGACGGTGGTCGTACCATGTGATGTACCTTCGTCCGTCAGTAAAACGCGCCGCGCGCATCCACCGGCCAGATGTCCTCGACGATGCCCTGGCGGTGGCAGACGATCCAGTCGTACAGGTTGACCGTCGGGTCGCAGTGGCCCGGCACGAGCCGGATCTTCGCGCCGAGCGGCAGG
>JBEICA010000362.1:0-2969 GCA_040373665.1 Burkholderiales bacterium | reverse complement strand
GCTCACGCGCACCGGACGGCACACGGAGGCGGTGGACGCTGCCCGTCGTGCGCTGGCGCTGGCGCCGCAAGCCTGGCGGGCGGAACGCGGCCTCGCCCTGGCCGCGGCCGGCGCCGGTGACCTCGACACCGCAGTCGCCGCCCTGGAGCGCGCGCGGGCGCTCGCCCCGGCGCATGAGCACCCGGCCCTGGAGCGGCAACGCGCCGATCTCGCAGCCCGGCGCGAGCGCGCCGCCGCGGTATCCCGTGGCACGACCGGGCAGTCCGGGCGCTGAAGGCGTCGATGCCGGCGTGGGCCCACGTCGGCCCGCAGGCCCTCAGCCGGCCTCGACCAGCGCCAGAACCCGGAGCGGACTGCCGCTGCCCTGCTGGATCTTGAGCGGGGCCGCCAGGATCACCGCGCCGGTGGGCGGCAGCCGGTCGAGGTTGGCGAGGCATTGCAGGCCGTAGCGGCCGGCGCCGTGCATGAGTGAATGGCAGGGATAGGGCGGGCGCAGGTGGTAGGCCTGACCGGCGTCGGTGCCGATGGCCTCGGACCCGAAGCCCAGCACGTCGCGCTCCTCCACGAGAAAACGCACCACCTCGGCGTCGGGGCCGGGGGTGTGCTGGCCGGTCTCGTCGAAGTTCTGATACGCAGCGGGATCAGTGCGCTTGGACCAGTCGGTGCGCATCAGCACCCAGGCGCGTGGCGGTATGCGGCCATGCTTCGCCTCCCATGCCTCGACGAAGGGCACCGTGAGCAGAAAGTCGGCGTCGCGCGCGGCCTCGGCGGAGCAGTCGATGACGCAGGCCGGCGCGACGAAGTGCTGCACCGGGATGGTGTCGACCGCGTTGTCCGGCAGGTCGCGGCCGCTGATCCAGTGGATCGGGGCGTCGAAGTGGGTGCCGGTGTGCTCGCCGCAGGAGAAATTGTTCCAGTACCAGCCCGGGCCGCGTTCGTCGTAGCGCGACACCTCCTCGATGCGGAACGGCCAGCACTGTCCGAACTCGGGTGGCAGGCTGATCTGCGGGAACTCGGGCGTGAGCGTCTGCGTGAGATCGATCACGCGGATGCGGCCGGTGGCGAGGGCGAGGGCGAAGGCGGCGAGGGGTGAGGACATGGGCGATGGGGGATAGGGGATAGGCGATGGGGAATCGGCGATGGGCGGCGATCGCGAGGTGGTCCGATTATCGGTGAAGGATGCGGTTGTTCGGAGGCGGGGCACCGAGGTGTCGGGCGGCCGCTCGAGCATTTCACGCTGTTGCGAGATGACCCCAAGGCACTCGCCTTCGCAAACCGAGGCGCACAGACCAGCACCTATCGACACCCGATTCGATACAAACCCCAGAGGAATCCATGCGCTGATGTTTCTCGGGGGGCTGGTAATAGGTACACGCAGGTTCAGGGTGCCCTGGTGCCGGACTCCAGAAGCGTCAGGGCCTTTGCAGGTGTCACGATGGGGATGCCGCCGTGGTTCAGCAGATCCAGCAGGTGGCGATCCCCGGACACAATGAGGTCCGCATTCGCGGTCACCGCGCAGGCCAGGATCTCGTCATCGTCGGGGTCCGCGATAACCACCCGCGGAACCGCTCCGGGCCTTACCAGAACCGCGATCTCGAGGAACGAGGACACAGCGCTGCGCGCAGACATGCCAGCTAGCTCGAGCCGACCCGTCGCGAATGGACGTGTGAGAACTTCCACCAATTCCGCGAGGATCGCCGGGCTGCTGAAGACCTGCACGTCTGTCCGTCGCCGAAGCGCCTCCAGGAAACGGTAGGGAGGGCCGCGCCAGAGGATTGCGGAGACGATGACGTTGGTGTCAGGGACGATCCGCACGGTTCGTCCCGGCACCGCGCCTTTCGCGGCGTGCAGCCTCGACCTCGGCCAGGATGCTCTCCTCGGAAAGGGCAGGTGCCCCCGCCGCATCAAGAGCCGGCGCGATGGCCAGGAGCCGCTCGAGGGCGGCTTCGCGGTCCGCCTTGCGCAGAAGGAACTCCACGAAATCCACGACCTCGACCTGTTGGCTCGGCGAGAGCTGCCGGATCCGGGAAAGCAGACTCTGTTCGACGGTATCGTTCATTCACATTTCCTTACTGTCGCGTGCTATTCACCGCGCACCGATGACTGCCTGAGGCCGGGGTGCCATGGCTGTTGCACACACTGCGCATCCCCGCCACACAAGGTGGAGGTTGCGCACGGATGGCCTGATTGAACGCCTATCTGCGTAAATCGATCAGACCTTGCGTGAGCATTATCGACGAAGTGCGCCGGGGTTCGCAGCCTCCGGCTCTGTCGGATCGATTCCACGCGGCGCAACACGCCACAGCTCACGGCGCCGGCCGCCAAGCGCCGATCCTTACCGCCCATCCCCGGCCGCGACCTCCCGCTCCAGCACCTTTGGATCCTCGCGCCAGCGGGTGTACCACTCCTGCGCCACCTCGCCCGGGAAGATGTCCTCCACGCCGTCGCGCAGGGCCTTCACCACGGCGCTGGCCAGGGCCGCAGGCGCGAGCTTGGGCGGGGGCAGGAGCTGGTTCCACTCGTCGTCGACCGGTCCCGGGAAGACGTTGATGACGCGGATGCCGCTGCCCGCCATCTCCGCGCGCAGGCACTGGGTGGCGGACAGGGCGGCGGCCTTGGAGGCCGAGTAGGTGCCGTGGGCCGGGAAGTTGGCCAGGGCGTAGACCGACAGCAGGTTGACCCAGGCGCAGGCGCTGGCCTGGCCGTCGGCGGCGCGGGCGCGCAGGGCCGGGCCGAAGGCCTGGGCGAGGCGCAGCAGGCCGAAGTAGTTGACCTCCATCTCGGCGCGCGCGGTCTCGGTGCCGCGACGGCCGGAGATGCCGAAACCGCGGTGCACCTCGGCGGTGTTGATCAGGATGTCGACCTTGCCGCCGATCTCGCCGGCCGCCGTGGCCACCGAGCGTTCGTTGGTGAGGTCCAGGGCGATGGGCGTGACCTGCGGCAGGGCGGCGACACGCTCGAAGCCGGGG
>JBEICA010000253.1:0-5242 GCA_040373665.1 Burkholderiales bacterium | reverse complement strand
GCGCAGCCCATGCCTGCCCTCGCATGAGTCGCGGGCCGATGAACCATACGGGCTGGCCGCCCCTGGGCGACCTGACCCACCGTCCGGGCTGGCGTTCCCCCACCGCACCGCGGACTGATCCGTGCTCACCCTGGCATCGTCGCTGGTCCTGGGGTTCCTGCTCGGCCTTCGCCACGCCACCGACGCCGACCATGTCATTGCGGTGACCACCATCGTCGGACGGGAGCGCCACCTGCTGCCGGCGGCACGGGTCGGCGCGCTCTGGGGCATCGGTCATACCGGTGCGATCCTGGTGGCGGGCAGCGTGTTGATCGCCACCGGCGCAGTGGTGCCGCCCGCCATCGCCCGATGGCTCGAACTCGCAGTCGGTCTCATGCTCATCGGCCTCGGTGCCATGGCGATCGGTGCCGCGCTCAGGAGCGTCGAGCAGCCCTTCGTTCCGGTGGTCGGGTCCGGGCCGCCCGCCGTGTTCCACCGACGTGCCCCGGTCGCGATTCACGGGAGGCCGCACCGGCATCTGTTCGGTGGGCTGCTGCATGTGCACGGAGAGTCAGGGAACGGCCCTGACCGGCTGTCCTGGCCACAGCGACTCAGGCCGCTGCTGGTGGGTCTGATTCACGGTCTGGCGGGCACCGCGGCGGTTTCGCTGCTGGTGCTGGGAACCATCGATGACCCCTGGCAGGCCATCGTCTACCTGGCCGTGTTCGGCCTTGGAACCATTGGCGGGATGATGCTGGCCACCGCGGCCATCGCCCTGCCCTTCACCCTGTCCGCCAGGCGCGCGCCGCACGTCAATCGCGGACTGCAGCTCGTTGCCGGTGGTGGCAGCGTGGTCTTCGGCATTCTGCTGATTCACAGCCTGATCGCGGGCGGCTGACGCGCCGTCATGACGCGCGCTCGCCCGGCCCCCGGCTGCTATCGGGCGCGGGGCCGCGGGACGCACCCGGGGTACGTTTTCTGCTATGCATTTCCTCGACCCGACGTCGATCGGGCTGACGAGGAGACCCATGTGCACGCGAGCCCCATCCTGTGGCTGGTGGCTGCCCGCCCTGGCAAGCGCGGCGTTGATCGGCTGCGCCGGAGGTGGATCGGGCGGAGGCCCGGCAGATACCCCTGCGCCCACTGTGGTGGGCACTGCGGTGGATGGCAGCCCGGTGCCCGCGATCACGCTGACCACACCCCCCGTGGAGGCCACCGACACCAATCTGCCTTCCCTGCTGGGAGCACTGGCCTTTCCGCTTTACGCCATCACCGCGCCATCGAACGTGCTCGGCACCCGGGTCGGGACACCTCATGGCGCCATCACCATCCACCACGCGCGCGCCGCAGGCCCCTGGGCAACCTCATTCCCTGCGGGTGCTGTCACGAATCCCGACGCCACCAGCCTCAGCGCCACGCGCGCAGGCACCGCCACCCGCCACATGGAAATGTGGGGGGATGCCAAGACCGGCTGGTCCCTCGCCCACTCGCGTGTGGGCATGTTCTCCTTCGTCGATGGCGGGGTCGGACGGACGCTGATGTTTTATTTCGGTGCCGAGACGCCCACTGCGGACCTGCCGGTGTCCAGCCACCCGGGTCTGGGGAGCGCCCGCTACGACGGACGCACCGTCGGGTTGATGACCGGCGGCGCCACCAGCCGATTCACCGGTGACATCCGCCTGGTGGTGGACTTCGCCCGCGACCGGCTCGACGGCATCGTCACCGGCCTGACGCTCGAGGGCCCCGGGGGCGGCCAGCCGCTCGGGACCAGTTTCATCATCGACACGGCGAGCGGGCCGGTCGGCTTCATCCGGGACGGCGGCGGCACCGCGCTCGACGCCCCCCTCACCGCGCTGGACGACGCCACCGGCGCCCGGACCGCCTGCTGCGGTACCCTGGTGGCCCGGTTCTTCGGGCCGGCCGCGCGGGAGGTGACCGGCGGGTGGCGCTTTGACGGCGCTGGCGGTTCGCTGCAGGCCGTATTCGGCGCCAGCCGCGATCCTTCGCTCAGTCTGGAGCCGGTCGTCGTCGATGCCACCGCGGTACCGGCGTCCTTCATCATTCCAACCGACACGACCTATCCCCTTTACGCCTCCGATGGGTCGGTCGCCGGAACCCGGCGCCTGCAACCAGGCGGTCTGGACCTTCGTTACCTCGGCGACGGGGCGGCGCAGCGGGTGGTGTTCCTGCCCGGCGAGATCGCGCCACTTTCGCAGGCGGAGAGCGTTGCTGCCCAGTCAGGGTTCCGCTGGCAGGAGTCCGGGCTGGCCGATGCCAGTGCGGGCCCGTTGGCCTGGTCCCGCTACGGCCGGCTGAGCACCGCCGGTGGCACGGAGCCGATGGAATCGAACTGGCATTTCGGCGCCCAGACGCCGGCGGGCGGAATCCCGTCCGAGGGGCGGGGCCACTACATCGGCCGCACTGCGGGCACACTGGTGCGCGCGGACGGCCGCGAGTCGCTGAGCGGTCTGATCGATCTGACGGTCGATTTCGCACTCGCGCGCGCCTCCGGACGCCTCTCGGCACTCGAAGCCACGGCGGCGGACGGACGCCGGCGATCCCTCGACAGTCTGGCCATACACGGCACGCCCGATGGCAGCGGGGTGTGGTCCCCTCACTTCGAAGCCGAACTCCGCGGCACGGATGACCGGCCGGCGGGCACGCTCACCGGACGCCTGTTCGGGCCCTCGGCCCAGGAGGTCGCGGGCGGGTGGACCGCCGCCATGAGCGGCGGAACCGCGAACGGGGCCTTCGGCGCCCGGACGACGGAGGCCGCCCAGCCCGCCGGGCCCATTGCCCTGCTCCCATGGGAGGCCGCATCGGGAACGCGTTTCACCCTCGGCCAGATCGCCGTCCGGGTGACGGCCACGGGACCAACGCAACTGCCGGCGATGACCAGCCTCGAGCCCGGGCCGAGCTTCCTCACTCCGCTGCCTGGCGGCGATCTGCTGCTCGAAACCAGCCGCAGCGCCAACCTCGCTTTCACCACCTTCGGGCGCGAGGCCTTCGTCAATGCCGTTGTGCCGCTGGAGGGTCTTCCAGCGGCGATGCAGATCCACCGGAGCGCCGTTGCCGACGACCGGCGCCTGCTCATCGCCGGCGAGGGCACCCTGTCCCATCTGCGCTTCGGCTACTGGGAGGACCGCCCGGGCGCAACAGGCACGGCGACCGCCGGCTTCTTCCACGCAGGCCAGGAAACACCGCCATCCCGGATGCCGCTGCAGGGCTCCGCCACCTACCTCGGCGCCGCCGTGGGCCAGTTCGTCACGCCGTCTCAGCAAGGAACGCTGCACGCCGCCCTGCGACTCGACGCGGACTTCGGCAGCGGCACGGTCTCAGGCCGCCTGTCCTCGCTCGTGGTCCGGAGCCTGCACCCGGCCAGTACAGCAGGCGCTTCGCCGTTCGCGAACATCGAACTGACCGGAGATCTGCTTCCCGGGACAGCCGCCTTCTCGGGTGCGGCCCTGGCCCGCAATGCGGCCCAGGAGGCCGTGGCTTCGGGGGCCATGGCTGGCCGCTTCCACGGCCGCGAGGCACAGGAAGTCGGCGGACACTGGCAGGTGAGTTCCCCGGCCAGTGATGTTCAGGCCTGGGGCGCCTTCGGCGGCACACGCTGAGGGTGATCCGTCGCGGTCCCGGAAACCAGCGGCCGCAGGCTGGGCGAACCCGGACAGAGGCAAGTCTTCCAGACGTCCATACCCCTGATCCCGACCAGGTTAAACGGCCATAAAAAACATATGGTTATGGCACGCCTCTCGCTGTCTGGCGGAAGCCCATCCGCCCTTGGAACCAGAGCGCGCCGATGTCTCGGCGGGTCGGGTTCTGCCAGTGATGTGCATCCAGATCAAACAGGAGACTTAAATGCTAAAGCTCGACATGCGGGTCACCGCGCTCCAGCAAACGCTCGCCGGCCGAGGCGGCGCCTTCGTGGACGGCGCGGGGACCAACGACGCTGTAAAGGGAACCGACTCGAACGACACCATCATCAGCGGTGGTGGCAATGACCGCATCTACTCTGGCGGCGGCGACGACTTCGTGAGCGCGGGCGCAGGCAACGACTTCGTCGATGCCGGCACGGGCAACGACTATGTCGACGGCGGCGACGGCAATGACACGGTCCACGGCGGCGCCGGCAACGACAAGATCTTCGGCGGTGCAGGCAACGACTGGCTGCGCGGAGACGAGGGCGACGACCTCGTCGACGGCGGAACCGGCAACGACTGGGTGTTCGGTGGCGTCGGCAACGACTACCTGTTGGGCGGTGCCGGGCGCGACATGATGTATGGCGGTACCGGCGACGATGTGATGGCCGGGGAAGACGGTGACGACTCCCTCTGGGGCGAGCAGGGCCTGGACGTCCTCGACGGCGGGGCCGGCAACGATTACCTGCACGGCGGCTCCGAGAGCGACATCGTGATCGGCGGCATCGGCGCCGACTGGATCAACGGCGGCGCCGGGGACGACCAGCTCATCGGCGGGGCGGCCGGTTTCGCCGACACCGCCCGCGACGTATTCGAGTTCAGCTTTTCCGAGTCGCGCAGCGTCGCGGCCACCATCAACAGCGTCGGCAACGATCTCATCGCCGACTTCGACGTCACCCGTGACGTGATCGACATGCGCACTCTGCTGGGTCGCTTCTACGACCAGCAGCAGCAGGTCTACGACTTCCTGGACAGCCGTGCCGGCGGCACCCTCGACCTGCCTGGCGCCAGCCTGTCCCTGGCGAACATCGTTCACGACGGCACGACGAGCGCCAAGCTGACCGTCACCACCACCGGCGGGTCGGCTTCCATCACCTTCCTCGGCGTCCAGGTCAACCAGCTCGCCTCGGATGACCTGCTCAAGCCCACCTGGAAACTGGTGTTCGGCAACGACACGGCCGAAACCTTCGGCACGCCTGCGCTCGACTACCTGGGCAACCCGGGCGACGGCGTCCAGCTGGTGGTCTACGCCGGCGGTGGCAACGACACCATCAACGGCGGCGAGTCGAACGACCGGCTGTACGCGGAGGCTGGCGACGACGTCATCTCCGCCCAGGGCGGACATGACTGGGCCTTCGGCGGCCTGGGCAACGACACCATCTCCGGTGGCGCCGGCAACGACTCCCTCCAGGGCAACCAGGGCAACGATGCGATCGCCGGCGACGACGGCGACAACCGCATCTGGGGCCAGGAAGGGGGCGACGCCCTGTTCGGTGGCAACGGCAACGACTACCTCTGGGGTGGTCTGGCCAACGACAACGTCGACGGCGGCACCGGCAACG
>JBEICA010000420.1:0-2154 GCA_040373665.1 Burkholderiales bacterium | reverse complement strand
CCTCGAGGTTGGCTTGGCGGTGGTCGCCATGGAGACCGTCAGACCGCGATTCCACCGGAAAAGATCCGCCGCTGGTACGCGGCGCACCACCGACGGCATCATCTCCGCATGAACGGCGACTCCGGCGCATCGGTGGTGGTGCCCCTGATGCCCCCCCCCCGCAGACCCTCGCCGTCTATGAAAGCTTGGTCCGCTCTGGCATTTTACTTTGACTCCTTAGATGCGAGGTGAGCCGATGAGCACCCACACCGCCGCCGGAACTCTGGCCCGGCTGCTGTCCGTCTGCGCCCTGCTGGCCGCACCCGTGACCGGTGCGCAGGCATCCGACGCGATGCCCGCGACGCCATCCCCCCCGCCACCGCTGGAACACTTCATCCAGCGGGACAGCTTCCTCGACATCAAGATCTCGCCGGACGGCAAGCATCTCGCCGCCAACATGCCCGTAAAGGGCGGTTCGGCGCTGTTCATGTTGGATTCCACGACCCTCCAGAGGAAGGGGCACTTCTATGCAGGCGAGGACCTGGAAGTGGCGGACTTCTGGTGGTCGAGCGATACGCGGTTGCTGATCTCGCCGGCGCAGCGCTTCCTCGGCGATGAGGCCCCTTCGTTCACGGGCGAGATCTACGCGGTGAACGTGGATGGCAGCCAACCGATCGCGCTGGTCGGCTACCGCGCGGACGATGGTCGTCAGCACACGCGCATCAAGAACCGCGAGAACGAGAGCGTCTGGGCCTTGCCGATCGACCTGTTGCCGGGCGTCGACCGCCAAGTGCTCGTCCAGGTCGAGCCCTGGTCCAACCGCGGCAGCAACCTCGCGAGCATCGAGCGCCTCGACACGCGGACGGGTCGTCGTACCCGCGTAGCAACCTCCCCGGTACCCCGCGCCGACTTCCACACCGACGCGGCGGGCAACCTGCGCTTCGCAGAAGGCCTGAACGCCGACAACGAACAGGAGCTCCACCATCTGCCCCCCGGCAGCGAGGCCTGGGCGCTGCTCGATTCACCCGCGAAGACCGGGCAGCAAGCCTCGGTGTTGGGCTTCAGCAGCGACGGCTCGGCCGTGTTCCTCCAGGTCTCGCGCCCCGAAGGACCGGATGCCATCGAGCGCTTCGTGCCGGCGAGCGGTGAGCGCCGCGAGGTCTACCGTCATGAACGCCGCGATCCCGAGGGCCCCATCCTCAGCCTCGATCGGACCGCCGTGCTGGGCGTGTATGTACGCGACCCGCAGAGACAGATGCATCTGTTCGAACCGGACCATCCCGAGGCCAAGCTCCAGCTGAGCCTGGCAGCTGCTTTCAAAGGCCACGATGTGCAGGTCACCTCCGCGACCCGGGACGGACGACAGGCGATCGTCCTCGTCTACAGCGACCGCAACCCCGGCGAGTATTTCCTCTTCGACCGTGACACCAAGCGCGCCCGGCACATCGGCAGCCGTGGGCGCGACCTGGTGCCGGAACAGATGGGCGAGACCCGTCAGGTGCAGATCAAGGCGCGCGACGGTGTCCTGCTCGACGCGCTGCTGACACTGCCACCGGGCGCAGACACCGGGACACGCAACCTGCCTCTGGTGGTGCATCCGCACGGCGGTCCGTTCGAGGTGCAGGACCGATGGGGATTCGACACCGGGGTCCAGTTGATGGCCACCCGCGGTTTCGCCGTCCTGCAGGTGAACTTCCGCGGTTCGGGCGGTCGGGGGCGCGCCTTCGTGCGCGCAGGCTACCGGCAATGGGGTCAGGCGATGCAGGACGATCTCACCGACGCCACCCGCTGGGCCATCGATCAGGGCTTCGCCGATGCACGGCGGATCTGCATCTACGGCGCGAGCTACGGCGGCTACGCCAGCCTCATGGGGGCTGCGCGCGAACCCGACCTCTACGCCTGTGCAGCAGGTGATGTCGGCGTGTACGACCTCGAGGAGTGGTCGCGGCGCGTGGACTTCAAGCAGTTCCGCTGGGGCCGCAATCATCTGCGTGACACCGTCGGCACCGAGGGGCTACGGGACATCTCGCCGGTGCATCTGGCCTCACGGATCAAGGTGCCCGTGTTCCTGGCGGCGGGCGAGAACGACCGCCGTGCGCCGGTGGAGCAGACCGAGATGATGGAGGCCGCGATCAAGCGCGCGGGGATACCGGTGACGACCCTGTATTTCCGCGG
>JBEICA010000193.1:0-6694 GCA_040373665.1 Burkholderiales bacterium | reverse complement strand
GTCACTGACGCGCGGGCTGTCGCCCGCGGGCCGATTACTTCTTCTCTTCGGGCTTCTGCTCGGCCGGAGCGGGAGCAGCAGCGTCAGCCGGCTTGGCGGCATCGGCAGCCGGGGCAGCAGCGTCAGCAGCCGGGGCGGCGGGCGCGGGCTCGGCGGGCTTCTCAGCCGCGGGCGGGGGCGGAGGCGGGGTTTCTTCTTTCTTGCCGCAAGCGGTGAGGCCGAGGGCCAGGAGGGCAGCGATCAGCAGGGAACGAGTCATGGCGGTCGTCTTCCAAAAAACGTGAGAGAGAGTCTTGTTTTCCTGAATGCGCACTCTGCTTGATGCGACTCCGGCGCTTCAGGACAAGCGAAGTGTAACAGAGTTTTACAAAGTGTTGCCAGTGGTAACGAAAGTTTTTCAGAGCTTCACAGGCCGAGCGTCGTCCCCGTGCGCACCGGATCGCTGCCGGCCCACAGTTCCACGAAGCGTGCGGCCAGCGGTTTTGCCATGGCTGGCAGGTGTGTCCCGGCGCCACCCCGCGGATGGTCGATGTGGAACTGGTGGCCGCAGTGCTCCTCGTCCACCACCAGCCAGGCGTCTCCGGGTAAACCGGTCTCCGGCCTCGGGCAGCGCATCGTGATGACGTGACCGAAGGTGAGGGCGAGTTGCAGCAGCCGCGGACACTGGCGCCGGATCGGTTGAGCGTCGCGCACCACGACCTGCAGGGTGTTGCGCGGGCTCGCCAGACAGAAGCTCCTGACGGTCTCGATACGGCCGGACTGGTTCCAGCGGGGGCCGAGGGTGTCGGCGACAATCACGATGCGCCGCGTTGCCAGATGCAGGACCGTGTCGATGAGTTCTTCCCGGGCTGCATGGCTCTCGAACGGCATGGGCCGCGCAGCCACCGCATCCGATCCGCTCACCTGCGTTGCCGCCAGACGAGGAAGCCGTCTCCAAACCACTCCTGCAGCAGTCCGGCTATGGCGGGGGGTACCGCGGCGGGGCCGATTTCACCGTCGTCGGAGAGCCTGCGAAGGACTTCCGGCACACCGCGCGGGAAGCGGTATACCTCGCCGTTCATGAACACGGCGTGGTTCCCGTACAGCAACTGGGACTTGCGATGCAGGGCCAGGGTGCGGGTCTCCAGCGCGCGTGCCAGGGCTTCCATCGACGGCGTCCGCGCGGGCGGATCGAAGAACACGTGCGGCTTCGGCTCCGACAGATGCCGGCCGAGGAATTCCTCCACATCCCGGCGCTGCCAGCGCACGCTGCGGATCACCTCGTTGGCGGCATCGACCAGTCGCGCCGGCAACCTGCCGGGTGTCCTGGTGGCGGTGGCCCCGGCGTCCTCGTAGCGCCCGGACAATTCGATGCCGTCCGCGAGGTCGCCGAAGAAGCGGCTTGCCAGCTCGCCGTGCCCAGGCGCGCGAAAGCCGATGGAGTAGGTCAGGCATTCCTCCACCGCGACGCCGTCGTGGGCGTAGCGCGGTGGCAGGTAGAGCATGTCGCCCGGCTCCAGGACCCACTCCGCGGTGGGCCTGAAGTCGCGCAGGATCTTCACCGGCAGTCCCTCCACCAGTTCGAGCTTGCGCTGTGCCCCCACCTGCCACCGGCGTCTGCCCGGCCCCTGGAGCAGGAACACATCGTAGGAATCGAAGTGCGGCCCGACCCCTCCCCCGGGAGCGGCATAGCTGACCATGAGATCGTCCAGCCGGGCGCGAGGCAGGAAACGGAAGCGTCTCAGCAATCCGGCGCCGCGATCATCGTGCAGGTCCACTCCCTGGACCAGGAGGGTCCAGTCCCGGCGCGGCAGGCGGCTGAGCTCACGCGTGCCAAAAGGGCCGTGCCGCAGCTCCCAGCCATCGGAAGTGCGGAGCACGATCCGCGACTCGACATCATCGCGCTGGGCGAGACGGAACATCGATTCCCGGTCCAGGAAGCCCTGGAACCCGGCGATCGCCTGCCGGACGAGGTGGGCGTGCCGATGCCAGATGCGCCGCATGAAGGCAGTCGCGGACAGGTCGCCAAGCAGGCTTCCGTCGGTATCGGGGGCGGGGGGCGGGGGGCGGGTTGACATCGGGTTGCGTTACGCAATTCGGTTAGAATCGGCGCCGTCGGTTCATGGGAAACGACGTCGATGTTGAGGGAAGGAGAGCCCGCTCCGCAGTTCGAACTTCCGAATGCGGAAATGAACATGGTGAGCCTGGACGCATTCCGCGGCAAGGGCATCGTTGTTCTGTATTTCTACGTCAAGGATGACACCCCCGGCTGCACCCTGGAGGCGATCGACTTCACGGAGCACGAGGACGCGTTCCGGCGGCTGGATGCCAGGGTGATGGGCATCAGCATGGACGACTGTCTGGCGCACTGCGCGTTCCGTGACAGGCATGGCCTCGCCGTGGAGTTGCTGTCGGACGAGGATGGCGAGATATGCCGTCGATACGGCGTACTCCAGGAAAAGCAATTCGAAGGCGGGAGCCGCTGTGTGGTGCAGCGCTCCACTTTCGTCATCGACCGGCACGGACGGGTGGCGCGAGCCCTTTACGGCGTCAGGGCCCGCGGCCACGTGCGGGAAGTCTTGAACATACTCGAGGGGATGCAATGAGCATTGCGATCGGCAAGGACACGGTGGTGTCGCTGAGTTACGAACTCCAGGACGCCAGCGGCGCCGTGCTCGAGAAGACCGATCAGCCGATCGTCTATCTGCACGGCGGCTATCACGGGATCTTCCCGCGGGTGGAGGCCGAGCTGGAAGGCAAGCAGACCGGGCACGAGTGCTCGCTGCGGCTGGAGCCCGAGGACGCCTTTGGCGACTTCGATGCGGACCTGATACGCGTCGAGGCGCGCAGCCTGTTTCCGAAGAACGTGACGGTGGGCATGCAGTTCCAGGGCACGTCCCAGCAGAGTGGCCACGTGCTGCTCTACACCGTCACCGACGTGAGCGACGACAAGGTCGTGGTGGATGCAAACCATCCCATGGCCGGCAAGGCGGTGCAGTTTTCCTGCAAGGTGACGAGCGTGCGCAAGGCCACTCGCGAGGAGATTTCGCACGGACACGTGCACGGCGCCGGCGGCCACCATCACTGAATCCCTGCCGGGCGGCCCTGGCCGCCCGGCAGGGCAGCGTCATTCGCCTGCCGGCACGGTCTGGCCGGCGCCGGAGAGGCGCCGGGAGTTGCGGTCGTCGCGGAACACGATCGGCTTGACGTTGGCAGGCAGTTGCGGGCGCTGCGCTATCTCCACCTGCTCGGTGATCAGGTGGTGGTGGGGCGACAGATCGCACACGGGATCAGCGTTGGTCGCATCGCCGGTGAGCATGAAGGCCTGGCAGCGGCACCCGCCGAAGTCCTTCTCCTTTTCCGGACAGGTCCGGCAGGGTTCCTGCATCCAGCCGTCGCCACGATAGGTATTGAAGGCCGGCGAGTCGTACCAGATCCACCTGAGGTCGTGCTCGGTCACATTGGGGAAAGTGATGCCGGGCAGCATGCGTGCCTCGTGGCAGGGCAGGGCGACACCGTCCGCGGCGATGTTCAGGAAGATCGAGCCCCAGCCGTTCATGCAGGCCTTCGGCCGGCTCTCGTAGTAGTCGGGATGCACGAAGTAGATTTTCATGCGGTCGCCGACCCGTTCGCGGAACGCATTGGTCACCGCCTCCGCCTTCACCAGTTGCTCGCGCGTGGGCATGAGCTGCTCCCGGTTCTGCATGGCCCAGGCGTAGAACTGGGTATTGGCCAGCTCGACGAACTCCGCGCCCAGTGCCTCGGCCATCTCCAGGATCTGCTGCGTGTGATCCAGGTTGTGGCGGTGCATCACGCAATTGAACACCATCGGGTAGTCGTATTTCTGGATCAGCTCGGCCGCCCGCTTCTTGTGCTCGAATGTCTTGGTGCTCGACAGCCAGTCGTTCATCTCACGGGTGGAGTCCTGGAACGACAACTGGATGTGGTTGAGCCCACCTTCCTTGAACGCGGCGATGCGCTTCTCGGTGAGACCGATGCCGGAGGTGATGAGGTTGGTGTAGTAGCCCAGCCGACCTGCCTCGGCGATGATGATCTCGAGGTCGTCGCGCATCAGCGGCTCGCCGCCTGACAGGCCCAGTTGCACCAGCCCGAGCTCACGGCCCTGTTGCAGGACGCGGATCCACTCGTCGGTGGTGAGCTCACGGCCGTAGCTCGCGTAATCGACCGGGTTGTAGCAGAAGACGCAGTGCAGCGGACACTTGTAGGTCAGTTCCGCATTCAGCCAGTGCGGGCTATTGGGCTTGCGCGGGTCGGATCCAGCCGTTGCCATGTGCCACCTCCAGAAAGTCGACGACATCTGCCCGCAGGTCGGGCGCCTCCGGGAAGGCGGCCTGCAGGGCATCCACGATGGCGTTCAGGCTGCTCTTGCCATCGATGCGTTTCATGATTTCGCCCGCGCTGCCGGGCAGCTTCACCATGCCTTCCGGATAGAGCAGCACGTGGCACTGCTGCGCCGGTTCCCACTGGAACCGGTAGTACTTGGCCAGCTCGAGCGGAGTGGCGTGATCGAAGGGTACGCGACGCGGTTGGGCCATGGTTCATCCCACCTGATGCGCGCCGATGCCGTAGTTGACCATCATCGCGTCGCACATGGTCCACAGGACGTCGAGCTTGAACTGCACGATGTCGAGGGCACGCTGCTGCTGTTCGCGCGTCTGGAAGTACTCCAGGGTCACGCGCAGGCCGTGCTCCACATCGCGGCGCGCCTCGGACAGGCGTTTGCGGAAGTACGCGTAACCGCCCTGGTCGATCCACGGATAGTGCTGGGGCCAGTTGGCCAGGCGTTCCTTGTGAATCTCGGGCGCGAACAGTTCGGTGAGCGACGAGCACACCGCTTCCTGCCAGGGGCGGGTGCGGGCGAAATTGATGTACGCATCCACTGCGAATCGCACGCCGGGGAGCACGTGGCGCAGCGAGGTGACCTCGGAGCGGTCGAGCCCGACGGCGTCGGCGAGGGTGAGCCAGGCCTCGATGCCACCCTCGTCGCCCGCGGTGCCATCGTGATCGATGATGCGCTGGATCCACAGGCGGCGATGGTCGCGGTCCGGCATGTTGGCCATGATGGCCGAATCCTTGATGGGAATCGCGATCTGGTAATAGAAGCGGTTGCACACCCAGCCCTGGATCTGCTCACGCGTCAGCTTCCCGCTGTTCATCGCCACGTGATAGGGGTGATAGATGTGGTAGCGGCTTCCCTTGGCGCGGATCTGCTGTTCGAATTCCTCCCTGCCCCAGGGCAGGTTCTCCGTGGCACCCATGGTGTTTTCCCTCACAGTTCGATGTCCATCCCGTCGAAGGCGACCTCGATGCCGCGGCGTGCCAGTTCCACCCGCTGCGGCGAGTCCTCGTTCAGGATCGGATTGGTGTTGTTGATGTGGATGAGCACCTTGCGCGAGGCGCGCAAGGGGGCCAGTACGTCCATCATGCCCCCGGGGCCGGATTGCGGCAGGTGTCCGATGTCGCGCGCCCGCTTGCGCGAGATGCCCATGTCGACCATCTCGTCGTCGGTCCAGAAGGTGCCATCGACCATGACGCAATCGGCCTTCTCCATGTAGGGCACGAGATGTGGCTCGATCTCGCCGAGGCCGGGCGCGTAGAACAGGCTGTGGCCGGTGCGTGTGTCGCGGATCACCATGCCGATGTTGTCGCCTTCGTGCGGATTGTCACGATGAGGTGAGTAGGGCGGCGCCTTGCTCTTGAGGGCGACCGCGGTGAACTCCAGTCCCGTGCCACCGATGACCTCGAACCGGTTGCCGGCTTCGATCGGGATGCGGTGCCAGTTCACGCCGCAGTAGTGCCCGAGAATGTTGAACAGCGGGTTGCCGGTGGTCATGTCCTCGCGGACCATGTCCGTGCAGTAGATCTCGAGCGGCTTGCCTTCCCGCAGCATGAGCAGGCCGGTGGTGTGGTCGATCTGGCCGTCCATCAACACCACGGAGCGGATGCCGGTGTCGCGCAGCGCACGGGCGGGCTGCAGCGCGGGGAAGGCGCGGATCTGGGCCAACAGATCCGGCGAGGCGTTGAACAGCACCCAGTCGATGCCGTTGCCGCTGACGGCGATGGACGATTGCGTGCGGGCCTTGGCGTTCAGCGTGCCCTTGCGCAGGCCGTCGCAGTTGGGGCAATTGCAGTTCCATTGGGGAAACCCGCCGCCTGCCGCGGCTCCCAGCACTCGTATCTTCATCGGCGCATCCGGCTTGCCCCATGTCGCGCTTGGCTTGCGACCGGGGCGTTCAAATAAAAACGCGCGACCGCTGTGGCGGCCGCGCGCGCTTCACCAGTCGCTGATTAGCGGTTGGCGATGTACATCGTGACTTCGAAGCCGAAACGCATTTCGGTGTACTCAGGCTTGCTCCACATATCAACCTCCGGATGTTAGAGTTCAGGGATGTTCCAATGCATCCTGCATCGGGACCGGATCCGAGCCTGTTGTCGACACGGCACTGTGCGATGCCTCCGCGCGAACCAGATCTCGTAATCCGGAGCGCAGTGTGTTCCAAGCCGACCGGCCTTCCCCTCGAAAAAATCAGCAATGTGATCTCATGATTTTCATGAGTATGGCGGGGCTTCGCGCTGAAGGCGATGGGTGGGGGGCGCGAAGGTGACGGGATGCGGCTGAACAGCGCGGTTCCGGACGAGCGGTCGCTGGCCGCGGCCTTCGGCATTTAGCTGGTCGCCCACCTGGTGTTCCACG
>JBEICA010000297.1:0-4482 GCA_040373665.1 Burkholderiales bacterium | reverse complement strand
GCGTGCTGGACAACTGGGCGCAAGCGTTGGACGCCGCGACAAGTGACAGAATGCAGCCCGCAATGATGCGATGGCGCACGTTCACGGTTCAGGTCCAGGCATGGTCGATCGTGACCGAGGAACGGGTCACGTTGGGGGCAGACTCGCCGTGTCAGCGGCCACTCAGCTGTCGAGTCGCACCCATCCAGTCCTCCACGTGATAGGTCCGGCCGGACAGCCTGCCGTCGCGCACGGTGTGGATGTCGATCGACAGGACGCGGAAACCGCGGCCGCCATGGGGGACACCCAGGAACTCGCCCGCGGGCGTGCCTGAGCCCTCGCCGCGCACGATCACTCGATCTCCCGACACCAGGATCTCGTGGATCTCCCACTTGAGATCCGGTACCCGTTGGTGGAATCCCGCGATGGCTTTCCCCACCTGCTCGGCGTTGCTGCACCGGCTGGTGTTGCCGCAGGACTCCCAACCCGGCCCGGCCGCCGCGTTGATCAGGGCCACGGCGTCGCTGCCGGCGTTCAGGGCCTGGTAGAACGGGGCGATGGCCGCCCGGGCCTGTTCCATATCCAGTGCCTGGGCCGTTGTGGCACCCGAGCCTGCAAGGCTCGCGGCGAGGGAAAGACAGAGACGAAAGGCGAGACAACGCTTCATGACATCACCTCTAGAGGCCCTCAGGTTGCATCATGCCTCGGGGCTGCGTCGCGGGTCCAGCATTCCTTCTGTCCGCTGGCTCGACCCCACACGGCGAGCGGAATGCGAACTCCTTCGGTTGTGACCCCGGGACTCGTTCAGGTCGACCACCCTCCAGGCGGTGATCGACCCTGAATCGACGCTTCAGACTCATGCCATGTCGGAAGCAGTCATCCCGCTCCAGACGCCCCCCATGTTGGAGGCGACTCGCGCTTGTGAGGCTGAGGGCTGTCGGCTACATTCGCCGATACCCTGGGTCGTCTGTGCCGTGTCGGGCTATCGGCCCGATCGTGCGTCCAAGAGCACTGCGATGGTGAGCCTGGCACATGCCGCAACCAGGCGCGGTGCCAGGGAGGCGCGGTGTGCCTTCGCCGATTCCCGCGCGTTGGGCGTGGAGTGCTTCCCGATCCCTCTCTTCCTTCGTCTCCGTCAGAGGTCCAATTCCGCATGAACAAACGGCTGTTGTCCCTCGGTCTCGTCTCGTCTTTGACTTCCGTGACCTGGGCTCATGATCCATCCCCGGTGGAGAGGCCGAATGTCGTCAGTGTCGGGTTCGCCTACGGCTATGTGCCCGCCGCGGCAGAGCACGCCAACGGGGCGCATGGCCAGTTCGTGCCCGGCATCGCTGTCGACTACTTCCGGCGGGTGCTGCCGCGTCTGGAGTTGGGTGTCATGGGCCATCTGGAGCTGGCGCGGTATGTCATTCCACGCAAGGATGCGCTGGAGCGCGACAGGGCGCTGCTGGTCGCGTTCGTGGGCTCCTATTCGATCACCGACAGATGGGCGGTGGTGATGGGGCCAGGCTACGAGATCGAGAGGCACAAGAGCTTCCCGATCTTTCGCCTGGGGGCGGAGTACCGTCTGCCCTGGCAGGGCGAGCGATTCATTCCTCTCGGGCTGTTCTATGACCTCAAGGAAGGCTACAACGCGTGGTCAGTCAGCACGGGGCTTGGGGTGGAGTTCTAGCCCAATGTGATGGATATTTCATCAGGCCACGGGATGATGGCGTAATGGGGATGCCGTTGAGGATCGTCGTTGGCCCGGCTCGGGCGATGCGGCCGGCGCCACCGTCCGGCGTTCGGGAGGACCCTCGCGCGACCGAGTTCGCGGTTCGCCGTGACAGCGCTGCTGCATCGCGACCCGTGTGGGGCAGGGGCGCCATGCACGCGGTCCTCGGGGCTCGGTGCCGTGCCTGCAGAGGTCGGTCGGCATGATCAGGCAGGCGCCGGTCGACCGGCTGGCGGGGCTGGATGGTTCGGCAGACGGGCTGGCCGAGGCGGATGCCGCGTCGCGCGCGGCGCTGTTCGGCGCCAACCGCATCCTCGAGGCTGCACCGAAGGGGTGGCGCGATGTCGCCCGGGATACGCTGGCCGATCCGATGCTCTGGTTCCTGCTCGGCACAAGCGTCCTGTTCGCCTTGGTCGACCAGCCCCGCGAGTCGGTGATTCTGCTGCTGGCCTTGTTGCCGCTCGTCGGGATGGATGCCTACCTGCATCAGCGGACGCGCGCCTCGATGGAAGGGCTGAGCAGCCGGCTGGCGAACAGTGCGACGGTGGTGCGTGCCGGCCTGAGGCGGACCGTTCCCGCGTCTGAACTCGTCCCGGGTGATCTCGTGGTGGTCACCGCGGGGGAGGCGTTTCCCGCCGATGGACTGGTGGTCGGCGGCGAGCGCATGCAGACCGACGAATCGGCGCTCACCGGCGAGTCCCTGCCGGTGCGCAAGCGGGTCCTCGAACGGCTCCCACGGAATGCGGCCGAGGCGGGCATCGACGGCGAGGCCTGGGGCTTTGCCGGCACGCGCCTGCTCACGGGCGAAGCGCGGTTGCGGGTCGCATTCACAGGCCGTGAAACGCTCTACGGAGAGATCGCCCGTTCGGCGAATCCCGGGGACCAGGGGCGCACGCCCTTGCAGGAAGCCGTCGGCCAGTTGGTCGCGGTGCTCGTCGTGGGTGCGGTGCTGCTGTGCCTGACGCTCGCCTGGGTGCGCTGGCAGCAGGGGCACGGCCTGCTGGATGCCTTGCTCAGTGCCCTGACGCTGGCAGTCGCGGCGCTGCCGGAGGAGTTTCCGGTGGTGCTGACCTTCTTCCTCGGGGTGGGCGTCTACCGGCTGGCGAAGCGGCAGGCGCTGGTGAGACGGTCCGTGGTGGTCGAGAACATCGGGCGGGTGACGTGCATCTGTTCGGACAAGACCGGGACCATCACCGAGGGCAGGTTGCGCCTGAGTCACCACGTTGCCGCAGGCGGCGTGGAAGACAATGCCCTGCTGCAACTGGCGGCTGCGGCGTCACGCCTGGAGACGGGCGACCCGATGGACCTCGCCATTCTGGACGCACTTCCCACGCCTCCCGGCTGGGAGACGATCACGACCTTTCCCTTCACCGAGGATCGAAGGCGCGAGACCAGTGTCGTGCGCCGGGACGCCGGGCTGCTGGCCGTGGTCAAGGGTGCGCCGGAGGTGGTGCTCGCGCAGTGCGATCCGGGCGAGGACGTCGCCCGCGCATGGATGGAACGGATCGACACCTTTGCGGACACCGGGCACAAGGTGATCGCCTGTGCCTGGCGGCCCCTGGAGCGCGCCGAGACCTGGCCCGGCGGCGAGCCGGACCGGGGGTTTCAGATGGCAGGGCTGCTCTGTTTCGAAGATCCTGTCCGTCCCGGGGTGGCCGAGGCTCTGCAGGCCTGCCGAGGCGCGGGCATCCGCGTCATCATGGTGACGGGGGACCATACCCGCACGGCTGTCGCCGTTGCACGGGAGATCGGGCTTGGGGCGGGCGAGCCGCGTGCCGTCGATGGCGAGGAGATGAGTGCCCGGCTGCAACGGGGGGACACCGCGCTGCTGGCGGAGGTCGACGTCATCTCGCGTGCCGTTCCATCGCAGAAGCTCGCGCTCGTGCGTGCCTTGCGGAACAGCGGTGAGATCGTCGCCGTCACGGGGGATGGCGTGAACGACGTGCCAGCCCTGCAGGCTGCCGACATCGGCATCGCGATGGGTGCGCGGGGCACGCGCAGCGCGCGCGAGGTCGCCTCGATCGTGCTGCTCGACGACAACTTCAGCAGCATCGTGCGCGCCATCGCCGAGGGCCGGCAGCTGTTCGCCAATCTGCGGCTCAGCTTCCAGTATCTGCTCATGATCCACCTGCCGTTCGTGCTGACGGCGGCGCTGATCCCGCTCGCGGGGTTCCCCGTCCTGTATCTGCCCATCCACGTGGTGTGGCTCGAACTCATCATCCATCCGACGGCGCTGCTGGTGTTCCAGGACCTGCCGCCGGACGGTCGCCTCGGCCCCGTGGTGCGCGCGGCGCGCCAGCGCTTTTTCGGCAGACTGCAGTGGGCGGTGATTGCCACGGTTGGCCTGTTGCTCACTGCCGTGGTCACCGTCAGCTTCCTGCGCGGACTGGAGCAGGACAACGACGTCGCGCACGCCCGCGCCATCGCACTGGTCGTCCTGGCCTGCGCCAGTGCCGGCATGACGGCCGGGCTCACGCGGCTGCGCACCCGTCTGGCCTGGGCCATGGTGGCGACCACGTTGCTGCTGTCGTTCCTGCTGGTGCAGACGCCGCAGCTCGCGCCGCTGCTGCACCTCGCACCGCTGGATGCAGACGATTGGGCGCTCGCGTTGGGCGGCGCGGTTGTCGCGGCAATGCTTGCCCGGCTGTCCTCGCGGCAGCGGGGCCAGGGCAGGCGCATCCATGCCGGCTGACCCGCGCGATCGGGGATGCGGGACGGATGGCGGAGCGCTTGAAGCCGGCGGCCGGCGGGGCCCCCCCGACGGGGGACCCCCCCGCCACCGGGGGGGG
>JBEICA010000103.1:0-10832 GCA_040373665.1 Burkholderiales bacterium | reverse complement strand
GGAGACCGAGAACCGCCTGGAGGACACGCGCGAGAACCTGCTGCGGGTGGAGGACATACGGCGGGAGCTCGAGACCCAGGTGACCCGGCTGGAGGAACAGGCCGCAGCCGCCGAGCGCTATCGCAGCCTCGAGGCTGACATCCACCGCAGCCAGTGCCTGCTGTGGACCATGCGACGCCGCGAAGCGGGTGCCCTGCGGACCCGCCTCGCAGGCGAGCTGGATCAGACCGCCACCGATCTGGATGTCACCACCACCGCCCTGCGCTCCACCGAGGCCGCACTCGAGACCGCGCGCGCGGCGCACTATGCGGCCGGTGATGCGTTGCACGAGGCCCAGGGCGCGCTCTACGAGGTCAATGCCGAGTTTTCGCGGATCGAGCAGCAGTTGCAGTTTGCCCGGGCGAACCGCAATCGCGGGGAGGCGCGCAAGCGGGAACTCGAGGACCTGATCGCCCGCGAGCTCGGACGGGCCGGGGAGGTGCGTGCCACGGCTCAGTCGGTCGATGGTGAGCTCGAGTTCGCGCGGGAACGCGCCGAAGAGTCCGCCCTGACGGTCGAGGCCTGCCGGGATGCGCTGCCCGAGGCCAACGAGCGGCAGAGGTCTGCACGCACCGAGCTCGAGCAGGTGCGCGCGGCCATCGGCGGTGCCCAGCGAGACGCCGAGCTCGCACGCACCAGACGGGACCAGTCCGAACGACTGCTCCGCCAGTGGCAGACACGGGAGGAGCGTCTCCATGCGGACCTGTCTGTCATCCAGGCACCCGAGGACGAGGAGGTGGCGCTGCTGCGACAGGAGCACGAGTCCCTGGAAGAGCAGATGGCCGGCCTGTCCGAGCAGCAGGAATCCCTGCGGCAGCGTCTGCCTGTGCTCGAAACCGCGTTCCGGGATGCCACGCGGGCGGTGGACGCAGCGCGCACCCGGCTGGCCTCTCTCGAGGCAAGACGGCAGGCGTTGGTGGGTCTTCAACGGCAGGTCGGTGCCAGCGAGCAGATGTCAGGATGGCTGGGTCAGCACGGGCTGGACAGGGCACCCCGGCTGTGGGAACGGGTCGAGGTCGCGTCTGGCTGGGAGGATGCGGTGGAGGCGGTGCTGCGGGAGCGCCTCAATGCCGTGGCGCTCGATGATCCGTCCCGGCTGCAGGACTGGTTCGGCGCCTCACCACCAGGGAAGCTCGCCATGGTGCGGCCGGGGCTTGCGGGTTCGCAGGAGTCCGGCGGGGTCCCCGTCGGTTGCCGCGCCATCGGGGAGTTGGTGACCCCGCGGGATCCCGGTGCCGGCGCGGCTGTGCAGGAGTGGCTCTGGGGGGTGTGGGCAGCGCCTTCCGCGGCGGTTGCGCTGGCGGCATCGCAGGCGCTTCGGTGGGGGGAGATCGTGGTCTGCCCCGAGGGCCACGTGTTCACCGCACACAGCATCGGATTTCATGCGCCCGATTCCGAGATCCACGGTCTGCTGGAGCGCAAGCGGGAGATAGAAACGCTCGAGCGCACGCTGCCCGATGTCGAGGATGAACTCCTCCGCCATCGCGCGGCGGCGTCCGCCGCCGAGGAGGAACTGGCCGACTGCCGGGCCCGGGTCGAGGCGCTCAGGGCGGAACTCGCCCGGCTGGCGCAGCGCCGGCACGAGGCTGGTCTTGCCCATCTTCGGGCGGCACAGCAGGCCGATCGTGCACGGGAGCGGCGTGAGCAGATCCGCCGGGAGCTTGACGAGATTGTCCTGGAACGCGATCGCGAACTGGCCGCGCTCGACGAGGCCGGACAGGATCTCGAACGTGCGCAGGACGCCAGCCTGGCGCTCGGGGAGGCCCTCGAGCGCGCCCAGAGCCGCTTCGCGGAGGCGGAAGCCGGGCTTGCCTCGGCACGCGAGCGCATCTCCGCCGCCGAGCGTGATGCTCAGGAGGCGCAGTTCGAGGTGCGCGGGCTCGAGGCGAGGCTGCGCGAACTGCAGCGCTCGGCAGCGTCGCTCGACGATTCACTGGCGCGCGCGAGGCAGTCACTCGAGCAGGCCCAGGGCGATCTGGCGGCTGTCGACGAGGCGCCGCTGGAGGCCCAACTGGGCTCGATCCTGGAGCGCAGGCAGGCGCGGGAGACGGCTCTGGGTGCGGGCAGGGATGCCCTGGCCGAGGCGGAGCGACGCCTGCGGGAACTGGACGAGCAGCGCGCCGGCCTGCAGCGACGACTCGATCCGCTGCAGGGGCGCATCGGGGATCTGCGGCTCAAGGAGCAGGAGGCCCGCCTCGCGGAGGAGAACTTCGCCCGGCTGCTCGAGGAGGCCCGGGCCGACGAGCAGGCGCTGGTGCCGCTGCTGGAGAAGGCGCCGCGGCCGGGTACCCCTGCAATCGGACATCAACCGCCTGCAGGCCGAGCTGGCCGCCCTCGGCGCAGTGAACCTCGCCGCGCTGGAGGAATTGCGCAAGACCACGGAACGCAAGGCCTTTCTGGACGCGCAGTCCGCCGATCTCGCCGAGGCCGTGGCAACACTCGAGGACGCCATCCGTCGCATCGACCGGCAGACCCGCGAGTTGCTGAAGGGCACCTTCGACCAGGTCAACACCTACCTCGGCGAGATGTTCCCGCAGTTGTTCGGCGGCGGCGAGGCGCGGCTGGTCATGACCGGAGAGGAGATCCTGGACGCCGGCGTGCAGATCATCGCGCGCCCGCCCGGCAAGAAGAACGCCTCGATTCACCTCCTGTCGGGCGGCGAGAAGGCGTTGACGGCGGTCTCTCTGGTGTTTTCGATGTTCCGCCTGAATCCCGCCCCGTTCTGCCTGCTGGACGAGGTCGATGCGCCGCTGGATGATTCCAACACCGGCCGCTTCTGTCAGCTGGTGCGCAGGATGTCGGATCACACGCAGTTCATTTTCATCAGCCACAACAAGATCACCATGGAGCTCGCGGAGCAGTTGATCGGTGTCACCATGCCCGAGTCGGGTGTGTCCCGCGTTGTCGCGGTGGACATCGAGGAAGCCCTCCGCATGCGCGAGGATCAGGCGGCCTGAGGTGCGGCCGGGCTCCATACAACAGGGATCGTCATGAGCGACTTTCAGCTGGGACTTCTCGTTTTCGGGGCGCTGGTCATCGTCGGTGTCCTCGGGTTCAACTGGTGGCAGGAGCGCAGCCATCGCAAGCGGGCCGAGCAGGCGTTCGATCTGCCGCCTCGTGACATCCTCTTCGAGCAGGACACGAAGGCGCGGGATACCGGGACGGAGCCACCGATGCCCAGCGCTGCGGCCACGGCGGCGGAGGACGACTGGGGCGCTGCCCCTGCAGCCGAGGCGCTCCCGTCCGTGTCTGCGCAACCACCCGCGCCGGCGCCCCAGGCCGACGGGTCGTCGGTGGAGTGCGTCGTGGAGTTCCGGCGTGGCGAGGCCTACGATGCCGTCTTCCTCGACAGCCTGACCCGTGTCGCCGGCGGTGTCGGCAGACCTGTGCGCATTGCGGGGTTCGATGAGTCCGGCAGCGGCTGGCAGGCGCTGGACGAGACCGCCGACGGGCGCTACCGCCATCTGCGCGCCGCGCTGCTGCTCGCGGACCGGCAGGCCGTGACGAGCCGCACCGAGCTCGAGGCGTTCGTCTCCGAGATGACGCAACTCGCCGAGGAGGCCGGCGCCGAGATCGTCGTTCCCGACGTGGCGTTGATGGAGAAGCGCGCGCAGGAACTCGACGCCTTCTGCGGCGAGGTGGACATCGCCATCGGCCTGTCGGTGGTGGCGCGTTCCGGACAGATGTTCCAGGGCACCAGCATCCGTGCGCTCGCCGAGAGCAGCGGGCTGAGGCTGCGTGCCGACGGCATCTTCCACGGTGAGGATGTCGCGGGCCAGACCGAGTTCACTCTGGACAATCAGGCGGCCGAGCCCTTTTTTCCCGACAGCATCAAGGGCCTGACCACCACCGGCATCACCTTCCTGCTCGACGTGCCGCGCGCCAGTGGGGGCATCTCTTCCTACGACCGCATGGTGCAGCTCGCGAAGCGTTTTGCCGAGTCGCTGGACGGCTTCATCGTGGACGACAATCGCCGCCCTCTTGATGACAACGGGCTCAGCGCCATCCGCAAACTGCTCGCCGGTGTCTACGTGACCATGGAGCAGGCCGGAATCCCCTCGGGCGGAGACACCGCCAACCGTCTGTTCTCCTGATGGCGCTGGATGCGGCGACGCAGGCGGAGATCGATTCGCTGCGGCGCAGTCTGGAGCACCACAACTACTGCTACCACGTGCTTGACGCGCCGGAGGTTCCGGACGCCGAGTACGATCGGCTGTTCCAGCGCCTGCAGGCGCTGGAGGCGCAATATCCCGAGGCGGTGAGCCCTGATTCCCCGACCTGGCGCGTGGGCGCCGCACCCTCGGAGGCCTTTTCGCCGGCACCCCATGCCGTCCCGATGCTGTCGCTCAACAACGCCTTCACGGACGAGGACGTGGAGGCGTTCGACCGTCGCGTGCGCGAGGCGACCGGGGCCGACATCGTCGCGTATGCGGTCGAGCCGAAGTTCGACGGGCTGGCCGTCAGCCTCACCTATGAGGCGGGGGTGCTTGTGCGCGGTGCGACCCGGGGCGATGGCAGCACGGGCGAGGACGTCACCGCCAACCTGCGTACCGTGCGCAGCATCCCGCTGCGGCTGCCAGCCGCGGGCGTCCCGCCCGTGCTGGAGGTGCGCGGCGAGGTACTCATGACGCGGCGCGAGTTCGAGCGTCTCAACGCCGGGCAGCGGCTGCGGGATGAGCGCCTGTTCGCCAATCCGCGCAATGCCGCTGCCGGCGCCCTGCGGCAGCTCGACCCGCGCGTGACCGCAGACAGGCGTCTGTCCTTCTTCGCCTACGGCATCGGCGACGCCACGGTGCTGCCCGAAGGGCTGGACCGCCACAGCGCCATCATGGACTGGCTCGCGCGCCTGCGTTTCCCGGTCAGTCCCGAGCGAGCCGTGGCCACCGGGCTTGCGGGCCTGCTGGACTACTACCGCGGCGTCGGCGCGCGGCGCGGCAGTCTGCCCTACGAGATCGACGGCGTGGTCTACAAGGTCGACGAGTTGCGCAAGCAGGAACAGCTCGGATTCGTCTCGCGGGCACCACGTTTTGCCATCGCCCACAAGTATCCGCCCGAGGAGGAGATGACCGAGGTGCTGGGCATCGAGGTCCAGGTCGGGCGGACCGGTGCGTTGACGCCGGTGGCGCGCCTGCATCCGGTGTTCGTCGGTGGGGTCACTGTCACCAATGCCACCCTGCACAACGAGGACGAAGTCAGGCGCAAGGACGTGCGCGTCGGCGACACGGTGGTGGTGCGGCGTGCCGGCGACGTGATCCCCGAGGTCCTCCGGGTGGTCCCGGACGCTGCGAGGGCGCGAGGCCCGGTGTTCGAGCTTCCGGAGCGCTGTCCGGTATGCGGCTCCGCCGCCATCCGGGAGGAGGGGGAGGCGGTGCGCCGCTGCGTCGGTGGCCTGTTCTGCCAGGCCCAGCGCAAACAGGCGCTGCTGCATTTCGCATCCCGCCGGGCCATGGACATCGAGGGCCTGGGCGAACGTCTGGTGGACCAGCTGGTGGATCGCGAGATGGTGCGCACCCCGGCGGACCTCTACGCCCTGGACGCAGCCCGCCTGTCCCGGCTGGACAGGATGGGCGAGCGCTCGGCCGCAAATCTGCTGGCGGCGATTCAGCAAAGCCGTAACACGACCCTGGCAAGGTTCGTGTTTGCGCTCGGCATCCGCAATGTCGGTGAAGCCACCGCCCGGGACCTCGCCCGCCACTTCGGTGACCTGGCGCCATTGCGGGCGGCCGGGCTGGAGCAGCTCATGGCGGTGCCGGACGTCGGGCCGGTGGTGGCGCAGAGCATTCTCGATTTCTTCTCGCAGCCGCACAACGGCGAGGTGATCGACGCGCTGCGGCAGCATGTCAGCTGGCCGGTGGAGGCGCCGGTGGCGGCTGCCGCACCACTCGCGGGCCTGACCTTCGTGCTCACCGGCACGCTGCCTGGTCTGTCGCGCGATCAGGCGCGGGCGATGATCGAGGCGCAGGGTGGCAAGGTGGCGGGCAGCGTCTCGGCCCGCACGCATTTCGTCGTGGCCGGTGCGGAGGCCGGCAGCAAACTCGAAAAAGCGCGGTCGCTGGGTCTCAAGATCATCGACGAGGGCGCGTTGTTGCAAATGCTCGGAACGGATGACCCGGACCGGCAACATGACAGGGAGAACGCATGACGGGACCGATCAAGACGGCCGTGTTCCCGGTGGCCGGGCTGGGGACGCGATTCCTTCCGGTGACCAAGGCCAGCCCCAAGGAGATGCTGCCGATCGTTGACAAGCCCCTCATCCAGCATGCCGTTGAGGAGGCGGTCGCTGCCGGCATGACCCAGCTTGTGTTCATCACCGGCCGCAACAAGCGGGCGATCGAGGACCACTTCGACAAGGCCTACGAGCTCGAGACCGAACTGGAGGCCAAGGGGCGCACGACGCTGCTCGACTGCGTGCGCAAGATCGTGCCCTCGGACGTCAGCTGCATCTACGTGCGGCAGCCCGAGGCGCTGGGACTGGGCCACGCTGTGCTCTGTGCTCGGCCGGTGGTCGGCCGCGAACCGTTTGCCGTCATCCTCGCCGACGACCTGATCGACGCCGCGCCGTCGACGTTGCAGCAGATGGTCGATGTGTTCGCCGAGCGGCGCAATTCCGTGCTCGCAGTGCAGACCATCCCCCCCGAGGATTCCAACAAGTACGGCGTGATCCGCAACGAGGCGATCGGCGGCGGGCTGCACCGGATCACCGGCATGGTGGAGAAGCCCCGGCCGGAGGATGCGCCATCCAATCTGGCGGTGGTCGGGCGCTACATCCTGACGCCGCGGCTGTTCGACTTCCTGGAGCGCATCGGACGGGGAACCGGCGGGGAGATCCAGCTCACCGACGGCATTGCCCGTCTGCTGGATGTCGAGCATGTGCTGGCCCTGGAGTTCAACGGCACGCGCTACGACTGTGGCTCCAAACTGGGCTATCTCATGGCGAATTTCGTCTACGCGCTGCGGCACCCGGAGGTGGGCGAGGACTTCGCGGCATTCGCAGCCGAGATGGTGCGGACAAAACTGATTTGAGCGCGATGATGTCGGGAGACGAGGCGAGGCAACTGCTCGCACGGGCGGAGATGATCCGGTCCGCCGCGGACGTGTCGCGTGCGCTCGACCGCCTCGCCACCGGCATCACGGTCGAACTCGGTGGGCGTTTTCCGGTGGTGCTGATGGTCATGCGTGGTGCGGTGTTTCTCGCCGGGCAGTTGTTGCCGAGGCTCGATTTCCCGCTGGAGTTCGATTACCTGCACGCCACCCGCTATCAGGGGACCACGGGGGGTGCCACCATCGTCTGGAAGGTGGTGCCGCCGGAGTCGGTGCGGGGGCGACCGGTGCTCGTTCTCGACGACATCCTGGACGAAGGGCACACCCTGGCCGCGATCCTGGACAGCCTCGGCCGTGCCGGTGCGGCCGAAGTGCGGGTTGCGGTGCTGTGCGAGAAGCGCACCGGGCGCGACAAGCCGGTGCGCGCGGACTTCGTGGGTTTCGAGGTACCGGACCGGTACGTGTTCGGCTGCGGCATGGACGTCGAGGGACTGTGGCGCAATCTGCCGGCCATCTATGCGCTGGGAGAGCCCGCGTGAGCGGCGGCATCATCGGCATCATCGGGGGTACCGGGGTGACGCGCTGGCCGGAACTGGCGGAGTCGCGCCGGCAGGTGGTGCGCACGCCTTACGGAGAGCCGTCCGGGGCACTCACCTTCGGTCGCCTCGGAGAGTGCAGTGTGGTCTTCCTGCCGCGCCATGGCGCGGGCCACTCCATCCCGCCGCACCAGGTGAACTACCGGGCGAACATCTGGGCCCTGCACGCCCAGGGCGTGCGCCATCTGCTGGCGGTGGCCGCCGTCGGCGGCATCAGTCCGGCGCTGGGGCCAGGGGCGCTGGCGGTGCCGTCGCAGATCCTGGACTACACCTGGGGGCGGCGCAGCACCTTTTTCGACGGTGGCGACCAACCGGTCACCCACATCGATTTCACCCACCCGTACGATGGCGATCTGCGCCGGGCCATCCTGGACGCGGCGCAGGCCCTCGGAGAGTCGGTGGCGGACGGAGGCGTGTACGCTACCACGCAGGGCCCCAGGTTGGAGACGGCTGCCGAGATCGACCGCCTGGAGCGTGACGGCGCCACCATGGTGGGCATGACCGGCATGCCGGAGGCGGCCCTGGCGCGCGAGCTGTCGATCGCCTACGCGACGCTGGCCGTGTCGGTCAACCATGCGGCCGGGCGGGGCGACAGCCGGGAAGGCATCTCGATGGAGCAGATCATGGCGGTGATGGAGCAGAGCGTGACCCGGGCACGCCGGGTACTGGCCGAGACGGTGAAGCGAATTGGCCATCCGTGAGGTGATCCGCATGGGGGATCCGCGCCTGCTGCGCGAAGCCAGGCCGGTGGAGCGTTTCGGCACCCCGGAACTCGAGGCGCTGGTGGTCGACATGCTGGACACCATGAAGCACATGAATGGTGCCGGCCTGGCGGCGCCGCAGATCGCCGTGGATCTGCAGGTCGTGATCTTCGGCGGCTTCCGGAGCCCGCGCTACCCCGACAGCGAGGAGATCCCCTTCACGGTGCTGCTCAATCCGGTGCTCGAGCCGCTCTCGGACGACATGGAGGAGGGGTGGGAGGGCTGCCTTTCGGTCCCGGGAATGCGCGGCCTGGTGCCCCGTTTCACGCGGCTTCGTTATCGGGGGCGGGATCTCGCCGGCCAGGCGATCGACCGCGTCGCCGACGGCTTCCATGCCCGGGTGGTGCAGCATGAGTGCGACCACCTGAACGGCATCCTGTACCCCATGCGCATCCGTGACCTGCGCAGCTTCGGTTTCGCGGACGTGCTGTTTCCCGGTCAGCCACTCGAGGACGACTGATCGCGCGGACGCTCAGTGCTTGCGTTTCAGCAGCTTCTGCTTGATCTGGTCGAATTCCTCGCGGGTGATGGCACCCGCCTCCAGGGCTTTCTGCAGGTCCTTCAGTTCCCACCCCTTCGAGATCTGGGTGGCCTGCTCCATCTTCACCACGGTGTCGCCACCGCAGCCGGACAGCGCCGTGGCCAGAAGCCCGAGCAGGGCGACGCGGCGGATCGTCGGTGTGCTGATCATGTCGCTGTGTCTCCCGTGCATCACTCGATGCTGTCGATGAGCGCTTTCTTCTGACGCTCGTATTCCTTGTCTGTCAGGGCACCGGCGTCGCGCGCCTCCTTCAGCTCGATGAGCTGCTGGCCGATGGTGACGTCGATGCGCGGTCCCTTGGGAGCGTCCGACCCACAGGCAGTGAGAAGCGACGCCATGGCGAGCGTCGCGATGATGGTGGCTGCTTTCAAGGAAAACCTCGCGGAAAGTGACCGGTGCCCACACCGGATCCTGCATGACGCCGGCGGGTGATCATGCCGGAGCCCCGCCCGTGCGCACAAGCACCCGGCGCTGCGGCGGCGCCGGGCGCGACCCGTGTTGCCTGGCACGCGGATCGCGCCGGCCTTGCGTCACGATCAGGCTGCCGCGAGCAGTTCGCGCAGCACGTAGGGCAGGATGCCGCCGTGACGGTAGTAGTCCACCTCGATCGGCGTGTCGATGCGCAGCTTCACACCGACACGCTGCTCGGAGCCGTCCGTGCGCCGGATCACCAGTTCCACGTCCTGCTGGGGGCGCAGGTCCGTGCCGAACAGGACGTCGAACGCCTCGTCACCACGGATGCCGAGCGATTCGACCGAGTCGTTGCCCTTGAACTGCAGGGGCAGCACACCCATGCCGACGAGGTTGGACCGGTGGATGCGCTCGAAGCTTCGGGCCACCACAGCCTTGACGCCCAGCAGTTGGGTGCCCTTGGCGGCCCAGTCGCGGGACGATCCGGTGCCGTACTCCTCGCCGCCGAAGACGATGGTCGGGGTGCTGGCAGCGATGTACTTCATGGCGGCATCGTAGATCGACATCTCCTCGCCCGAGGGCTGGTGCAGCGTGATGCCGCCCTCGACACGCGAGCCATCGGCCTTCGCGGGGATCATGAGGTTCTTGATGCGGACGTTGGCGAAGGTGCCGCGCATCATCACCTCGTGGTTGCCGCGGCGGGAGCCGTAGCTGTTGAAGTCGGCCTTGCCGACCTTGTGGTCGACCAGCCAACGGCCTGCCGGAGAACTCTCCTTGATCGAGCCGGCCGGGGAGATGTGGTCGGTGGTGATCGAGTCGCCGAACACGCCCAGAGCGCGCGCGCCACGAATGCCGGCGGCACCCGCAGCCGCCGGCTCCTGGGTGAAGCCGTCGAAGAAGGGAGGGCGGGCGATGTAGGTTGAGGTGGGCCAGTTGTAGACCTGCCCGTCGACACCCTCGACTTTCTCCCAGAGCTCGCCCGGCGCGCCCTTGACCTGACCGTAGTTCCTGCGGAAGGCTGTCGGGTTCATGGCGTGCTTCATCAGCTTGTGGATCTCCTCGCTGGTGGGCCAGATGTCACCCAGCCAGACGTCCTTCCCGTTGCGCCCCTTGCCCACCGGCTCGGTCATGAGGTCACGGGTGATGGTGCCGGCGATGGCATAGGCGACCACCAGGGGCGGGGAGGCGAGGAAGTTGGCCTTCAGGTTCGGGTGGATGCGCGCCTCGAAATTGCGGTTGCCCGAGAGCACGGCGGCACACACCAGGTCGTTCTTCGTGATGGTGTCGTTGATCTCGGTCGACAGATCCCCGGCGTTGCCGATGCAGGTGGTGCAGCCGTAGGCCGCCACCGCGAAGCCGAGCTTCTCCAGGTGGGGCAGCAGGCCGGCCTTGGTGAGGTATTCGGTGACGATGCGCGAGCCCGGGGCCAGCGAGGTCTTGACG
>JBEICA010000254.1:0-5240 GCA_040373665.1 Burkholderiales bacterium | reverse complement strand
CGAGCCGCCGGCCGCCGCGGTGACGACCGGACCGCAGCGCCCCGCCCCGGTGAACCGTCAGGCCACCGCCTCGTGGACCGCGCGGACGGCTGGCTCCCCGGCGGAGCCGCCGAATCCACCCCCGGCACAGCCACCCGCCGCAACGGCGGGCGCTGCAACGACAGCCACAGCCACGCAGCCGCCGGCACCGATCCGTGCCGACGCCTCGCCGGCAACCACGCCGATGCCCGCCGCCGCGCCGACAGCCGGTGCACAGCGGCTGGCCACCCCGCCGGTCGCCGTCACACCCCTGGCCACACCATCCGCCGAGGAGTCGCTGGCCCGGGCGGAGAAGGTCGACAGCCTGTGGGCACGGGTGCGCTCCGGGTTCGGCGTGCCTGACCTGCAATCCCCCCTGGTCGACCGTCACGAGGCGTTCTACGCCAACCGTCCCCAGTACCTGCAGCGCATCGTCGAGCGCGGCAAGCGCTACCTGCACTTCATCGTCGAGGAGGTCGAGAAGCGCGGCATGCCGCTCGAGATCGCCCTGCTCCCCATGATCGAGAGCGCCTACAACCCCAAGGCCTACTCCAAGGCCCACGCCTCGGGGATGTGGCAGTTCATTCCCTCGACCGGCAAGAACTACGGCCTGGAGCAGAACTGGTGGTACGACGGTCGCCGGGACGTGCTCGCGGCGACGCGCGCCGCCCTGGACTACCTGCAGAAGCTGCACGCCGATTTCGGCGACTGGCAGCTTGCTCTGGCCGCCTACAACTGGGGCGAAGGGGCGGTGGCACGGGCCATCGAGCGCAACCAGCGGCGTGGCCTGCCCACCGACTACAGCAACCTGAACATGCCGGCGGAGACGCGCAACTACCTGCCCAAGCTGCAGGCGGTGAAGAACATCGTCTCCGAGCCGGAGCGCTTCGGCATGGCGCTGGACGAGGTGCCGAACGAGCCTTATTTCATCCGTGTGGCCGCGCCCGGCCACATCGACTTCAAGCGGGCCGCCCAGCTCGCCGAAGTGCCGCTGGAGGAGTTGCACTCGCTCAACCCCGGCCACAACCGCCCGGTCATCGCCACCGACCAGTCGCTGCTCATCCCGGCCGACAAGGCCGACGTGTTCGAGCAGAACCTCCGGGCGCTGGAGGGTCCCCTCACCTCGTGGCGCACCTACCGGCTCCCGGCGGCGGAACGCCTCGACGCCATCGCGGCGCGTTTCCACACCAGCGTCGCGCTGCTCGCACAGGTCAACGACATCCGGCCTGGCACCCGCCTGAAGGCCGGCTCGACGCTGCTGGTCCCGGCCGGTGCGACGCGGGGAACGACCTGGATGACCGCCGACGCGGGCATCGACACCACCGGCTTCAACCCCCCCCAGGCGCGGGCCGAGCAGCGCATCCACAGGGTCCGCAAGGGCGAGACCCTGGCGGGCATCGCTGCCCGCCACGACGTCGAGGTGGACGATCTCATGGCCTGGAACCGATTGTCCCGGCCTGCAGCGCGACCGGGCGCGGTCCTGCGCCTGCACCCCCCCGCCAGCGGCGGCGGGGGCGCCCGTCACCTGCGGCACGACGCCCGCCAGGCACCCGCGAAGGCCCACACCGGATCACATGCCGGCGCGAAACATCCGGACCGTCATCGGTCCGCGAAGGGTGGCCACACGCCGTCCGGTACCCGCGCCGCAAAGAAACCTGCGACCCGCAAGGAACAGCACCGCATCGCCGGACGCTGATCTCCGTCGGCACCTCAGCCGTGCAGGTGGCACCTCACCCGATGTTCCCCGGGCAGCGAGGTCACCTCCGGATAACTGCCCGCGCACTGGGGCAGGGCCTGGGGGCAGCGCGGATGAAAATGGCAGCCCGCCGGGGGCGTCACGGGCGAGGGAAGCTCCCCGGCCAGGGGGGGCACTGCCGAGCGTGTTCCGATCACCGGCATGGAAGCCAGCAAGGCCCGCGTGTAGGGGTGGGCCGGCCGGCCAAGCACGTCCTGCACGCTGCCCTGTTCCACCACCCGGCCGAGGTACATGACCGCCACCTCGTGCGCGATGTGCTCCACGACCGCGAGGTTGTGCGTGATGAACACGTAGGCCAGGCCCAGCCGTTGCTGCAGATCGCGCAGCAGGTTGAGGATCTGCGCCTGCACCGAGACGTCCAGCGCCGAGGTTGGCTCGTCGCACACCAGCAGCCTCGGTTCGACCGCAAGCGCGCGCGCGATGGCGATGCGCTGGCGCTGCCCGCCGGAGAATTCGTGCGGATAGCGGGTGGCGCAGTCGGCATCCAGCCCCACCTGCTCCAGCAGGGAGGCGGTCCGGGCCGCCAGCACCGCAGGGGCGGGCGGGCGGTCCAGCGCCAGCATCCCCTCCTGCAGGATCTCCCACACCCGCAGACGGGGGTCAAGCGACGAGAACGGATCCTGGAACACCATTTGAAAGCGTGACCGCATGGCGCGCAGACGGCCGGGCGACAGCGCGGCGAGATCCTGGCCCTCGAACACCACCCGCCCCCCCTGCACCGGCTGCAGCATCACCAGGGCGCGGCCGAGGGTGGTCTTGCCGCAACCCGATTCCCCCACGATGGCCAGGGTGCGGCCCGCAGCCAGGCGGAGGCTGACCCCGTCGACCGCCCTCACCTCCCCCAGCACCCGCCGGAACATCCCGCCACGGACGGGAAAGCGTACCTGGAGGTCGCTGACCTCGAGCAGGGCATCGGCAGTGACGCGCGCCTCGTGCAGCGCCGTAGCGCCGTCCGTGGCCGGCAACGGCGCCGGACCAGGCTCCAGGGGGAACAGGCAGCGCGCCGCCCCGTCCCCGCCCGGCACCAGCCGCGGTGGCCGCAGGGCGCAATCGGCACGCGCGAGCTGGCAGCGCGGCTCGAAACGGCAGCCCGCCGGCATCTGCCCGGGAGCGGGTACGGCGCCGGGGATGCTGGCCAGCGGCCCGCCCCCGCGGCCCGCGCCCGGCAGGGCGGCGAGCAGCTGACGTGCGTAGGGGTGGCGCGGGCCCTCGAAGAAGCGCGCGGCGGACGCCGTCTCGACCAGTTGCCCCGCGTACATCACCCCCACCCGGTGAGCGACCTGGGCGACCACGGCGAGATCGTGGGTGATGAGGAGCATCGCCATGCCGGTACGGCGCTGGCGCTCCGCGAGGAGTTCGAGCACCTGCGCCTGGAGCGTCACGTCGAGGGCGGTGGTGGGCTCGTCCGCGATCAGCAGGTCGGGTTCGCAGGCAATGGCCATGGCGATCATCACGCGCTGGCGCAGTCCGCCCGACAGCTGGAACGGGAACTCGGCAAGACGACGCACCGGATCCGGGATTCCGACGGCCTCGAACAGCGACACCACACGCTGCGATGCCTCCCGGCCCCGGCAACCGAGGTGGCGTGCGAGCACCTCGCGCACCTGGTCACCCACGGTCATCACCGGATTCAGGCTGGTCGCCGGCTCCTGGAACACCATCGCGAGGCGCCGGCCCCGGACGTCGCGCATCGTCCGCTCCGGCAGCGCCAGCAGATCGCGACCCTCGAACACCACCCGCCCCGCGACCGTGGCCGCAGCGGCCGGCAGCAGGCGCGCGATCGACAAGGCGGTGAGCGACTTGCCGCACCCGGACTCGCCCACCAGGGCGAAGGTCTCACCGCGTCCCACCTCGAACGAGATGCCGTCGACCGCCGGCCACTCGCCGGCGCCCGAGGCCACCGTCGTGACCAATCCCTCGACCGAAAGCACAGGCGCGGTCATGCCGTGTTCCCGGCTGTCGACGGACCCGCAGGACGGGCACGCCGCCGCGGATCGAGCGCGTCACGCACCGCGTCCGCGAACAGGTTGGCCGCCAGCACCAGCACGAACATGAACACGAAGGCCGAGGCCAGCGACCACCACACCACCGGCTCGCGCGCCATCTCCAGGCGCGCCGCGTTGATCATGGTGCCGAAGCTGTTCATGGCCGGATCGACCCCCACGCCAACGTACGACAGCACCGCCTCGGCCAGCACCAGCCCGCTGAAGCCCAGCACCGTGGTGATGATCACCAGATGCAGCACGTTGGGCAGGATGTGGCGCAGCATGATCGTGGCGTGGCCGACCCCGAGGCCGCGGGCGGCCTGCACATACTCCATCTCGCGCAGCTTGAGCGTCTCCCCGCGCAGCAGGCGGCACAGCCCGGTCCAGCTGGTGATGCCGAGGATCACGCACAGGAACAGCAGGCGGAAGTCGGCGCGCCGGGTCACGGAATCGAAGATGTCGGCGTGCGAATCCATGGTCACCTGCATCATCAGCACGGCTGCCGCGATCAGCAGCACGCCCGGGATGGAGCTCAACGTGGTGTAGAGGTACTGGATCAGGTCGTCGATGCGGCCACCGAAGTAGCCGGCCATGATCCCCAGGGACAGCGCGAAGGGCAGCATCACCAGGGTCGTCACGGTACCGATCACCAGTCCCGTGCGGACGCTCTTCAAGGTCAGGTAGAGCACGTCCTGGCCGACCTTGTCGGTACCCAGCACGTGGTACTGCGTGGACAACACCAGCAGCGGGCCCAGCACGGCGAGCACGATGCCGAGCGTCACCAGCACCGCGCGCAGAGGCAGGGGGTGGCGCCCGCTCCAGATGGCACGGGACACCTGCCCGACCGGGACACCCTGACGCAGGGCCGCGACGAAACTGAGCAGGCCGGCGAGCAGGGTCCAGACCAGCGCCGCGGCGGCAATGCCACGCGCCACGCCCGGGCGATGTCGGGCCCGCGATCACGCTGCGGATCGCCCAGATGGGCGCCGCCATGGCGCAGACGCGGAAAGTCCCGCACCTGGGTACCGTCCGGGAGCGTGAGGGTCTCGCGCGCGTGGGCGTGGGTGGCGAACGGCGCAGAGAAGGTGCGCTCGGTGCGTGTGCGCAAAGGCTCGGCCAACGCGTCCAGCACGGACAGCACCTCGCCTCCGCCCGGCCGGGCCGACACGGCACCTCCCTGGCGCGCAGGCGGCGCCGTGCTCACGCGGTAATGCAGCGAGTCCAGCAGACCGACGGCGACGAAGAACGCCAGCACGGTGGCGGCCACCATGCCGCTGCGCGACGCCGCCACGCGCCGCCAGGGCGCGCGCAGGTGTTCCTCGTGCCGGCTCCACCACACGAACGCTGCCACCACGACCAGCAACGCCAGCACCAGGGCGTCGGTCCAGAGCATCACCGGCGCGATGCCGGCCATCATCGCAACCTCACGCGCGGATCCACCAGGGTATAGGACAGGTCGGTCAGGATCAGGCCGGCGATGT
>JBEICA010000282.1:0-4757 GCA_040373665.1 Burkholderiales bacterium | reverse complement strand
GCTGGGCCCGGGGTGGTGGGGGTCCGCGGGGGGGGCCTGGTTCTGGCCCCCCCCCGCGCCGCGGGGGGCCCGGGGCGGGCGCGCCGGCAGTGCCGACACCTCGGCCTCGACCTCGAGGTCCAGCGCCCGCTCCGAGGCATTGCGTACCGTGAATGCGGCCGACAACCGGTCCTGCTCGCGCACCACCGGCGGCAGGCCGGACAGCAGCATCACATCCTGGGCGGTGCGCAGCGTCGCCGCCCCGGTGCCGAACAGACCGGTGCCGGCGGACGCCACGGCCACCACGCGGAAGGCGCTCAGGGAATCGTTCAGCGGCACCTCCAGTTCGGCGCCGCCGCCGGCGTCGAGCTTCACCCGGGCCTTCCACAGCAACAGAGTGTCGAACAACTCCCGCGAGCCCTGACGGCCGCCGCCGCCGCCCGAGGGCACGGCCTTCTTGCCGTAATGTCGCCGGCCCACCACCTGCATGACGCTGGTGGAGGCGTTCACCTCGATGCCGCGCGGCTGCATCATGGTCTCGAGCAACTGCCAGGAAGGGTTGGGCAGCAGTTCGAGCAGGGCCTCGTCCACCGCCGCCACGGCCACTTCCGCGCCGGCCGGCAGGGGCTTGCCATCGGGGCGCGACACCTGCACCCGCACCTTCGCCCGCTCCCGCACGCGGTAGACGTCGCGGCCGGGCTGCACCTTCACCGCCAGCTCGTGGGCACGCCAGCCCACCTTGAGCTCGGTCACGCCCATGCGGAAGGCCGGCTTGCCGAGATCGACCAGCGCCGTGGGCGCCACGTCGGCCACCCGCCCGCGCACCGCCAAGACGGACACGAACACGTTCGGCGCATGCCCCCCCTTGAGCGGAAGCTTCACCACCGGCGCCTTGCCGTCCAGCCGGGTGACGAAGGCCTCCAGCACGCCCTCGCGTTCCACCGTGACGAGGGCCGAGGCCTGGCGGAACGGCGAGCGCACCTGCAGCACCGCGGTCTCGCCAGGCTCGTAGCGGCGCCGCTCCGGAACCACGTCCATGCGGTCACCGTCGCTGACGTCGAACCACCAGTCGCGGTCTCCGGCCACCCAGACGTCGCTGCGCGCCACGGAAACGTTGCCGGCTGCGTCGCGCGCCCGGGCGCGCAGGATCAGGCTGCCGGCACGGCTGACGGGCGCCTCGCAGATCAGAACACCGGCGCTGTCGCTCACCCCGGAGCAGAACTCGGCCAGTCGCAGCGTCTCCTCCCCGTACTCGTAGGCGTAGAAGCCGCCGATCAGGCGCTTGCGGTGGGCGTAGGACTGGCGCTCGAAGACATCGACCGCGACCGCGACACCGGCCAGCGGCCGGCCCGCCGTGTCGAGGGCGAAGACCTTGAGGCTGACCTTGTCACGCGACATGGCCCACCCCTCCGGCTGCACGCCCAGCACCACGGCCGAGGGCCACAGCACGGCGCGCGCCGAGCGCGTCAGAATCTGGCCGTTGGGGTCGGCGTACTCCATCTCCGCCACCAGCTGGCGCGGCACCTCGGCGCGTGGCAGCCCGGTCAGCTCGACCCGGGCGCCGCCGCCTGCGTCCAGACCGAGCACGCGGGTCTCCAGCGGCCTCACGCCGTCCGACGCCTCGGCCCGCGTAGGCGCTTCGACGACATCGTCACCCTCGTCGCCGGATGCGGCATCGGTGCCGCCCCCGCCGCCGGAACTGTCCATCCGGCCCTCGCGCACGTCGCCGTTGGCGAAATTCACGCCCTCGTAGCCGTCGAAGGAAACACCATGCGGCTGGGTCAGGGCACGGACCTTGACCCGCTGCCCGCCAGCCCCGCCGCCGGACAGATAGGACAGCTGCAGGCCGACCGACGCGGCGGATGCCGCCACCAGCGGTCCGGCCGGCAACTGCACTGCGGCCTTGAGCACCGGGACCCGGAACTCCTCCACCCGGAAGGTGCCCGACTCGGCCCCGGACACGAGGCCCGGCGGCTCGCCCTTCTTCGGGAGACCGGCCAGGGTGACCGAGTACTCCCCGAGCTTCGCGTCGGCCGGGATCGCCCAGGTGGATTCGGCGATGCCCGCGGCGTCCGGGGCGAGGGGCTGCTCCCAGGTCTGCCCCGTCCCCTGGTGACGGATCACCATCCGCACCGGCCGGCTGCCGGCAGGCACCGCGGCGAAACCGGTCCCGGTACGCCGCCGCAGGAAGTGCTTCATGCCGACAGTCTCGCCGGCCCGCAGCAAGGTGCGGTCGAACACCGTCACCGCCATGTCGGGCGGCGAGTACATGCCCTGACGCAGGTTGAAGCGCCAGTTGGAGATGCCCTCGTCCCAGCCCGAGAGCACGAAGGCGGCGTCGGCGCCCTTCCGGGCGGTGACGAACAGCTGCTTGTCCCACTGCGACATGCAGCCCGGCACGGCATCCTGGGACGGCAGGGTCTTGCGTACCCGCAGCACGCCCTGGGCGTCGGTGACTCCGCCGGCCAGCACCCGTCCGGCACAATCCATCACCGCCACCTCCGCGGCCGGCACCGGCAGTCCCTGGTCCAGGCTGGTGACCCACACCAGCGAGCTCTCCCGTCCCCACTTGAAGTGCACCGCCAGATTGGTGACCAGGGCACCGGCCGAGACGTGGTAGGGCTTGCGATCGGCCAGCAGCGCCTGCCCGAGCCGCGGGCTCACCACCTCGACCACGTAGAAACCGGGGCCGCGCAGCGGAATGCCGATGACCTCGAATTCCTTCTCGCCACCGGGGCGGGGCACGGTCAGCGCGGTCGTGGCCTCGGCCGGGCCGAAGATGCTGTTCGAGACATAGCCCTTGGCGCTCCAGCGCGCCTCTCCGCCCTCGAGTCGCTTGAGCCAGCGGATCACGTCGCGCGGCGACTGAACCTTGAGCAGACGCGCCGGCAGACCCTTGACCGCCGCGTCGCCCGTCAGACCGGTCTGCCGGCCGGCCAGCGTCTTTTCGACGTTGCGCACGGTGATGGGCAGCGCCGGATCGGCATGGAGTTCGATGACGCCGAAGCGGGCGGCGAACTTCGCGATCGGCGGTGCCGGGTCGGTCCGGACCGTGAGGGGAAAGCGCGCCGCATTCGCGAGCGGCCGGCCGCCGTCGTCCACCAGGCCGGGCGGCAGCGTGATCTGCAGGGCCGCATCCTCGGGGAACGGCCCGGGCGCCACCAGGGAGGTCACCTGTCCGGAACGCCGCTCGTCGTCGGAGATCTTCAAGGGGAGGCGTTCCCCCGACGGCCCGCTGAGGGTGATCTTCTCGGCCGCCGACACCGCCACCGGCGCGGTGAAGTCGAGGCTCATGCCCAGCACGGGGATGCAGTTGCCGCGGGCATTGGTGCGGCGGCAGGACAGCTTCGCCGTGAACGCCGGACGCACCTTGAAGCCCAGCGTCTGGTCGGCGCTCGTGGCCACCCCGTCCGGCGTCTCGATGCCGCGACCCCAAACGAGCTGCACCTCGGCGTCCTGCGGCAGGCGCCCCCGGCAGGCCACCAGTTGCACCGGCAGGTCGCGGTAATCGCGGGCACGGATGGCCTTCTGCAGGCCGACGCGGTCCGCCGTCTCCTCCACGAGGCGCAACAGGAAGTCACGCTGGCGGTCGAGGATGGCCTTGCGCTCGCGCCCCTCCACCACGCGCACCGGCACGCGCTCGGCGCGGCCACCGATGCTGCACCAGGCATTGCGTGCCACCGACGCATCGGTGGCGGGCGCGTCCAGGCCCAGGATGAACACCTGGTTCTCGTCGATGCCCGTGTAGCCGTCCCAGGGGTTGGCATCGCGCACCGACGGACCGCCGGTGGAGAACTCGAAGCGACCCGAAGCGACTGCCGCACCGGCCAGGTCGACGACACCCTCCCGCAGCGTGAACACGCAGCGCACCCCGCCGGGCAGGTCGTGCTCGAAATCGAACACCCACTGGCGCGAATCCACCCACCGGCCGCTGCCCTTGCGCGGACAGGCCAGTTCGAAGGGCGGGGCGACGGTGGGATCGCCGAAGGACACCATGGGGGTGGAGAAGCGCGCCGTCACCTGCCGCACGCCCTTGATCTCACCAATCGGCGAGAAGGACTCCACCCGGGCGACAGGCTCGGCGGACAGGCAGGGGGATACGAGCAGCGCGGCGAAAAACAGGCGGGCGATCCGGCGGATCATGGCGTGGGCTCCGGCAGGCCAGGATGAGTCCGAGTGTACGCGAAGCAACTACGGTCTCACCGTCGCAGCGGGAGGGGCTATATTGGGGTCCGACAGCCCGACCCCGGCCTGCGAGGGCCGGCCCCACGACAGCGCTCATGCCCATGCCATTCATGTACGGCGCCGAACCGACGAGACTGCCCCGCAGGGCCGCACGATGACGGAGGCCCTCATGGTCGATGAGGTGAGGCAGGGAACCGTGTTCCCATGGATTTTTAAATCGTGCTTTCGCTCTGTCCCTGACAGATCATGCTCCAACTCTCCGCCTCTTTGTTTGCCGGTCCACCCTCAAAGTCTCAAAGCATGAACCTCTGCGCACAACGTAGCTTCCCATGTCTAGCCTGGGCGGAAGACAAGAGACGCTCCGCGGTCGCTTGCCGGATGTTTGCTCTGGGAGGGTGACTCCGTGTCCTGCGGGATGCCTCTCACGCGACCTTATTGGCGCCGCGAGAAGCAGGAGGGTGGAGGCATCAAGGACGATGAAGAGGGAGGTGATGGCGAGGGGCGGACACCAAGCGGCGGCAAGGGGAAGAAATCGCCCAAGGCGCCAAAGACCCCCAAGGGCAAGTCTCCCAAGGCGGCCAAGGCCAAGGCGG
>JBEICA010000337.1:0-3555 GCA_040373665.1 Burkholderiales bacterium | reverse complement strand
GCACCCCGATCATCGTGCTCAACAGCGTCACCCAGAATACCGACGAGTACCTGCTGCACCTGTCGGCCATGGTGGGCCGGCAGCTGCCGTTCTTCTCGGTGATCGTGCCTTTCTGGCTGGTGATCACTTTCTGCGGATTCAAGCGGGCGATGGACATCTGGCCTGCCATTCTGGTCGCCGGCCTCAGCTTCGCGATCCCCCAGTTTCTGATTTCCAACTTCCACGGGCCCTGGCTGGTGGACATGGTATCGGCCATGATCTCCATGGTGGCGGTGGCCGTGTTCCTCAAGGTGTGAAGCCGCGCGAGGTGATGGTGGCAGCCGATGGATCGGCCGCCGGCATCGTTCCCTACGCCGATGCCGCGAAGGCCGTGCATGGCCACTCTTCGGATCTGGTCCGCAAGGCCTGGATGCCGTGGATCATCCTCACGGTCATCCTGTTCGCCTGGGGGCTCCCCATGGTCAAGGCCTGGCTCAACACCAAGGGGGTGACGTATTTCGAGTTCGAGATGACCGGTCTGCACAAGATGGTCCAGCGTGTCGCGCCGGCCGTCGCCGCCCCTCATCCCGAGGGGGCCGTGCTCAAGTTCGGGCTGCTGTCCGCCACCGGCACCGGCATCCTGCTGGCCGCGATCATCAGCGGGTTCATGATGGGCTTCAAGGTCAAGGAACTGGTGGCGAACTGGCTCGAGACCATCTGGATCATGCGTTACTCGATCGTGACCATCGTGGCCATGATCGCCCTCAGCTACACCACCCGCTACTCGGGAATGGACGCCATCCTTGGTCTGGCCTTCGCCAACACCGGCTGGCTCTATCCCTTCTTCGGTACGCTCATCGGCTGGATCGGGGTAGCCCTTACCGGGACTGACGCAGGCTCCAATGCGCTGTTTGGCAGCCAGCAGCAGATCACCGCCAACAAGCTCGGCTTGTCTCCCACCCTCATGGCCGCAGCCAACAGCTCGGGCGGGGTGATGGGGAAGATGATCGACGCCCAGTCGATCGTGGTGGCGTCCGTGGCCACGGGCTACAGCGGCAAGGAGGGCGTCATCCTGCGCTACGTGCTCTGGCACTCGATCGCACTGGCCTGCCTGATCGGGGTGTTCGTCATGCTGCAGGCCTACGTCTGGCCGTTCACCGAAATGGTGATCGAGCCTGGCGTCGCGGCGACGCAGCCGCACTGAGCCTGGTGCGGGTGTGCGGCCGGTCCCGAGGTTTGTCGGGGACCGGCAAGTGCATGCAGTAGATGAGGGGCGTGCCTGGTGACAGGCCGCCCCGTTGGTTTCTGGAGCGGAGGGGCTGCAGCGTTCAGTGATAGATGGCTGGCTGAGTCATCAATTCGTCGTACGCACCGAGATACTCGTCGACAGTCTCGACCGAGGCCTCCTCCGCCGCAGCCTGTGCCAGGTCTGCCTTGAACCGGACCGCCACGGCTCCGGTGAGGTAGGTCCCGCGGGCGGTATGTTTGGCAATGACCTCGAATCCGTAGCCCGGGTACTCGACCACGTGGTAATTGGGGCTGTTGTAGATGACATCCATGGCGGCGACCTCCGTTGCATTCGGTTTCGTGGCACAACACAGATGGTTTTCAATTGGCGGCGGCCCACCCGGATTTCAATGGCCGCCGCAGGCGCTTGACACCCATCGTCTTTTAACGACCCGCTTCACGCCGCTTTGATGGTGCACACATGATCGAAACCCGCCTCGCCCAGCTCGGGCTCGTCCTGCCCGCGCCGCCTGTCCCCAAATTTGCCTACGTTCCGGTGGTCGTGGAGGGTGGGCTTGCCTATGTCAGTGGACAGTTGCCCTGGAAGGGGGACGGGCTTGCCGCCGTCGGCAAGGTCGGTGCCGAGGTGGGGGTCGCCCAGGCCGAGGAGGCGGCGCGCTGCTGTGCGCTGCAGGCGCTGGCCGTGCTCCGGGATGCGCTCGGCTCGCTTGACCGGGTGTCCCGGGTGGTCAAACTCACCGGGTTCGTGGCCTCGGACCCGCGGTTCCACGAGCAACCCCGAGTCATCGATGCAGCCTCCCGCCTTATGGCGGAGGTTTTCGGCGGTGCGGGCCGGCACGCCCGCAGCGCCATCGGGGTTGCCGTCCTGCCGCGCGACGCGAGTGTCGAGCTCGAGATGGTGGTGGCAGTCCATGATGTCTGACCTTGCGGCCGATCGGCGGGGTACCCCGGTGGCCTGCCCCCCGAATGGAGGATGAAACATGCGATACAACAAGCTGGGTGACAGCGGCCTGACGGTGTCCGAGATCTGTCTCGGGACGATGACCTTCGGCGAGCAGAACACGGAGACTGAAGCCCACGCGCAGCTTGATCTTGCGGTCGGTCGGGGCGTGAACTTCATCGATGTGGCCGAGATGTACCCGGTGCCGCCCAGGGCCGAGACCCAGGGGCTGAGCGAGCGGTTCGTCGGTTCGTGGCTCGCGCGGGGCGCGCGTGACCGCGTCGTCGTCGCCACCAAGATCACCGGTCCTGGCCGTGGCTTCGGCTGGATCCGGGAAGGGCAGCTCGCGATCGATCAGGCCGGTGTGTCGGCGGCAGTCGACGCGAGCCTGCAGCGGCTGCGTACCGACTACATCGACCTCTACCAGATCCACTGGCCAGACCGATACGTGCCCTCGTTCGGCCGGATCCACTACGATCCGGCGGGGGAGCGCGCGTCGGTGCCCATCCTCGAACAGCTGCAGGCGCTGGATCGGGCGGTGCGCGCCGGCAAAGTGCGTTACATCGGACTCAGCAACGAGACCCCATGGGGCGTCATGCAATTCCTGCAGCTTGCGGACCGGCATGGGTTGCCACGCGTCGTCTCCATCCAGAACGCCTACAGCCTGCTCAATCGAACCTATGAGGCGGGGCTTTCGGAGGTCACGCGGCACGAGGGGGTGTCGTTGTTGGCCTACAGCCCTCTGGCCTTCGGGCACCTGACGGGCACATACCTCGGGGGCGCCCAGCCTCCGGGTGCCCGGCTCACCCGTTTTCCCCCCTTCGGCCAGCGCTACCAGAAGCCGATGGTCGAGCGAGCTGTTTCCGACTACGCGCAGTTGGCTTCGGAGCACGGGATGTCCCCGGCGACGTTGGCGCTCGCTTTCGTCAAGAGCCAGTGGTTCGTGGGAAGTACCATCATCGGTGCGACCAGCCTGGCGCAGTTGGGGGAGAATCTGGACGCCGCGGGACGGACACTCGATGACGAGTTGATCGCTGCCATCGAGAAGGTCCATCTGCACAATCCCAACCCGGTGGTGTGAACATGCCGCCAAGCGACTTTCGCAGAAACGTTTGACATCACGGGTCCGCATCCAGATAATCGCGTGTTTCGTCGGAGGGGTTCCCGAGCGGTCAAAGGGAGCAGACTGTAAATCTGCCGGCTCTGCCTTCGAAGGTTCGAATCCTTCCCCCTCCACCAAATGACAGCGCGAGCGGTCGAAGACCGGGCAGGCGTTCCGGATGTGGTCGGACTCCGACGCCGGGCGAATCCAGGCGGGTGTAGCTCAATGGTAGAGCAGAAGCCTTCCAAGCTTACGACGAGGGTTCGATTCCCTTCACCCGCTCCAG
>JBEICA010000207.1:0-6365 GCA_040373665.1 Burkholderiales bacterium | reverse complement strand
CCTGGGCCGCCCCGGGCGTGTCCGGATGCTCCGGCGCGGAGGGCGTGGAGGCGGGCACCGTGACGGTGTGCACGGGTGCCGGGTTTTGCGCAGCCGCCAGGGATACCGCAGCCTCGTCGGGCGGTTCGGCCGCGTCGGCCTCGGCCTCGGTCTCCGGCATGTCGTCGAACAGGCCGAATCCGTCGATCTCGGGCAGCCCTGCGGCGGCCGGGCGGCCGCCGTCGGCGTCCTGATCGGCGTCGGGATCGCCGGGCGCGCCTTCGTGGAAGCCGTAGCCGAGGCCGAGCGGTGTCAGCCGCACGATCGAGCGGTCGACGTGGAAGCAGAAGAGATCGATCAGATCCTCGTCGCTGCTGGCGGTGGTGGTGAGCTTGAAGCGGCGGTGGTTGTCGGCCGCCACGCCGCCGTCCAGCGGCTCGATCTGGCCCAGTCCAGGAATTTCCGCGAAGAGCGCGGGCAGGTCGTCGGCCTGATCCGGCCGCTCGAGCGGCCCCACGGTCAGCTCGAGCAGGCGCATGCCGGGCGGGGGCGCCTCGTCGGCGGCGGCCGGTGCCGGAGGCGCCGCTGCCGGAGCCTCGGCTGCCGCCGTGGGCACAGGGGCCACAGCGGGTGGCTGCTTCGCTGCGGGCTTCGGGGCTGGCGCTTCGGCGCGACCCTCGGCCATGGCCCGGATCTCCCGGACCAGGTCCGTGGTGTCGATCGCGCCGGCGCCTGCGCCGCTGCGGTGGCCCTGGAGCAGGGCGCGCAGGGCATCGCCGCTCTCCAGCAGCACGTCCACCATGCGCGGCGAGGCGCGCAACTCGAGCCGGCGCAGCCGGTCCAGCAGCGTCTCCATCTCGTGGGTGAGTTCGGCGATGTCGCCGAAGCCGAAGGTCGCTGCCCCGCCCTTGACGGAGTGCGCGCAGCGGAAGATCGCGTTGAGCTCCTCCTCGTCTGTCGTCTCGAGGTCGATCGCCAGGAGCAGCCGCTCCATGGTCTCGAGGTTCTCGGCCGCCTCCTCGTAGAAGACGGCGTGGAACTGACTGAGGTCGAAACCCGCGTCGAACGTGGATGAGCTCTCGGCCATGCGCAAACTCCTTGCGGGTGGGTTCAGCGGATGACGCGACCGACGACCTCGACCAGCTTGACGGGGTCGAAGGGCTTGACCAGCCAGCCTGTGGCCCCGGCGGCGCGGCCGGCCTGCTTCATCTCGTCGCTGCTCTCGGTGGTCAGGATCAGGATGGGCGTGGTGCGGAATTTGTCGGTCTGGCGCAGCTTCCGCGTCAAGCCGAGTCCGTCGAGGTTCGGCATGTTCTGGTCCGTCAGGACGAGGTCGAAGGTGCCTTCGGCGGACTTGGCCCAGGCATCCAGGCCGTCCACGGCACTGACGACGCCGTATCCGGCACGCTGCAGCGTGAAAGCGACCATCTGGCGCATCGAGGCCGAATCGTCAACGGCGAGAATCGTTCGCATGGGTAACCTCAGAGGAAGGGTGTGTGCCGCGCTGTGCGGCTGCCAGGTCAGAACAGTTCGATCGAGCCCGCGTCCATGCCTGCCTGGGTGACAGGGCTGGGGCGCAGGGGACGCGCTTCGATGACCTCGTCGTCACCGTCCTCGTCGGCGAACGTGCTCGCCGCGAGGCTGTCAGCGCAGTGCCGCAGCACGCGCCGGGTGTGGTCGACGAGTTGGGTGGCCATGTCGTCGATCTGCAGGGCGACGACGGCATGTCCCAGGTGGGTCTGCAGCGCGTCGAGCTGCGGACCGTCGCGCAGGCCTTCGGCGCGCATCTGGTCGATGAGGTTGGAGGCCGTGACGAACCGGGCGTTGACCTCGGCGCAGGCTGCGCTGAAGAGCGACACGAGCCGGTCCAGGTCGGTGCAGGCGGTCAGGATGCCGTCCTGGACGTCGACCAGTGTTTCGGGCGACAGGCCGACCGTCATCGGGCGCGGTTCGGATTCGAAGGATTGCGGGTTTTCCATGAGTCAGATCCGGTTGCTTGCCGCGGCACCCACGGAGCGCAGACGTTCGAGCAGACGCTGCGCGATGCTGTGCAGCGGCACCACCTCGTGTGCGGCTCCGGCGGCGATGGCTTCCCGCGGCATGCCGAAGATCACGGAAGTCGCCTCGTCCTGCACGATGTTGTAGGCCCCGGCGTCGCGCATCGCACGCATGCCGTGGGCCCCGTCGGCCCCCATGCCGGTGAGCATGACCCCCAGCGCGTTGGGCCCGAGCACCCGGGCCGCCGACTGGAACAGCACCTCGACCGAGGGCTTGTGGCGGTTGACCGGTTCCCCGTCGAACACCCGGGCCACGTAGTTCGCGCCGGACCGATCGACGGCCAGGTGCAGGCCTCCGGGGGCGATGTAGGCGTGCCCGGGCAGGATACGCTCGCCGTCGGAAGCCTCGCGCACGTGCAGCCGACACGCGGCATCCAGGCGCATGGCGTAGCCGCGCGTGAACCCCGGCGGCATGTGCTGTGTGATCACGACCGCCGGCGCGTCCGCGGGCAGGCGGGACAGCACGTCCTTGGTGGCCTCGGTTCCCCCGGTGGATGCGCCGATGAAGATGATCTTCTCGGTCGAGAGACGGCCCAGCGGGGAGAGTGGTGTCGCGGGGCGATCTTCGCGCGGTGTCGCGCGGCGGTCGACCCGGGCTGCCGCGGCGGTGCGAACCTTGTCGACGATGTCGTGCGCCAGGCCGCGCAGCCCGTCGGCCAGGCCCAGCTTGGGCTTGGCGACGAAGTCCACCGCGCCCAGCTCGAGGGCCCGCAAGGTGGCCTCGGCGCCGCGCTCGGTCAGCGAGGACACCATGACCACGGGCGTGGGCCGCAGGCGCATCAGCCGCCCCAGGAAGTCCAGCCCGTCCATGCGGGGCATCTCGACGTCCAGCGTGACGACATCGGGGTTGCGCTCACGGATCATCTCGCGCGCGATCAGCGGGTCTGCAGCCGTCCCGACGCATCGCATGTCGGGCTGGCGGTCGATGATCTCCATCAGCAGGGACCGGACGAGCGCGGAGTCGTCGACCACCAGCACCTTGATCTGCTTGTTTCCTGACATGCCGAACAATTCCTCGACCTGGGCGGTGGGCTAGAAAAGCTCGACGGAGCCGCTGCCCGATTCGGTCTTGCGATCGAGCGCCACGCGCTCCTGGCTCGCGACCAGTTGCGACTGCGACGCCGGCAGGCGCTTGACCATCGCCTTGCCGCTGACGGGCAGGAAGGCCACCTTCCGGGGGTAGATGTCGAGCACGTCGCTGCTGACCACCGGGATGCGCTCGGTCCGCAGGAAGTCCATCGCGAAGCGTGCGTTGCGCTCGCCGATGTTCATCGTCGTCATCCCCGAAAGCACCTGCCCGCCGCCGAAGACCTTGGCCTCGAGGGAGCCGCGCCGGGCCCCCAGCTTCAGCAGGGCGTTGATGAGCTTCTCCATCGCGAAGGTGCCGAACCTTCCGCCGTCGCTGCCGTTGCCTTCCGGAAGCATGAAGTGATTCATGCCCCCCACCTGCGCGCCGCGGTCCCAGAGGCAACAGGCGATGCAGGAGCCGAGGGTCGTGGCGATTACCAGCTCCGCCGCGTGCGCGGAGTACTCTCCGGGCAGCACCTTCACCGAGACCCGCTGGAACTGGGTGTCGTACCAGAAGAAGCTGGCTTCGCCGGGTTCGCGCCTGCGGGCCTTCAATTCGGCCAGCCATTGCGTGGGGTCGGGGGGCGTGGACTTCGTGGCCGTGCCGTTGCGTTCCATCAACATCTATGCATTTTCGGCAGGGCTACATCGAGTCTTGAGGAGAGATGCGTGCCGGGCATGGCGCATTTCCCGTGTTCGATGCTGCAGATTCGTGGGTGTGGCTCTGCTGCGGGCCGCTGGCCAGCGCAGTCGAGGCCGGCCGGCGGGACTGGCTCGGGTGAGACATCAGAAGCCCAGGCTGGCTAGGAGGTCGTCCACCTGCGTCTGGTCGACCGCCACGTCGGTACGGCCGCGCGCGTCGATCACCGGCCCCGCGAGCCGGTGGTCGGCGGCGGTGCCGGCGCTGTCCGGCGCCACTTCGACAAGCAGCTTGACGAGGCTGACCTCGAGGTCGTTGGCCAGCGTGACCACACGCGCCACCACCTGGCCTGTCAGGTCGTGGAAGTCCTGGGCCAGCATGATGTCGGTCAAGCGGGCGTCGGCCTGATCGGTGCGCTCGCCGATCTGTTGCAGCACCTGCCGGATCTCCTGCATCGACGGCGCGTCCGCCGTGCCTTCGCCCAGGCGCGCGGCCAGGGAGCGCGCCGAGTCGGCGACGCCGGTGTTCAGCGCCTTCACCTCGTCCACGGCATCCAGGACCTTGCCGGCAGCCTCGGCGGTCTTCTCCGACACGTACTTCAGGCGGCTGCGTGCGTCGGGCAGTCCTTCGGCCGCGTGCTGGAGTTGCGGCATCACTCCCAGTTCGCGCAGGGAATCGTGCAGTTGCCGCGCCATTGCGCCCAGGCGCAGGAAGACGGCCGCGTCGGCGTCCTCGTCGGGGGCCGGGGATGGGCTCTTCTGTTCAGGGTTCATGCTCGTTCGGGGCGATGATTCTGGTGGTGTGGCTCCAGCCCGCACGCCGCATGCGCGGAATGCCCGGCAGTGCGTGCGGCGCTGTCCCGGTGCTTCAGCCCCGAGCCTGGATCTTCTGCACGATCTTGAGGACCTTGTCCTCCAGCGTGGCCTTGGTGAAGGGTTTGACGATGTAGCTGGACGCGCCGCTCTGGGCCGCGAGCAGGATGTCCTCCTTGCGCGCTTCGGCGGTGACCATGAGCACCGGCAGGTGGGCCAGCGCCGGATCCGACCGGATCGACTTCAACAGGTCGAACCCGTTCATGTTGGGCATGTTCACGTCCGAGACGACGAAGTCGAACGGTCTCGTGCGCAGCATGTGCAGGGCCGCGGCACCGTCTTCGGCCTCCTCGACGTGGGAGCATCCCATGTCCTTGAGCAGGCCGCGCACGATGCGACGCATCGTCGCGAAATCATCGACCACGAGGAATCTGAGGTCACTGGGTGAGGTCATGCACGAGGCTCCAGGGAGATGCGGCAACGGTGGGTGTTCGGTCGGGGGGGCTCGGCGCAGGGCGACGCAGCCCCGGGCCGTACGCTCAGCGCAAGAGAGTTGCCAGGTTCGTCCGGCTCGAGGCTGCGGTTTCCGTTGCAAAGCGCTGCAGGTGCGCGCCCGGCGCCGCGAGCAGGCGCCCGGATGACCGGCGCGAAGCCGACGGGCCAGGCCCGGGCTGCGGCAGCGCAAACGTTCTTGTTCGGATCATCTGCGTATTCTGCTTTGGAGACGTTCCGGGCCAAGACTGGAAATCCGACCTCTTCGATGTGCTGTTCCTGCCGGCGCCTTGAATGTCCGGGCGGTGTCATCGTTCCCGGAAAGCTTCCTGGCTCTTCATCAGCGGCCGCAGCAGGTAGCTCAGAACCGAGCGCTCCCCGGTGCGGATGTCGGCGTTGCCTCCCATGCCGGGGAGCACCTGCAAGGGCTTGTCGCCGACGCGCAGGCTCGAGCGGTCGGCGCGGATCATCGCCTTGTAGTAACCCGCCTCGGCGCCCGGCATGGCCTTGTCGGCGTCGCCCAGGACGTCTGGGCTGATGGACTGGACGGTGCCTTTCAGGCCGCCGTACACGCTGTAGTCGTAGGCGCTGATCTTGACGACCACGTCCTGGCCCACCCGCACGAAGCCGATGTCGGCCGGGCGGATGCGCGCCTCCACCAGCACGCGGCTGCCGATGGGCACGATCTCCATCACCGGAGCCCCTGGGCTGATGACGCCACCCACCGTGTTGATGCGGATCTGCTTGACCACGCCGCGCACCGGGCTCGTGAGGACCGTGCGCCGCAGCGCGTCATCGCGCACCACCATCTGCTCCCCGAGCTGGGCGAGCTCGGTGCGGGCCTTGACGAGCTCGGCACTGGCTTCCTGGCGGAAGCGGTTGACGCGCTCCTGCGCCTGGAGTTGCAGTTCGTTGACCTGGCGGCGCAGGCGCATGACCTCGACCTCGCTCATCAGGCCGCGGGCCGACAAGGCCTGCGCCATGCCGAGCTCGCGCTGCAGCAATTCGGCATTGCGACGCGTGATGCCCACCGCCTCGTCGAGTGCACGCTGGCGCGCGCGCCAGGAGTCGGTCTCGCCTTGCACGACCTGGGGCGCCTGGGTGGCCAGGTCGGGCGGGAAACGGAGGTCGCGGCCGGCGGCCTCGGCCTCCAGGCGCGCCACGGTGCCCAGCAGCGCCTGGCGCTTGGCCTGGCCCTCGGCCTGCTGGGCCTCGAAGCGCGTGGGGTCGAGCAGCGCCAGCTCCTCGCCCTCGGCCACCTGCTGGCCTTCCTTGACTCGCAACTCGCGCAGGATGCCTCCCTCGAGGCTGGCGATG
>JBEICA010000011.1:0-30344 GCA_040373665.1 Burkholderiales bacterium | reverse complement strand
GTGTTCCGCGGCGGCTTCTACGTCGACTGGAACGCCGGCAGCGCCTGGCTCGACCTGGGCAATGGCAACAACGGTTCCACGGTCGGCTCCATCGCCGGCACCAACCAGGGCCACGACACCATCGAGGACTTCATCAAGGGCCAGGACAAGATCCGCCTCGTGATCGACGGCAAGCCGGTCGACAAGACCTGGTTCACCGAGAACCTCCTGCACCACACCTGGGAGGACATCCCCGAGGAGGAGGCTCAGGACCAGACGCTGGCCAGCAGCGTCTGGGACCATCTGCTGACCGCGGTCGACACCAACGGCAACGGTTTCGTCGATGCGCTGCTCGTCAAGGAACTGGCCAGCGGCGTGGGCGCGGGTGCGGTCACCGGCGACACCAGCTGGTCGATCACCGTCAAGGGCGTGTTCAGCGACACCGCGCCGACGGAAGCGCTGGTGTTGTCCGACGTGTTCGAAGTGGTGTGATGTGAGCCCGACCCTCCCGACCCCGGCTGGCATGGCCTTCGCGTGTGCCCGCAGACTCTCCCGGTCGGGAGGGTGTTTCTCCCCGTCGGCGGCGCAGGCCGCCAGCCCCATGGTCTTTCTCGGCAACAGGGTCCCGCATGTGGAATAGTCTGCTCTCCCCCTACCGTCGTCCGCTCGGACTCGCGCTGGCCTTCGGACTGGCGGCGGCGGTGCTGGTGCTGGCCGGACCGCTGTTCATGCTGCAGGTCTACGACCGTGTCCTGCCAAGCCGCAGCATGCCGACCCTGGGCATGCTGTTCGCCGGCGCCTTCGTCTGCTACGTCGCGGTGAGCTTCCTCGACGTCGCGGTGAACCGCATCCTCGCCGCCATCGCCGCCGACTACGAGCAGCGCCGCGGCACCGCGCTGGCGGAAGTGCTCATCCGCCTGTCCGCAACGCCTGGCGGTTCGCAGAATTCCGCCTCGCTGCGGGACGTGCAGATCGTCTCGCAGTTCCTGTCGGGTTCGGGCACCAAGGCCCTGCTCGACCTGCCCTGGTTTCCGTTCTACGTCTTCGTGATCTTTCTGATGCATCCGGTGCTGGGATCGCTCGCCCTCGCCGGTGCACTGGCGCTGCTGGCCCTGGCATGGATCAGCGACCGCGCACTGCGCCGCCCCACGTCCCTTGCCTCGGCCCGGGCGCGCCACGCAAGTCACCTCATGGACATGGTCCAGCGCAACGCCGAGGCGGTGCACGGCATGGGCATGACGGGTTCACTGGTGGCGCGGTGGCGCCAGCTGGCCGATCGCGCGGTCGACGGCCAGACCGAGAGCGCAGAACGCGCCGCGCGCTTTTCCGCCACCATCAAGTGGTTGCGACAGGCCCTGCAGACCGGCATGCTGGCCGTTGGCGCCTGGCTGGTGATCGCCCAGGGCGCCACCCCGGGCATCCTGATCGCGGCCACCATCGTCCTGGCGCGTGCCCTCGGCCCGGTGGAGCAGCTGGTATCGGGGTGGCGCGGCCTGTCGGAGGCGCTCGGCGCCCACGCCCGGGTCGCCCGCACCCTGCAGGCACCGTCACCGCCCAAGGCGGCAACGGCGCTGCCTACCCCGACCGGCAGCGTCGAGGCCGAGGGCGTGTTCTTCGGTCTGCAGGGCGCAGACCACCCGATCATCAATGGCATCGCGTTCCGCTTCCACCCTGGCGAGAGCATCGCCATAGTCGGCGCCAGCGCGTCCGGCAAATCCACCCTCGCGCGACTCATCGTCGGCATCTGGACCCCGACCCGCGGCTCGGTCAGCCTGGATGGCGCTCCGGTGTCCCTCTGGGACCGCGCCACGCTGGCCACGCACGTGGGCTATCTCCCGCAGAGTGTGGACCTGCTGCCGGGCACTGTCGCGCAGAACATCGCCCGCTTCGGCGACGCCGATCCGGACCGGATCGCAGAAGCCGCCAGGCTCGCCCGCTGCCACGATCTCATCCTGTCACTGCCCGCCGGTTTCGACACCGAGATCGGCGACCACGCGGAGCACCTGTCGTTCGGGCAGCGCCAACGCATCGCGCTGGCCCGCGCGGTCTATGGCAATCCCAAACTCGTCGTTCTGGACGAGCCCAACGCCAACCTCGATGCTGAGGGCGAACAGGCGCTGATGGCCTGCATGCGCGACCTCAAGGCCCGTGGCATCACCGTGGTCCTGATCGCCCACAAGGCCAGCGTTCTCTCCTCCTCCGAACGACTCATGGTGTTGCATCGCGGCCGCATCCAGGCCCTGGGCCCGACCATGCAGGTGCTGCGCCAGCTGGCCACGCGTTCCGCCCCGCGCCGGGCGGCGCCGCCGCGGACCGCCCCCGTTGCAAAGGAGCATCCGCCCGCACAGATGGAGGCGTCGGCAGCATGAGCATGCAGGCCAGTCATCGCAAGCGCGTCGGGTCCGCCGCCCGGCTCGGCGCGGCAACACTCGCGGTCACGGCGGCCATCCTCGTCGGCTGGGCCTTGGCGGCGCCGCTGGACGGCGCCGTCATCGCCGCGGGTTTCGCCAAACCGGAGCTCAGTCACAGGACGGTGCAACACCTCGAGGGTGGCATCGTCCGCACGCTGCACGTGCGTGACGGCGACCGGGTCGAGGCGGGTCAGCCCCTGCTGGAGCTGACCAGCGAAGAGATCTCCGCAGCTCTGGACGTGTTCCGCACCCAGGCCGAGGCGCTGCGGGCCCGTCGCGACCGCCTGCAGGCAGAGCTCGAGGAAGCGTCGACGCAGTCTCGTGGCGGACGTGACAGACGCAGCGCCGGCCAGTCCCGCTTCGCCTACACCCAGAACCAGTCGCTCGACCTGTCTCGCGCCGTGGCGGACCGGGAACGCGCGTTCTACAGGGACCAGATCGCCGCCATCCGTGCCCAGATCAAGGCACTCGAGGATCGCAGGCAGGCCGACCGCGCCGGCAGCACCCTGGCGCAGTCTGACGTCGACACCAACCAGCAACTGCAGGACTCGGGTTTCGTCTCGCGCAGCTACGTCCTGCGGCTGCGCCGCAGCGCGCACGACTCCCAGGCCAAGTCGGCCGAGAGCGAGGCGGAACTGGCGCTGGCCCGCCAGCGGCTCAACGAAGTGTCTCTGAAGCTGGAAAACCACAGCCGGGAACGCCACCTGCGGGCTGCCTCGGAACTCGCGACCATCGAGTCGTCGATCGCGGAGCTGGATGCGAAGGTGGCCGCCTCGACCGCGATGGCAGAGCGCCTGGTGGTGCGCGCTCCGGTGGCCGGGGTGATCACCGCGATGAGCGTGTCCTCTCCGGGCGCGGTGATCCAGCCCCACCAGGTGCTGATGAGCGTGGTCCCCGCGGGCGAGCCGCTCATCATCGAGGCGCGCGTTGCGCCGGAACAGGTGGTGCACGTGGCCACCGGCCAGAAGGTCGATCTGCGTCGCAGCGGATTCAGCGGCCGCAGCGGCGAGATCATCACGGGCGAGGTGCGCTATGTTGCCCCGGATCGCGAGCGCGACGCCCATTCCGGCCAGTCGTTCTTCGTGGTCCGCATCGCCTGCGAGACCGGGCTCACGGAGGGCGTACGCTCCGGTGAGGCGTTCGAGGTGTTCATCCGCACGGCATCGCGGACGACCTTCGCCTACCTGGCGAGCCCGGTGCGGGACGCCATGCTGCGCGCGATGCGCGAACCCTGATCCCCTCCCCTGCCGGACACGACGTCCATGAGGCAGGGGCAGCGCGCGACGGCTCGCCCGCCGCCTCTACTCAGGACGGATAGCGCCCCGGATTGGCGAAGTTCTCGAAGCGGGTGTTCTCACCGCGGAAGGTCAGGCGTACCGTGCCGATGGGGCCATTACGCTGCTTGCCGATGATGACCTCGGCCGTTCCCTTGTCGGGGCTGTCCGGGTTGTAGACCTCGTCGCGGTAGATGAACAGGATGACGTCGGCGTCCTGCTCGATGGCCCCGGATTCGCGGAGGTCCGACATCACCGGGCGCTTGTTGGGCCGCTGCTCCAGACTGCGGTTGAGCTGTGACAACGCAATCACCGGCGTGTCGAGTTCCTTGGCGAGTGCCTTCAGCGCGCGGGAGATCTCCGAGATTTCCGTGGCCCGGTTCTCTCCCTGTGACGAGGCGGACATCAGCTGCAGGTAGTCGATCACGATCAGCCCCAGCTTGCCGTATTGCCGGTGCAGCCGGCGGCTGCGGGCGCGCACTTCCAGCGCGGTCAACGCAGGTGTTTCGTCGATGTGTATCGGCGCCTCGTTCAGCCGCCCGACCGACTGGGTGAGGCGCTGCCAGTCCTCGTCCAGCAGGCGCCCGGTGCGCAGCTTGTGCTGGTCAAGCCGGCCGACCGAACCCAGCAGTCGCAGCACCAGCTGGGTGGCGGCCATCTCCATGCTGAACACCGCCACCGGAAGCCCGGCGTCGAGGGCGACATTCTCCGCAATGTTGAGCGACAGGGCGGTCTTGCCCATGGAGGGCCGCCCGGCGACGATGACCAGGTCTCCGGGCTGCATGCCCGAGGTCATCTCGTCCAGGTCGGTATAGCCGGTGGGCACGCCGGTGACATCATTGGGGTTGTCACGGTTGTAGAGCATGTCGATGCGCTCCACCACCTGCGTGAGCAGACCGGGAATGGCCTGGAAGCCCTGCTTGCCGCGTGAGCCGGCCTCCGCGATCTCGAACACGCGAGCCTCGGCCTCGTCCAGCAACTGTGCCGCTTCCCGGCCCGCGGGGTTGTACGCCGAGTCGGCGATGGCACTGCCCACTTCGACCAGGTGGCGCATGATGCTGCGCTCCCGGACGATCTCCGCGTAGCGCCGGATGTTCGCCGCGGACGGCGTGTTCTCCGCCAGCAGGGCCACGTAGGCGAGACCACCCGCCTTGTCCAGGTCACCGCTGCGCTCCAGACTCTCGGCGACGGTCAGCACGTCGGCCGGACGGGAAGTCTCGATCAGGCGGGTGATGTGGTGCCACACCAGACGGTGATCGGCACGATAGAAGTCTTCCTCGGAAACCAGATCACCGATCCGGTCCCAGGCGGAGTTCTCGAGCAACAGCCCGCCAAGCACCGCCTGCTCGGCCTCGACCGAATGCGGGGGAAGCTTGAGCTGGCCGACCTGGGGGTCGACGTCGAGGGGAGGAGGCATGGCGGACCGCAGCGCAACGAAGGGTCAGGGGATTGTACGCCCCCTCGCCGGGTGACTCCTCGCGCTCGTTACATGAGCATCGCTCCCGCCGCCAGCACGATGCCGCCGCCCAGAACCGCGAGCAGCACACCGCGCCCGAACACCGCCGCGAACGCGCCCGGCGCCAGCGCGAGCCCGCCGGCCAGCAGCGTCACCGCAGCGGTGACGAGCATCACAACGTCCAGCCAAGCCTCGGAGCCGTGCTGCGCCACGATCTGGAGTCCGTGCGGATCCATCGCGCCCGCCTCAGCGACTGCCGCCGTCAGCCGCTTTCTCTGCTGGTGCCGCGGGCGCGGCAGGCGCCCCCGCCAGCGCCGGGTAGTCCGGCAGCATCGCGCGCCCGTACAGCGGCTTGTAGACGCCCTGATGGCACGTGCTGCAGTTGGCCTTGGGCGCATCTCCGCCCGCTCCCAACCTGTGCGGCGGATAGGTGGGGCCGAGTGGATCCAGGAAGGTCTCGTTCAGGTCGCGCACCATCCGGATGCCATGCCACGCCTTCTGGCGCTGCGGCGTGCTCTGCTCCCAATCGTAGAAGGCCCGAGAGTTGTGGCAGTAGGTGCAGTTGACGCCGAGCGCGTCCGACATGTGCATCATCAGCGCATACGTGCCCTCGGTCTCCTTGATGGAATGGCGGTTCCCCTCGGGCAGGGCGGCCGGTCCGGCAACGCGGATTTCCCGCGCGGCCTTGTCGCGCAGGTAGGCCGTGAACGGGTCGTAGGGCAGCGAACTGTAGCCGACTGCCGCCGCCGGCGAGTTCTGCTCCGCACGATCGCCCGCCGGCCCCAGCGCCGTCTTCGGCCCCTGGTCGACGAACCAGATGCGCGCAGGCACCGGCTGTCCGCGGTGGCATGTGAAACAGGTCACCCCGGTGTCGGCGACGTGGGACTTCCACTCGCTGTTGAGGTGCCGCGTCATCTGGAACATGCGGCGCGCCACTACCTTGGTGTACTGGTCGTCGGATGCGAAGTTGCCACCCGCATGGCAGTAGGTGCAGCCCTCCTTCGGCGCCACCCAGGAGGTGATCGCCACCATGGTGCGGGTGAACTCCGCCACGCTCAGATCGTTCAGGACCTGCACGTTCTGGTAGACCGACCCGGCCAGCGGACCACCGGCCTCGACGGCGGCGATCGGCTCGGGGGCAACATGTTGTTCAGCCGTCGCGGCGACAGTGCGCGGGTTGTACACCTGCAACATCCCCGTGCCACGGTAACCGCGTTGTACGGTCTCGACCGGCGGCCGTTCGCAGCCTGACAGAAGAGCCGCCGCCAGAAGGATCAACGTACCCAACAACGCCCTGGACTGGCTCATCACTGCATCCCTCCTGTGGCGGCCGGGTCGACCACCCCGGGGAAGACCTGCGGATACGGCGGCGCCACGCCGTGTTTCACCGACCACAGGTACCAGTTGTCCACCGCGGTGCCGGTCAGCAGGATGCCGATGCCACCCGTCAGCGGGGACAGGACGGCAAACCACCAGGCCCAGCGGTGGATCGACTCCATGGTGGCGTTGAAGCCCATGGTCCAGCGCCAGAACAGGGCGGCGCGCTCCGATGCCGTGCCCCGGTCGGTGATCTGCTCGATCTCCCGCTCGCCGCCCAGACGGGTGACTGCCAGGATGGTGGCGCCGTGCATCGCGAACAGCAGCGTCGCGCCGTAGAGGAAAGCGATCGACAGCATGTGAAAGGGGTTGTAGAACAGATTGCCGTAGCGCAGCGAGAAGGCCGCCGTCCAGTCCAGGTGCGGGAAGATCCCGAACGGCACCGCCTCGCCCCAGCTGCCCATCATCACCGGACGGAACAGGCCGAGGACAAGGTACAGCCAGATGGCGGCTGCGAATGCCCACGCCACGTGCGTACCCATGCCCAGCGCCTGCGCCCTGCGGTACATGCGCAGCCACCACAGCAGGATGGAGGCGGTCAGGAAGAAACCCGCCATCAGCCACCAGCCGCCTTCGTTCAGCGGCGGCAGCGACAGACCGTAGCTGGGTGACGGCGGTTCGAGCGCAAGCCAGGGACGCTGGCGGATGAACTCCTTGAGATCCCAGTTGACCGAGGCCCACATGTTGAGCCCGATGATCTCGATCGCGATGAAGCCGCAGATGATCGAGGCCAGGCCCAGCCATCCCAGGTAGATCGGCCCGATCTGCGCGTTGCCGAACCAGCCCAGCCAGTAGACGAAGAAGGGCTTGCCCTCCCGGGTCCAGACACCCCGCTCGAGCGGCACGCCCATGTGCGGGTGATCCGGTCGGACCTGCACGCGGGTGAAGATGTTCTGATACTCAGCCATGACCTCGTTCTCCCCCGCTCATTGCCAGATCGGCAGATTGAGCCACCAGCCCCACCACTCGGGCCAACCCCTGGTCCAGAAAGGACCGCTGATGACGATGCACACCGCACTCCAGAAACCGGCCGACAGGGCCAGGAACAGCCCGAGACGGTGCACCCCCAGCGTCCCGATCGAGTAACCGATGGTGTCGCGGAAGAACGTGTCTTCATGCTCCGGGGTCTTGACCACCTCGCCCTTCGCCGGATTGGTGGCCGACAGGACCAGCGCGCCGTGGAGCGCCAGGGCCAGTGTCGTTGTGAAGAAGAACGTCACCCCGAGCATGTGCGCGGGGTTGTAGTGAAAGTGCAGGTACTGGTAGCCGACGTTCGACACCCAGTCGAGGTGACTCAGGATGCCGTAGGGGAAGCCGTGTCCCCAGGCGCCGAGCAGCAGTGGCCTGATCACCACCAGGGTGACGTACGCGAAGATCGCCACCGAAAAGGCGAAGGGCACGTGGTAGCCCATGCCCAGCTTGCGGCAGATCTCGACCTCCCGCAGCGCCCAGGACACGAAGGCACCGATCGCGCAGATCGTGATGATCTGCCAGAGGCCTCCCTCCCGAAGCGGCGCCAGCGCCAGACCGTAACTCAGGTCGGGGGGCGCGATGTTAATCTGCCAGACGTTCCACGTCGGCCCGATCGCGGCACCGTAAAAGATCAATGCCGTCCCGAGGAACGAAAAGAAAATGGTGGTGACGCCGAAGAAGCCGACATAGAACGGCCCCACCCAGAAATCGAACAGGTCTCCCCCGAGCAGGGTGCCGCCGCGCACGCGGTACTTCTTCTCGAAACTCAGCATCGACATTGCCGCATCCTCCCGTGGCCCGACCCGTGGCCCACGACTCACATCAGGGCCTCACGACCCCTCGACTATCCTGTTGCGGACGGGCCCGGCAGCAAGCCGGACGCCGTCCGCGTCCCGGTACCGATCCGGCTACCTCGCCGGCGGCGCCGACAGCGTCGTCGCCTCGGCCACCACCGGTGGCAGGGGCGCAAGCTGAGCCGCCTTCACACCGCCCCGCGCAGCCCGCGGACCTTCGATCCAGTTGAACCGGTCCGTGCTGAGCAGAATGAAATGAATGAGCAGCGCCAATGCGAACAGGAATGTTCCCAACGCGATGAGGACCCTTCGCGGGTCGAACAGCAACCACATCCGCCACATGCTTCTGTCCTCCTATGCCATGTAGGCGTATGGAAGCACGGTGCTTACCGCCGCCTTCACGCCGTCGATCATCGACACGTAGCCATTCGCCCCGGGGAACCAGGGACGCCACTGCCACGCAAGAATGTGAGCGACGATGGCGATCACGAGGAAGACGATGAAGCTCGTCATGAAGATCCCGTGGAATTCCCTCGCCTCGTTCTCCGTCAGTCCCGAAAGGGACCCCTTCCTTTCTTCAGCCATAAGTGGACCTCCTGATTGGCCGTCTACCACTGCCGTGCAACTCCCGCACGGTCGGGATCGCCGCAGCCCGAGGGGGCCCCGACGCACCTGCCCCCCGGCGCGGACCGGAGAGTTCCTGTCCCCCGCCGGGCGGCTTCCGTCGCCGCGCTGATGCGGTCTGGCGGGGGTGTAAGAGCTGTCACGCCGGCTGACCCCGGCGCAACGAATCACGAGCGCGCGCCACCCGCTCTGCCGACACACTGGGCTCGCCGGCGACCCGGGCGTCACGCTCCGCCCGGTCACGCAACTGCTTGGCTGCGGAGATGCGCACCAGGAAGGGTTCGGCCGACACCAGTTCCTCCAGCAGTCGGTGCGCGTCCTCGTCCCAGGGCGTGGACGCATCGCGCACCGCAGCGCGCGCGGGCGTGGCGTCGACGCGGTCGAGATCCGTACCCATGGGCAGGATGTGGAACAGCGCGTCGAACAGGGCGTTGCACACCTCCTGGACCAGGTAGGTGGCGCCGGAGTACCCCATGAAAGGCGTGCCGATGTGGCGACGGATCACCGCCCCGGGGAACGAGGCCGGCAGGTACTGCGCACGCCCTCCGCATTCGGCGAGATACATGCGCTCGTTGTAGCTGCCGAACAGCACCAGCGGCGGCTTCTCGCGTATCGCCGCGCGCACGGCCTCGTTGTCGGGCTTGGCGCCGGCGCTGCGCGCGAAGGAGAAGGTGCAGGGCAGTCCGAGTTCACCCTCGAGGAAGTGGCGCACGCCCCGGGCGTAGGTCTCGCCTGCGACGATGCCGAAGCTCGCCGTGCCGAAGAAGTCCTGGGTCACCGAGCGCCACAGGTCCCACACCGGCTTGAGCGTGGTGTGTTTCTCGCGTTCGATGAAGGGCTCCGGGTCCAGCCCGAGCAGTTCTCCGAGCGTCCTGAGGAAGCGGGTCGTGCTCTGCACGCCGATGGGCGCCTGCAGGTAGGGCCGCTCAAGCGTCTCGCACAGCAGTCGGCCGAACTCGCGGTACATGCAGACATTGACCTCCGCGTCTGCCAACCGGGCCACGTCCGCCAGGTGGGTGCCGAGAGGGAACACGAGGTTGACCTCGGCCCCGATGCCCTCGACCAGACGGCGCACTTCCGCCAGATCGGAGGGCATGTTGAATGTGCCGTAGCAGGGCCCGATGATGTTCACCCGGGGCCTGGCGCCCTCCGCGCGCTTCGGCTTCGCCGGCACGCGCTTGAGGCCGTACTCGGTCCAGAGCCAGGCCATGGCCCGGTTTGCGCTCTGCCACTGGTCCTCGTCGATGGTCCGGGGCAGGAAACGCTGGATGTTGGACCCCTCGGGCGTGACGCCGCCGCCGATCATCTCGGCGATCGAGCCGGTGACCACCACCGCCGGCAATGCCGGATCCAGCACCTGTCGGGCGCGTTTCATCGCCTGCTCGGTGCCGGTCTGTCCGAGTTCCTCCTCGCCCAGACCGGTCACCACGATGGGCAACTCGTGCGGAGGCAGCGCGTCCGTGTAGTGCAGGACGGATGTGACCGGCAGGTTCTCGCAGCCCACCGGACCATCGATGATGACCTGAAGGCCCTTTACCGCCGTGAAGACGTACACGGCACCCCAGTATCCGCCGGCGCGGTCGTGATCGGAGATCAGCATCAGGGCATCTCCTCGGCCTTGCGGGCATTGGCCTGCCGCTCGAGTTGGCGCTGGTACTTGGCGCGGAACTCGGGGCGGTCCACCGGCATCCCGGACCAGATCCCCGCGCTGTGGCCCTCGCCCACACCGGCGAAAAAGGCCTTCATTCCGTCGAAACGCTGTTTGGATGCCGCAGCGGCGTTGATCACCTGGGCCAGCGCTCCGGCACCCGCCGGGCCCATCAGGGGTCGCGCCGAGATCAGGTTGGTGAAGTACAGCGCCGGGATGGCCCGCGTCTTCGCGTGCTGCACCACCGGCGTGGTGCCGATCGCCACGTCGGGCTGGAATTCGTCGACCGCTGCGATGTCCTGTTCCAGGGAAGCGCGGTACCTGACATGGACCCCTCTGGCCTCCAGCCACTCGCGATCGGCATCGGACCACGGGGTGCGCGGGCAGGCGGTTCCCACGTAGCGCAGGTCCGCACCGCTCTCCACGAGCAGACGGGCCACCAGCAACTCCGAGCCCTCGTAGCCCGACAGGGTCACGCGCGCCCGGATCGGCGAGGACGTGAGCGCCGCCCGGATGGCCGGCAGGAAGGTGGCCTTGGCGGCGTCGATGCGCGCCGCCGGTACGCCCGCCGCGCGCCCGACGGCCACGAGCCATGCCGCAGTGCCCTCCAGACCCACCGGGGCGGAACCCACCACAGTGCGACCGGCCGCCTCGAACTCCCGCACGCTGGCGGTGTAGAAGGGATGCAGGGCGGCGACCACGGCGCCATCGAGTGCAGCGTAGAGCTCGCGCCATTCCCGCGTCGGCACCACCGGTCCGGCCGCCAGGCCAAGGGGTTCGAGCATGCGGCCGATGCCGACGGGATCGGCCGGGAACATCTCGCCAAGAAGGGTGACGGTGGGCAGCGCGCTGCGCCCCCCGCGAGGCGCCTGGACCGGACCGTCCATCACCTCGCCGCGTGCGTAGCGCAGCATCGCGCCGGCCAGGATGTCCTTGGCCTCCGCGTGAGTCGGCACACCGAAGCCCGGGACATCGATGCCGATGATGCGCACACCGTCAATCTGCTTGGGCAACAGCTGCAGCGGCACACCCGAGGCTGTGGGGACGCAGAGGTTGGTCACCACGATCGCATCGTATTTCTGCGGGTCCGCCAGCTTGTGGACCGCTTCGCGGATGTCCTCGAACAGCTTGCCGGTGACCAGGGTCTCCGAGTTGAACGGAACGTAACCGACCGTGCGCCTGGCGCCGTAGAAGTGGGAAGTGAATGTCAGACCATAGACGCAGCAGGCCGAACCGGAGAGCACGGTGGCCGTTCGCCGCATGCGCAACCCGACGCGCAGGGACCCGAAGGCGGGGCACATGCTCTGCGGTTGATCGTGAGGACCGACCGGGTAGTCCGCTGCGTAGCGCTCGAGCGTCTCGCTCTTGCCGGCGGCACGCGCGGCCTCGAGCATGTGGTCACGCCCGGCGTGGCAACCCTGGGTCACCGTCCCGGTGTCTTCGGCCCGGGCGATCGGGATCACACGGGTCGGCGGGGTCTGCGCAGGTATGGCGTTGTCCAGCGGTGCGTCCGCGGCGCCGTCGTAGCGCACTTCGCCGGGGGCGGTGCCGACCGTAACGTTCGGGGCTGACATGGCAGGCGCTCCGACTCAGGCGTCGTCGTACAGCACTTCGAGGGAGGTACGCACCACGGGGCGTGCGCCGAGCATGTCCTGCTCTGTCGCAGGCTGCAGCACCACCCCACGCCCCACCGCCTCGCCCTTGAACAGGGCCAGCAGTTCGTCCTGGGACAGCGGCTTCGGCCGCATGGGCGGCGCTTCGGCGACCTGCGTCGCCAGCCCCTCGAACAACGGGCCCCAGGTGCCGCCGGGCTCGGCGATGATTTCGTAGTTCGCACTCTTGCGGCGGATATCCTCGTTCGCCGGGATGGCCGCCAGCACGGGAATGCCGGCCTCCCTGGCGAAGGCCTCGGCCTCCCCGGTACCGTCGTCCTTGTTGATCACCAGACCGGCGACCCCGACGTTGCCCCCGAGACGGCGGAAGTACTCCACCGCTGAGCAGACGTTGTTCGCGACGTAGAGCGACTGGAGGTCGTTGGAGCCGACGACGATGACCTTCTGGCACATGTCGCGCGCGATCGGCAGGCCGAATCCACCGCACACCACGTCGCCCAGGAAGTCGAGCAGGACGTAGTCGAACCCCCACTCATGGAACCCGAGTTTCTCGAGCAGTTCGAAGCCGTGGATGATGCCCCGCCCGCCGCAGCCGCGCCCGACCTCGGGCCCGCCGAGCTCCATGGCAAACACGCCGCCGCGCTTGAAGCACACATCGCCGATCTGCACGGGCTCGCCCGCGAGCTTCTTGCGCGACGAAGTCTCGATGATGGTGGGACAGGCCCGGCCGCCGAACAGCAGGGACGGGGTGTTGCTCTTCGGATCGCAGCCGATGAGCAGGACGCGCTTCCCCTGCTGCGCCATCATGTAGGACAGGTTGGCGAGCGTGAAGCTCTTGCCGATGCCGCCCTTGCCATAGATGGCGATGATCTGGGTTTCCTTGCGCTCCGGAACTGCGACCTCGTCTGCGCCCAGACCCTCGCGTACCGCATCGAGAAAAGCCGCGGCGGCGCCGCCGCCCGCTGTTGCGCTGCTCATGTGCACGTCCTCCAGTCGATGACCATCTTCAGGCAGGCCGGATCCTCGAATGCCACCCGGTAGGCCTCAGGTGCTTCTGCAGCCGGGCGACGATGGGTCACCAGGCCGTCGAGCCGCAGGCGGCCGTCCAGCGTCATCTGCCGCACGGCCTGCATGTCTGGCTCACTCCACTGGGCCGCCACGCGCAGACGTGCCTCGCGCATGAAGGCCGGCACGAAGTCGAGCTGCAGGCGCTCTGTGTAAAAGCCGGCAAGCACGATCTCCCCTCCCGGGGCGAGCCTACTCACCAGGGTGTCGAGCAGCGAGGCGTCGCCGCTGACGTCATAGATGGCGCGGTAGTCGCGCCGCGCGTCGTCGGCCGGGTCCAGGACCCGATAGCCATCGGCGCCCCGGGCGCGCTCCGGGTCACGCTCCCAGACCACCACCGAATCACGTCCCGCAGCCACCGCGAGCCTTGCCATGAGCCTGCCCAGCGCACCGTGGCCCACGATCAGTTCCGGGAGGGCCGCACCAGGGGCGGAGATGGCGTGATGCGCAGTCGCCGCAAGCGCGAGCAACACACCCTGCTCCGCTGCAGTCTCGCCCACCGGCACCACACGATGCCCGGGCACGACAAGCCGCGAGGCCGCGCCACCGAACAGCCCGTGGACCGGGCCGAAACAGCGTGCCCCGGGGACAAACACCGTCTCGCCGACGGTGCGGTCGGCCCGCGGCCCCGCCTGCACCACGCGTCCGACCGACTCGTACCCCGGCACCAGGGGATAACCCATCCCGGGGAACATGGGCATGCGCCCGGACCAGAGCAGACGCTCCGTGCCGGTGCTGATGCCGCTGAAGTCGACGTCGACGACCACGTCCTCCTCGCCCGGCGGGCTCAGAGCGAGGCGCTGCAGGGACAGACTCCCCGGCTGCGCCAGCACGACGGCCAGAGTCCTGAGTTCCGGACCGGGCGTCATGTCGGAGAACGATCCCACGGGCGGCACCCGTCGGATCTGTTTTGGTCTGGTTGCATGATTGTCAGTCTACGACTACGACACCATATGTCAACTTTTATTTACATTCCGTCGTCGCGCACGGCTGACAACACACTCACCAGCAGGGGCTGCCGGGTGTGGCTGATGCGGACGCGGGCAAAGCCGGCCTGGGCCAGCAGTTCGGAAATCTCGGCGGCGGACCGGGGCCGTCCGCTGCGCATGGCCATCAGATACCAGCCGAAATAGGCGTCCCCCATGGCCTCGGCACCGGGCGTGGCGGCCATGGGCTCGGCAATCAGCACACGGCCGCCCGGCGGGAGTGCGGCATGCGCGGCGCGCAGCAGGGCCAGAGCGGCGGGATCGTCGTGGTCGTGCAGCACGCGCACGAAGCTGATGAGGTCTGCGCCGCGGGGCAGCGCAGTGCGATGGAAATCCCCACCGTGGACGCTCGCGCGGTCGGCCACGCCCGCCTCGGCGAGGCGGCGCCGGGCACGCTCCACCACGGCCGGAAGGTCGAACAGCATGAGCCGGAGGCCCCGGCATCTCGCCCCCGCCTCGGCGAGGAATCCGCCCTCGCCGCCACCGACATCGAGCAGGCAGCCATGGCTGGCGAAGGGATAGGCGTCGAGCACCTCGGCCGCCACCAGCGACTGAGATGCCGCCATGAGAGCGCTGTAGCCCGCCACCTGCCCGGCTTCGAGTTCGGCGGGCGTCCGGGCGACGGCGTAACTCCAGTAGCGGCCCAGCCGCGTGTCGTGGCGTTGTCCGCGCAGCAGCGCCACCGGGTCGCGCAGGTCCTCGTAGAACAGCGTGTGATGCTCAACCATTGCACCGATGCCCGGATTGGCCAGCACCGCCGCCCCCAGGGGACCCAGCCCATACACCCCCGGGCCGCGCTGTTCGAGAAGGCGCAGGGATGCGGCGGAATCGAGCAGGCGCCGCGCCGCGTCTTCCGGCAGCACCAGACGGGCTGCGATCGCAGACAGCGGCAACGGTCCGGCGGCGAGCAGTCGCAAGACGCCCAGACGCACGCAGGCGAGCAGGATCTGGGAGTAGACGAACCCGGCACACAGGTCGAACACGGCGCGGGCGCGCCGCCGCGCGATCGGCCGCGTCAGCGGAAAGCTCGCCGCCCAGCGCTGGAAGCGCGGGCTGGCCAGCAGCCTGTCCCGCCAGGCGCGCCAGCCGTCGCGCCAGATCGACGGCGCAGGGGCCGCCGGAACCAGGGTGTCTCCTCCAGGGCCGTGCATCGCCGCCCCCCTCAGGCCGCCAGCCTGGCCACCTGCCCGGGCAGGATGCGCCGCGATTCCATCAGGATGAGGCTGCGCAGGGCGCCCGATCCGCTGCAGTCGGGAACGGCAGCGATCGCCCCGGCAACCAGGGTCTTGACGCGCGCCACCGCGCCGGCGAGACCGAGTTCTGCCACCGCACTCGGCCGTCCGAGCGCGCGGTCCCGTCCGGTGGGTTTGCCCAGGAGTTCCGCAGCCGCGGTGGCGTCCTGGATGTCGTCAGCGACCTGGTAGGCCTCCCCGAGGTGCTCCCCCAGACCGCGCCACGATGTTCCATCCTGGCCCGCCGCCTGCGCCCCGGCGACGGTCGCGGCGGCAAACAGTGATCCGGTCTTGGCGCGCTGGTAGTCGGCGAGGTCGACTTGCGTCTCGCACTCCCACGCCTGCCCGGCGACGATCCCGGTGGGCATGCCCGTCGCCGCGGCGACGGTCGCAATGAGGGCGGGCAGTCGCTCCGGTCGGCGCAGCCCGCCCCGGGCCAGCGCTTCGAAGGCGTGCACGATCAATGCATCGCCGGTCAGAACGGCAAGCCGCTCGCCGAAGGCCGAGTGCACCGAGGGCTTGCCGCGCCGCATCGGTGCATCGTCGAAACAGGGCAGGTCATCGTGGACCAGGGAAGCGCAATGCAGCAACTCGATCGCGACGGCGGCGGCATCGGACAGCGCCGGATCCGGGTCCCCGCAGGCCGCCGCCACCGCGAGACACAGGCGTGGCCGGACCCTCGCCCCCCCGGGGAATACCGCGTAATGCACCGCCCGCGCGAGGCCCGGCGGGCAGCCGGCCTGCCCCCCCGAGTCCAGCGCCTGTTCCAGTGCCCGCTCGATGCGCGTCGTCACGTCCATGAACGCCTCCCGTGGTGGTGATGCAGGGAATGAGCTGGTGTCAACGTGAATTGTCACCCCTTGTGTCATGTACTATAGACACATGGCTCCGTCAGGGTCAATGCACAGCGCCGCGGGGAGGCGATGAGGAAGTCTTCGGTAGTCGTGGTCGGTGCCGGCATCGGCGGTCTCGCCGCCGCCCTGGAACTGGCGGGCGCGGGCGCGGACGTCACTGTCCTGGAGCGTCAGGCCGCACCCGGCGGCAAGATGCGGGAGGTGGCGGTCGGCGGGCAACGACTGGACGCCGGGCCGACGGTGCTGACCATGCGTCATGTGTTCGAGGGCCTGTTCGCCCGTGCCGGCGCCGACCTGTCCTCGCGGCTCCGCCTGACCCCCGCGTCGATACTCGCACGCCATGCCTGGAGCGCCTCGGAGACGCTCGACCTGCACGCCGACCTGGAGCAGTCGGTCGAAGCGATATCACGCTTCGCCGGCGCCGCCGAAGGCCATCGGTACCGTGCCTTCTGCGCCGAGTCGCGCGCGGTCTTCAGCGCGCTCGACGCCTGCTTCATCCGTGGATCGCGGCCCAGCCCGATCGGGCTGGTCAGGCGCAGCGGTTGGCGCGGCCTGCCGGGCCTGTGGGGCATCCGTCCGTTCACCACCCTCTGGCAGGCCCTGGGCGAGCACTTTCACGATCCGCGACTTCGCCAGTTGTTCGCACGCTACGCCACCTATTGCGGGTCCTCCCCGTTTCTCAGCCCAGCGACGCTCATGCTCGTGGCGCACGTCGAGCAGGCCGGCGTCTGGCTGGTGGAGGGCGGCATGCACCGGCTCGCCAGGGCTCTCGCGGGACTGGCGCAGGAGCGTGGCGTGAGTTTCCGCTTCGAAGCGGAAGTGGCCTCCGTCACGCGCGCAGGCGCACGTGTCTCGGGGGTCCGTCTGTCCTCAGGCGAGGCCCTGCCGGCCAGCGCGGTCGTGATGAACGCCGACGCAGCGGCCGTGGCAGCCGGCTTGTTCGGAGACCTCGGAGTCCCGGTCCCACCCGTCCCGGTCCGGGCGAGATCGCTGTCGGCAGTGACCTGGCTGCTGAGTGCCCCCACGGCGGGCTTCCCGCTGTCGCGGCACTCGGTTTTCTTCTCCCGTGACTATGCCGGGGAGTTCCGTGAACTGAGCGGCGGCAGCCTGCCCTCCGAACCAACGGTCTATGTCTGCGCCCAGGATCGTGACGACCTCGGGCTGCGGCTCGATGGCAGCGCGGAGGGATCGCCCGAGCGGCTGCTGTGCCTGGTGAACGCGCCGGCAACCGGCGATCTCCGTCCGCTCGACGGCGCCGCCCTGGACGACTGCGCCCGTCGATGCTTCGCCACGCTGGAGCGCTGCGGACTGCAGGTGGATCGCTCAGCCGCAAACAGCACGGTGGTGAGCCCCGCGGACTTTCACCAGCTCTTTCCCGCCACCGGGGGGGCGTTGTACGGACGTGCCTCCCATGGGTGGATGGCATCGTTCCAGCGCCCGGGCGCCCGCACCCGGGTCCCGGGGCTCTATCTGGCTGGAGGCAGCACCCACCCGGGTCCCGGCGTGCCGATGGCAGCACTGTCGGGCATCCAGGCCGCACAGGCGGTGCTGGGCGACCTCCCCCGTCTGGGAAAGACCTGAGAAATGACCCCACACTTCGATCAGCCCGTGCCGCGCGACGGCTACCTCTGGTGGTACCTCGACGCCCTGAGCGACGATGGCCGCCATGGCGTCACCCTCATCGCTTTCGTCGGCAGCGTGTTCTCCCCCTACTACGCGCGCGCCCGACGCAAGACCACGACGGAACCCGAGAATCACTGCGCCGTGAACATCGCCGTCTACGGACCCGGCGGTCGCTGGGCCATGACCGAGCGTGGCCGCCACGATCTGCGGCGCACCCGTGACAGCTATGCCCTCGGTCCGAGCCTCCTGCAGTGGAACGGCGAGACGCTCGACATACACGTGAACGAGATCGCGTTCCCCCTCCTGCGACGCCTGCGCGGACACATCCGCCTGCTTCCCTCGAGCCTGAACACCCGGGCATTCGATCTTGATGCGACCGGGAGGCACCGCTGGCAGCCGATCGCGCCCGTGAGCCGGGTCGAGGTCGACCTGTCATACCCCCGGCTGCGCTGGAGCGGGCACGCCTACCTCGATTCCAACGCCGGGGACGAGCCGCTGGAGCGGGCCTTCACCTCCTGGGACTGGTCACGCGCCGTGCTCGAGGACGGGCGCAGCGTGGTGCTTTACGACGCGCGCAGGCGCGACGGAGGCAACACCCATCTCGCCCTGGAGTTCGATGCCCGGGGGCGTGTGGAGCACATCACCGCCCCCGAGCGCGTGGCCCTGCCCGCCACCGGCTGGCGCCTGGCGCGCGAGACCCGGGCCGATGACCCCGGGCGCGTGTCCGTCGTTCGGACGCTCGAGGACACGCCTTTCTACGCCCGCTCGCTGCTGTCCACCTCCCTGGCCGGCCAGCGGGCTGTCGCAGTCCACGAAAGCCTCTCGCTGGACCGGTTTGCAACGACCACAGTCCAGTGGATGCTCCCGTTCCGGATGCCGCGCCACACCCGTGGTTGAGCGCACCGCATGCCTGTCGCCGGCACCGCATTGCATGTCCCGGCCCAAGGCTGACTGACCCACCCCCGGCGCTGGACTCCAGGCCACGCCGGGGCGTCACGGAACCACAAACAGACTGTCATTTTCCTGTCATCTCACTGTCGTTCAATGTAGTCACAAAAGACTACTTCACTTCACATAGTGAGATCCCAGATGAAGCGCCGCGTTGCCGCCCTAGCCGTCGTGCTGTCCGCCGCCTCCGCCGTTCAGGCGCAGGAGGCACCCCTGACCGACCTGATCGAATCGCTCTACAAGCGCGGTGTTATCGAGCAGGAGGAATACGACCGTTATCAGGAATCGAAGAAAGAAGAGCGGGCCCGCAGTCGCGTGGACCGCCGGGAGCGCGCCCTGCGCGACGCACTGGACAAGGAGCGTCTCGCCAAGCTCGAAGCCAAGAAATCCTGGACGGACAAGATCGACTTCCGCGGCTACATCCAGTTGCGGGACAGCATGGTGGTCGCGGGCGACGACGACATCCGGCTCTGGAACGACCGCGGCGTCGGCCCGAACACAGGCATCTCCATCCGCCGGGCACGACTGATCTTCTCGGGACAGGTGAGCGACAACCTCTACATCTACGTCCAGCCCGATCTGGCCAGTTCCGCCGGCGACACCGGCAACGTGGCGCAACTGCGCGACGCATACGGCGACATCTCGTTCGACGACAAGCGCGAATACCGGATACGGGTGGGGCAGAGCAAGATTCCCTACAGCTTCGAAAACCTGCAGTCCAGCCAGAACCGTCTCAGCCTGGACCGGAACGACGCGCTGAACAGCTGCTGCCGCGACGAGCGGGACATCGGCGCGTTCTTCTACTGGGCGCCGGCGGACAAGCGGGCAATGTTCAGTGACCTGACCCGGCTTGGGCTGAAAGGTAGCGGCGACTACGGAGTGATCGCCTTCGGCACCTACAACGGCCAGGGTGCGAACCGTGCCGAGCGCAACAACAACATGCACATGGTGGCGCGCTTCACCTGGCCCTTCAAAACGGAGAAGGACCAATACTACGAGTACGGGATCCAGGCGATGACCGGACAATTCTCCCCCATCACCAGCGGCACGGTCCGGTCGAGCGGCGACTACAAGGACCAGCGCGTGGCCCTGCATGGCGTGATCTACCCTCAGCCCTGGGGCGTTCAGGCCGAATGGAACTGGGGCCAGGGGCCGGAGCTCAACCAGAGGACGAACAGAATCGAAAGCGGCAGTCTGTCAGGCGGCTACATCCAGGTCATGTACCGCCAGGAGGACTTCTTCGGCTACGGCGTCCTGACCCCGTTCGTGAAATACCAGAACTACCAGGGCGGCATGAAGTTCCAGACCAACGCCCCCGCGACCAGTGTGAACGACTGGGAATTCGGGGCCGAATGGCAGCCGCGCAAGGAGATCGAGCTGACGCTGGTCTGGCAGCGCTACAACCGCAACGACGTGACGCGCGCACCCTATCCGGAGTTCAAGAGCGACGTGCTGCGCGCGCAGCTGCAATACAGCTTCTGACCGCGGCCCCCCAGGGACAGGGCAGGCCAGACGGCCGGCCCCGAACCTTTGTCACGACTGGGGTTCTCCCCGCAGCCCATCCAGAGCCAGCGCCGCGCGGTAATTGGCGTGAGCCCGGAAATACTCGGCGAAAGCGTCCACCTCCCCCAGCCGGGCATCGAAGCTCGCCTGTTCGCGAATCTGCAAAGCCAGCAGATCGGTCGCACCCTGGCGGAAACGCAGGCGCTCGGCCTCCTCGAGGGCGACCGCCAGACTCACGTTCCGGCGTGCCTGCTCGATCTGCAGGGCAGCCGCAGCCAACGCGGAGTGTGCGTCGCGCACCTCGGCTGCGATCCGCTGGCGGGCAAACTGCTCCTCGGTGCGCAGGCGACCCAACTGGGCTTCGGCCGTCTGCAGCCGCCCTTTCGCCTCGCGCCGCTGCAGCGGCACCCGGAATTCGACCCCGACGCGCGTCTCGCTGGCGTCGATGTCGGGCAGGCTGCGCTGCGCCGGCGACTGCCGCGCCTCGAGACCAACGTCGAGGCTGGGCAGCAGATCGTTGCGGGCAAGATTGCGCTCGATGTCGAGCCTGCCGATGGACAGGGCCAGGGCCCGCAGTTCCGGCCGGCGCGCGAGCGCGGTGTCGATGTCCTTCGCCGCCGAGGCCGGATCGGGAGGGGCCACTGCGGGAAAACCGGGCGGCAGCCTGTCGCGGGTGGCCACCACGGGCAGGTTCTGCGCATCGCGCAGGAACAGGGACAACTCGATCGAAACGGCCTCGAAGCGTCGCCGCGCCTGGGTGACGGCGAGTTGCCGGTTGATGACGAGCCGTTCGTTGTCCGTGCGCACGATGGGGGCGAGAGCGCCGCGCCGAACCTGTTCGTCGATCGCCACGGTGCGCTCGTTCGCCACCCTGAGCAAAGCCTCCGCGGCGGACAGCCGGAGGCCGGCGCCGACCCAGGAAAAATACGCGACGCTCGCCACCCGGACAAAATCCAGCCGCTGATTGACGATCACCGGATCCGCGGCCGCTGCCCCGAGCTCGGCCTGTGCCTTGGTCGCTCGCTCGCGGTCGAGACGGCCATCCCGCAGCAGATTGACCTTCACACCCGCGGTGAGCTGACCCGAAGGCGGCGTTCGCTGGGTGTTGTAGTCGGGCAGGAAGCCTGATGACAGCCGATATCCGCCGTAGACCTTCGCGCCCCAGGACTGCAGCCCCTGCTCGAGAATGACCGAGCCGGTACGACCATCGTAGTAACCCGTCGGCGTGGCGTTCAGGCCGGCGTTCAGGTTGAGGTCGAAGGCACCCTCGGCCTGGCGCAGCCGTCCGGTCGCAATGTCCTGCTCGACCAGGGCCGCGAGCATGGGCGGGTAGCGGGACAGCACCGAGCTCACCACCTCCTCGAGGCCGAGCGACCGCGCCGGCACCGGCGCGTCCGCCAGGACCCCAAGGCTCCAGAGCACCAGTCCTGCGCCGGCGAGCAGACGCATCGCCGCCACGGGGCGCGCCACCGCAGCGCGCCCGGTGCAACCGCGGGGTGATGATGGCCCGGCCACACCCCCTCCCCCACGCCTCACTCGGGCTCCGTGTCCGCGAGGATCGGCGGGAAGGCATTCAGCTGCCGCCACACTTCCTTCCAGAGCGGCAACTGCTGCAACAGCACCCACGCATCGACGCGCACACCCTGGCGCAACCACTGGTTCTTCGGCCAGTTCTGGACCCGTGTCTGCCCGTTGCGCTCCAGCACATCAGGCCTGGGAGCGACCACGATGCGGAACTTGCCGGTGCCATCGTCGGTGGCATCCACAAACACCACCTCCCCGCCAAAGGTACCGACCGCGACGCTCGGCCAGCCGACGAACTGGATCGCTGGCCAGCCCTCGAAGCGCAACCTCACGATGCTGCCCGGAACGACCGTCCCGTCCGGGAGCGTCTTCCTGGGTGTGACCAGCGGCACGTCGTTGCCCTGCAACCAGACCTCGGCGAAGCGGCTCTCGGACTCGGGAATGATGATGGCGATCGGTGATCCGGGCCGGAGGAAGGTGCCTTCCGTGGCATTGACCTTGAGAACGATGCCGTCGCGGGGGGCGACGATGGCCTGCTGCATGGTCTGGTTGACGAGCACGTCCGCCGCGCTGGCATCGCGCCCGACAGTGGCAAGATCCCCCTGCGCCTGGTTGCGGTCGGCCCGGATGCGGGCGATCGCCGCGTCGAACTCGCGCTCGGTCTGGCTCACGTAGGCGATAGCCGAGGCGAGGTTGGCGGCCGAGCTGTCGCGCGCCTGGATGGCGAGTTCGAGATCGCGCTGCGACACCAGTCCGCTGCGCGACAGGGCCTCGTTGCGCTCGTATTGCACCCTCGCGGTCTCGGCGATGATGCGCTCCGACGCGACCTTCTGCCGCGCGCCGGTCAGGGCCTGGGTCTTGGCGCGTTCCTGCTGCTCGACCTGCACCGTGAGTTCCTCGATGCGCCGGCGCATCGCCGCTGCGCGATCGCCGAGGGCCTCGCGCTGGCTGCGCAGGTTGCCGAGGAGGTTCGGGTCGTTGTCCTGTATCTCGACGATCACGTCGCCCTTGCCGACCCGCTGCCCCTCCGTCACAAGCAGCCGCTTCACCCGCCCGGCGACGGGGGCCTCGACATTGACACGCCGGTCCAGCGGATCGAAGGCGATGACCCGCCCGGCACCGCGCACGGACTGCTGCCAGGGCAGGACGACCAGCCCCGCCAGGGTCGCGACGAAACAGAACAGGAGCGCGCGCGACAGCCAGCGCGACAGCCGCGAAGACCCCGCGAGCGCGATGGCAGACAGGTGCCCGCGCCACTGCCGCGATGCCGGCGCCTGAGACACAGCGCCCGCGGTGCCCAGCGCGTGCTTCACGGACGCGTCCCCCGTGCCCAGCGCTGCGTCGGCACCCTGGCACCGCCGCCGGCGTCGATCTCCACGTAGCGATCACAGCACTGCGCCACCGCCAGATCGCGCGTCGCGATCAGCACCGTCCACGCGTTTTCGGGCCCGGTCAGCACACGGACGAGATCCCGTTGGGTGTCGTCGTCCATGCCGTCGAGCAGGTCATCGACCAGCAGCAGGGCGGGCTGGTGAACCAGGGCGCGCGCGACCAGCAGTCGCAGGCGCTGGCGGCTGGACAGCGGCAACCCGCCCGCCAGCAGGCGCGTGTTCATGCCCTCGGGCATCGCCAGCACGTCCTGCAGGAGTCCGGCCCGGTCGAGGGCTGCCGTGAGGGCGCCGGCGTCGATGTCCTCGCGTCCGAGCCGGAGGTTCTCCGTGATCGACCCGGTGACAAGGTCCCCCCCGTGCAGCAGCGAAACGCGCGACCGCAGACGCTCCAGATCCCAGCTGCGGAGGTCCAGCCCGTCGAGCCGCACGTATCCCGCCTGTGGCGTGTACAGGCCGAACAGCAGCTTCAGTGCAGTGCTGGCCCCGCGGCCGGAGATGCCCCACAGACCCACGCATTCGCCAGGCGCGATGTCGAGGTTGAAACCTTCCAGGAGCCGTCCGCCGGACGGATAGGCAAAGCCGACATCACGGCACTCCACGCGCATGCCGGCCGTCGAGGGACGTGCGATGTCGCCATCGGTGCGCTCGGTGCGCAGATCGGTCAGGTGGCTGATCTTGTCCATCGCCGCGAGGCCACCGTAGTAGGCGTCGATCAGGGCCCCGAGCTTGGACATCGAGTAGGTGATGCTGGCGACGATCAGCTCGCTCGCCACGAGTTGCCCCAGGGTGAGCTGCTGCCGCAGCACCAGCCAGCCGCCGATGAGCAGCAGGGCAGCGGTGGAGAAGATCTCGAGCAGCAGCAACACGCCGACCTGCCTGAGCCAGATCATGAAGAACCGCCGCCTGGCCACCAGGTAGCTGCGTGCGATCTGCTCCGAGCGCTGCAGCGCGAAGCCGGCGCCTCCGGGCCCCTTGAACAGCGCGGGCACCCGGGCCAGTTCCTCCAGCCACGCCATGGTCTCGTACTTGAGGCGGGATTCACGGATGGCTGCATCCACCGCCCCCCTGCCGCTGAGGAAGGTGATGGCGAGACCGATGGCAAGGGCGACCGAGAACACCGCCAGGGTGGGATGATAGAGGCCGAGCACGATCGTGCCGACCACCACACCGAGCACCACGGGGATGCCGTACAGGAGGATGCGCTCGGTCGTGCTCTGGATCGTGACGATGTCCAGGAACCGGTTCACCAGTTCGGTGGCGTTCACCCCTTCGAGAGCCGCCATGTCGACACGGGGCAGCCGCTCGCTGAGATCGGCCACGAGGCGAACGAACAGCCGCCGCTTCACCACCTCCGCGGTGTACAGCTGGAGCCCGCGGATCAGCGCCGAGAGCAGCAGGGCCCCGGTCATCGCGATCCCGATGAACAGCAGCGCCTGGATGAAGGGTGCGGACTGGTTTCCGAACGCGATGTTGGTGACGAAGGCACTCACCGCAAGCGGCAGCGCGAGGTACAGCAGTGCCGTCACCAGACTGAAGCTCGTGATCGCAACGAGTTCCGGAGTCTCCGGCTTCAGAACGGCGACGAAACGGGCAATCGGCCCGGGCGCGCCGTCATGTCCGTGATGGCCGTCCTCGTGCTCCGCGGCGTCCGGGATGAAGCGGGTGGCCTGGACGATCCCGAAGTCGACCGCCTCGCGCACGCTGCGGAGCCCGAGGCGGCGCGCCAGCACGCGCCGCGAGAGGGTCTCGGATTCGGATTGTGTCTCCACGGTGGAGACACGGGCACGGAACGGACCGGCCTTGCGCACCACCAACCAGCGCCGCTCCACCTCGCTGTAGAGCACGAGGGGTGTCAGCCCGTCGGCCGCCCAGACGGCATCGGCCAGGCTGGTGCGTGCCACGTCGATGCGCAGCCCGAGCTTTCCGGCGGCTGCACTCATCTGTTCCAGGGGCTCCTGATGCTCGCGCAAGGCGGTGATGGCAGCCTGACGCACGTCGTCGTTGGAGTGGACGACGCCAGCCACCATGGCGACGTGCACCAGGGTGCGCTCCCAATCGGCGACGACAAGCTCCGGCGACGCCACGCTGCCGTCGCCCGCGGCGCTCCCCGGCGCCACCACCATGCTGTGCTGTTCCTTCATTCCCCTGGATCTACCGGTCGAATCGCGGGACGGCAAGGCCCGGCCACACCCCGACCTCGTTCCCAGTATATGACGAACGGGATGCCGCTTCGTTCAAGCCCTGTGGCGGGCCGAGCCGGCACCACCCTGTCAGCTGGAACATGGCATTCGCAACCCGGTAACGCCAACTTCATTTCCCCCGTCATGCAGACAACGAACAGTCCCGCCAGGTTCACGCCGCCAGCCGGTGGGCCCGGGCATGCGCATGACGCACGCAGCCGCTCCCTGCGGGCGGGACGGCACGAACCCCGGGGACCGCGCCCGCCTCGCCACCCGAGCCCTCGGCGGCAACATCGGCCTGGTGACCAACCACGTGTCCGGGGACTGTCGCAGACCAAGTGCAAGCCGGCCCGGCAGGGCACCGTCGAGTGCTCGCATGCCGGTGGCCTCTGTGCCGGTGGTTTCGGCTCCAACGTGTCCTGGCTGGCGGACGCCCGGGAGCCCCCGCCCCTGGTGTCTGGGAGGACATCCACGGTGGCGTGGAGGCTGAGACGTCACCAGCAATAGCCTGGAGCTGGATCTCTACAACGGCCACCGGGGGACCTTCCTGGAGCACTTCAGCGACGACGCCGGATTCCTGTCGTGCCTTTTCCCCAGCCGGCACACGCTGGACACCACCACCTGCCCGGGGCTCGGCAAGCCCACCATGCCCGAGGTCCATGGCAGTCTCGGCTGGCACTGGATCAGCGCCGCCTCGCGGGTGACGGTGAGCGATGGGGCCTTCATGGCGGGGGATGCGCATGGCACGTGGTACGGCAATCTGTCCGCCAAGGTGTCCGCGGGCGAGACGGGCGTCAGTCTCCGCAGCCACATCGTCCGCTGGAACTGGGCCGGCAATGCCGGCCTCCTGCGCGCCTGCGGCCTCGACAACAACATCTGCGACCTGACGGACTGGAAACTCGGCGCGACCATCGACTGGCAGGGCATGAACTTCGGGGTGTTCCACCCCGGCAGCGCGGCCCGCGACACGGTTGCGACCGCGCCCGGCGCGAACCCTGGAGGCGGCGACCGCTTTGCCGCGCGGGGCCACCGTTTCGGCCACAACACCGGCAACGACAGCCTCTGATTGCAGATCAGGAAGACCTTCTGACCGACATGGTCGTGCGCGATGCGCGCCAGCTCAGGCGCCCGGGCGCTGGTCCGATGCGTCGGCCCCGCCACCCTCCGTGGCGGAAGCGCCGACGGCCGCAGCACGGGCACTGCGCTCCTGCTCCGCCGCCCGGCGTTTGTCGCGGCGCAGGATGACCAGTTCGATCACCGCCCAGCCCAGCACCACGGCCGCGCCGACGAACAGCTCCATCAGCCCGAGCCAGGACGAACTCACGCCAGCTTTCCCTGATCCGCGCGCTCCAGACGCTCGAAGAGGTCGAGCACCCAGCCCACCCGCCCCTGGAACTCTACCCGCGGATCCGGCGAGGGCGCCTCGCAGGCGGCATCCACGAGAAAACGCGCCGGCCCCTCTGTCGGACCAGTCTCCAGACGCGCTGGCAGGCCTGACCGGAGCAGCGCCCGACCGAGCACCCGCAGCTTTCGTGCCCCCGACACCACGGCGCGCCGGCCCACCGAGTCCAGCCCCTGGCGCTCGACCTCACGACCGATCTCCGCGTACAGGCTGCGCGCTGCGAACATGCCCGGCCGGCAGCCCACCGGAAGGCGCGGTATGCCGGTCTGCGCACGCTGGTAGAGTGCGTCGGCGAACTCGAGGAGACGGCCCACCACGGCTGCCAGCGCCGGATCGTGACGTGGTTGCCGCATCCAGGCGCCCACATCGACCCCGCCCTGCACGAGCCATGACAGCGGCAGGTAGACGCGCCCGAGCCGCGCGTCCTCACCGACGTCGCGTGCGATGTTGGTGAGCTGCATGGCCAGTCCCAGGTCGCAGGCGCGCGACAGGGTCGGGCCGTCGCGCACGCCCATGAGCAGGGACATCATCACTCCCACGGATCCCGCCACCCGGGCGGCGTACCCGATGAGCGCGTCGAGGTCCTCGTAGCGGCGTCCTGCCGCATCCCAGGCGAAGCCCTCGAGCAGCGCCTCGGGCAGCGCCCTGGGGATGGCGTAGCGCGCCACCACGCCGGCGAAGGCGCGGTCGGCGGGATGGTCTGCAGGATGACCGGCATAGGCCAGGTCCAGCCGCTCGTGCAGCACCGCGAGCGCCTCCGGGCAGCCACCGCCCTCGTCCACCAGGTCGTCGGCCAGACGGCAGAACGCGTACAGCGCCGTGGCCGCCGCGCGGGGCTCGCCCGGCAGCACCATCGAGGCGAGGTGAAAGGTCCGCGATCCACCGCGCAGGGCCGCGCGGCAGGCGGCAAGGTCAGCGTGACCGATGTGAAGTGAAGACGCTGGCATCAGGAACCACCGTGTCGAGAATGCGTGCGGATGAGAGGACGCCCGGCAGACCGGCCCCCGGGTGGGTGCCCGCCCCCACGAGGTACAGGTGACGGACATCCTCGCTGCGATTGTGCGGCCGGAACCAGGCGCTCTGCGTGAGCACCGGCTCGAAACTGAAGGCGGCGCCGCGATACGCCAGCAGGCGCGACTCGAAATCCACCGGGGTGAGCAGCCGGGAACTCACCACCTCGCGCTCGAACCCCGGCAGCACGGTCCGGTCGAGCTCTCGCGCGATCGCCTGGCGATAGGGCTCGGCCTGCTTCGCCCAGTCGACGTCGGCCTCCAGGTTGGGCACCGGCGACAGGACGTAGAAGGCGTCGCAGCCCGGCGGCGCAAGCGACGGGTCGGTGGCCGTCGGCCGGTGCAGGTACAGACTGAAGTCGTCGGCGAGACGTTTGCGCTCGAAGATGTCGTCGAGCAGCCCGCGGGAGCGCGGCCCGAGCAGGATGCTGTGATGGGGCACCTCGGGGTATTGGCGCCGGGTGCCGAAGTACCAGACGAACAGCCCCATGGAGTAGCGCGCCCGCTCGAGCTTGCGGTCGGTCCAGCGACGCCGCGCGCTGGCCGGCACCAGGTGCCGGTAGGTCCAGGCGGCGTCGGCGTTGGACACCACCACATCGGCCCGCAGGCTCTCGCCCGATGCGAGGCGCACGCCTCGCGCCACGCCGTCCTCGACGATGATGGACGCCACGTCGGCACCGCAGCGCACCGGCGTTCCCTGGGACGCCAGCAGCTTGACCAACCCCTTCACCAGGCTGCCGGTACCGCCCATGGCGAAGTGCACACCCCAGCGCCGCTCGAGGAACGAGATGAGGCCGTAGACCGAGGTCACGTTGAAGGGATTGCCGCCCACGAACAGGGGGTGGAAGGACAGCACGAAGCGCAGCCGCGGGTCGCGCACGTGCCGGGCCACCAGCCCGTGCAGGCTGCGGTAGCTCTGCAGGCGGATCATCCCGGGCAGCACCCGCGCCATGTCGGTCCAGGAGTTGAAGGGCACGTGCCCGAGCTGCTCGAACCCCAGGCGGTAGATGTCCTCCGCCGAGCGCATGAAGCGCTCGTAGCCCTCGACGTCGCCGGGCGACAGGCGGGCCACCTCGGCCCGCATCTGCGCCGGGTCGCCGCTGGCGTCAAAGGTGGAGCCATCGTGGAAGCGGATGCGGTAGAACGGCATCATGGGGCGCAGTTCCACGTCGTCGGCCATGCGCTGGCCGCACATGGCCCAGAGCTCCTCGAACAGGAACGGCGCCGTGACGATGGTCGGCCCGGCATCGAAGGTGAAGCCGTCCTGGCGGAACACGCCCGCCCGCCCCCCGGGGGCCTCCAGGCGCTCCAGCACCGTCACGCGGTAGCCGCGCGCGCCCAGACGCACCGCGGCCGCCAGCCCGCCGAAGCCGCTGCCGATGACCACGGCGTGGGGCCGGCCGTGGAGCTGCGAGCCATGGCGCGCGGCCAGGCCGGGAAAGTACACGTCGTTCATGCGGCTCTCACCTCCCCCGAAGAGACGCCGGCCCCGAGCCGGGCGCGGATTGCGGTCGACATGCCCTCGCGCGTCAGACCCGCCTGCCGCGCCAGGGTGGCCGGGTCACCGTGATCCATGAATCGGTCCGGGAGCCCGAGCTGGAGCAGTGGCACGCCCAGACCCATGCCGGCGAGACACTCGGCCACCGCGCTGCCCGCCCCGCCCATCACCACGTTCTCCTCGACCGTCACGAGCAGGTCGTGACTTCGGGCAAGCCGCTCGACCATGGCCTGGTCCAGCGGCTTGACGAAGCGCATGTTGACCACGGTGGCGTCCAGCTCATCGCCGACATCGAGTGCCGCGTCCAGCAGGGTCCCGAACACCAGCAGCGCCACGCCGCGGCCCTGGCGCCGCATCTGCGCCACGCCGACCGGCAGGCGGTCGAGACCGGCCGCCACCGGCACGCCGGGGCCGGCACCGCGGGGGAAGCGGACCGCCGCGGGACCATCGAGGGCGAACCCGGTGCTGAGCATCTGCCGGCACTCGTTCTCGTCCGCGGGCGTCATCAGCGTGATGCCCGGGATGCAGCGCAGGAACGACAGATCGAAGGCGCCGTGGTGCGTGGCGCCATCCGCACCCACCAGACCGCCGCGGTCAAGGGCGAACAGCACTGGCAACCCCTGCAGTTGCACGTCGTGGATGAACTGGTCGTAGGCCCGCTGCAGGAAGGTGGAGTAGATGGCCACCACGGGCTTGAGCCCTTCGCAGGCCAGCCCGGCGGCATAGGTCACGGCGTGCTGCTCGGCGATGCCCACGTCCTGGAAGCGATCGGGAAAGCGCCCGGCGAAGGCGCACAGCCCGGAGCCCTCGCGCATGGCTGGCGTAATGGCGATGAGCCGTGGGTCGGCCTCGGCCATGTCGCAGATCCAGTCGCCGAAGTGCTGGGTGTTGGTGGGGCGGGGCGCGGGCCGGGGTGGCGACATGCAGGCCGCAGGATCGTAGCGCGGCACACCGTGGTAGAGGACCGGATGGGCATCGGC
>JBEICA010000392.1:0-2553 GCA_040373665.1 Burkholderiales bacterium | reverse complement strand
CCGCAGAACAAGACCGACACGGTCGTGTTCCGGCGCGCCCTGCCGATCGACGCGGCCAGCAACGGCGCGCCCAGCATCACGACCAGCAACTACCTGCTGCAAGAGGGCGTGACGCCGGCTGCCCGGACGATCTCCTACCAGGACGTCCAGGTCACCCTGCAGCAGTACGGCGTGCTCATGAAGATCTCGGCCAAGGCCGAGTCGATGTATGAGGACGACATCCCGGGCGACATGACCAAGCTCGTCGGCGAGCACATGGCCTCGATCGAGGAACTGATCAGCTACGGCGTGGTCCGCGGCGGCACGAACGTCGTGTACGCCAACGGCGCGGCGCGCGCTTCGGTCAACACCGCGATCGGGCTGAACAAGCTGCGCCAGGCCGCCCGCCAACTGGAGTCGGCCCACGCCTCGCGCGTCACCGAGAAACTGTCGGCTGGTCCGAACTTCGGCACCTCGGGCATCCACCCGGCGTACCTGGTGTTCATCCACACCGACCTGGAGGCGGACATCCGCAACCTGACGGGCTTCACCCCCGTCGTCGAGTACGGCACGCAGAAGCCGGTGCATGAGCGCGAGATCGGCGCGGTCGAGCAGTTCCGCTTCATCACCAGCCCGTACTTCCGCCCGTTCCTGCAGGCGGGCGGCACGGTCACCGCGGGCGCGTTCCTGTCCAACGGCGGCACCGCCGGCACGACTGCGGACGTCTACCCGCTGATGGTGGTGGCGCAGGAGGCCTGGGGCCAGGTGGCACTGAAGGGCATGGGCGCGATCCAGCCGATCTACCTGCCGGCCAAGACCATCACGCACGCGAACCCCATGGGTCAGTTCGGGTATGTGGGGGCGAACTTCTACAAGTCCGCCGTCCGCCTGAACGAGAACTGGATGGTTCGCCTCGAGGCGGCCGCTTCCGGCCTGTGATCGAACGGGGGGCCTTGAGCCCCCCATCTGAAAGGAATTTCGTATGCCGTATCGACTGACCGTGAATCGACTGCACAGCCTCGGCGTCAGCGACCGGACGAGTCTGGCGCTGGAGCTCGATCTGCTGCGAGCCGAGCTCAACGACCTTCGCACCAAGTATGCCGTGGTGCTGGCCAAGCTCGACCTCGACGGTGGCGTGACCGACACGAACTACGCGGCGCTGGGTGGCCTGGCGGCCGCTCAGTTCAACCCGCTGTAACCATTTTTCAAGGGTCTCACAATGGACAATCTCGCACTCTCCCAGGGCGGAAATTTCGCCTACACCTCTGGCGCGCTGGCCAACGGCACGACCGCCGGCACGATCCAGGTCGCCGCCGCCGTCACTTTCACGGTGAACGGGGTCTTCTACTCCACGGCGATCACCAACAACATCGCCATCTCCTACACCGGCCCGAGCGTGTACGGCGCCTCTTCCAACGGATCGTTCACCGGCGCGACCGGTGGCTCGACCCGTCTGTACGGCCTGTACATGGACACCGCAGGCGCTGTGTCGCTCGAACCCGGTCCGATCGTCAACACGGCTGAACTGTCGGCGGGCACTGCGGCGCTGCACTTCCCCGGCGCCAAGCGCGGCCTGACCTGCTTTGGCGTGATGCGGATCGCGCTGACCGCGAGCACGACCTTCATCCCGGGCACGACCGCGCTGAACGCGGCCGGCGTGACCACGACCTACCTGAACCTCTCGTCCATCCCGGGCGAGCCGCTGACGGCCTAACGGCCAGAGGAGGCCGCCTTCGGGCGGCTTCCTCGTGTCTGCATCCATCGGAGAGACCTCAATGCCCCCGAGCAATCGCATCAACTCCTACGAGCGCAAGCCCACCATCGATTCCGGAAATGTGGACATCGAGGGCGCGGTCCAGAGCGCCTCGATCGAAGACACCGCTGCCGGCCGCACCCTGTTCGGCGCGAACCCGGAGATCGATCTGGATCGAGTGATCCGGACCGAGGATGTGGATTTCGAGGTCTTCATGCGCGACGAGCTGGAGGTCTTTCTGAACGAGTCCACCAACGAGAACGATGCCGCCTACATCGAGCTCAACGTCAACGGGGACTACAAGCTCGCGGTCCGCGGCGACACGGTGAAGATGCGCCGGTATCACGTTGCTGTACTGGCGCAGGCCAAGCAGTCGCGGGTGCGGCAGCGCAAGATCGTGAACCCGGATGGGTCGATGGGCTTTGTCGAGGAGAACGTCCTCAGCCTGACCTACCCGTTCAGCGTCACCAACGACCCGAACCCCCGCAAGGGCGGTGCGTGGCTCAAGCAGATGCTGTCCAGCCCGGTCTGAGATGAACTTCCTGCAACTCGCCCAGTCCCTGCGCCAGGAGTGCGGCGTATCGGGGTCCGGCCCGGCAACGACGGTCGGCCAGTCGGGCGAGGCCAAGCGCCTGGTGGACTACGTCAATTCCGCCTGGCTCGAGATCCAGGGGCTGCATGACACCTGGTTCTTCATGCGCGGGGATTTCAGCTTCCAGACGACAGCCGGCGTCGGGGACTACACGCCCGCCGCTGCCGGGCTGACCAGCCACCGGTACTGGTTCAAGGACACGTTCCGGACCTACCGGACGGCCTTGGGG
>JBEICA010000091.1:0-11651 GCA_040373665.1 Burkholderiales bacterium | reverse complement strand
GTGGAAGCGGATCTTCGGCCACATCTCCTGCACCACCCGCATCTCGTACTGGTTGGCCGTGAGCACGGCGTAGGCGTTGGCTGCGTCCTGGGCGACCCGGCCCGCGTTGGCGTCGACGAAGCGGTCGAGCTCTGCCGGATCCTCGGCCGACACCCAGCGCGCGCAGGTGTAGTTGGACGGCAGGATGCGGGCCTCGACGCCGTATTCGTGCTTGAGCCGGTGGGCCGCGACGTCGAACTGCAGCACACCCACCGCGCCGAGCAGCATGATGGTGCTGCGCAGCGGACGGAACACCTGGATGGCACCCTCCTCGCCCAGCTGCATCAGCCCGGTGCGCAGCTGCTTGGTCTTGAGCGGGTTGACGACCTCGATGCCGCGGAAGATCTCGGGCGCGAAGAACGGCAGCCCGGTGAACTGCAACGGCTCGAGCGTCTCGGTCAGGGTGTCGCCGAGCTGCAGCCCGCCATGGGTCGGGATGCCGATGATGTCCCCCGCGTAGGCCTCGTCCAGCAGTTCACGCCGCTGCGACAGGAAGGACACCACGGTGCTGGGGCGGAACTCCTTGCCGGTGCGCTGCAGGCGCAGCCGCATGCCGCGTTCGAAATGCCCGGAGCACACGCGCACGAACACCACACGGTCGCGGTGGGCCGGGTCCATGTTCGCCTGGATCTTGAAGACCACGCCGGTGAACCTGGGGTTGTCGGGCTGCACCGGACCCTGCACCGCCTGTCGTGGCTGGGGAGGCGGCGCGATGTCGACGATCGCGTCGAGCACCTCGCGCACGCCGAAGTTGTTGATGGCCGAGCCGAAGAACACCGGCGTCTGCCGACCCGCGAGGAACTGCTCCAGGCTGAAGGCCGGCGTGGCCTCGCGCACCAGTGAGATGTCGTCACGCGCCTGGGCGATCTCCGGCGAGAAGCGCTCGTCCAGCGCCGGATTGTCCAGACCGTGGATCACCTCCAGATCGTCGGCCACCCGGTCCTCCCCGGCGCGGAACACCCGGATGCGGTCCTGCTGCAGGTCGTAGACGCCGTGGAAGCGCTTGCCCATTCCGATCGGCCAGGAAAAGGGCACGGCGGCCATGCCCAGGGTGCGCTCGATTTCGTCGATCAGGTCCAGCGGCGCCCGCACCTCGCGGTCCATCTTGTTGATGAAGGTGATGATCGGGGTGCCGCGGGCGCGGCACACCTCCAGAAGCCGCAGGGTCTGCGCCTCCACGCCGTTGGCGGCGTCGATGACCATCAGGGCCGCGTCCACGGCCGTGAGCACGCGGTAAGTGTCCTCGGAGAAGTCCTGGTGGCCAGGGGTGTCGAGCAGGTTGACCACGTGGTCCCGATAGTCCATCTGCATCACCGAACTGGCCACCGAGATGCCGCGCTGCTTCTCGATCTCCATCCAGTCCGACGTCGCATGCCTGCTCGCCTTGCGCGCCTTCACGCTGCCCGCGATCTGGATGGCACCGGCGAAGAGCAGCAGCTTCTCGGTCAGGGTGGTCTTGCCCGCATCCGGGTGGGAGATGATGGCGAAGGTACGGCGCTGCGCGACGCGCTGCGCCAGCAGTTCGGGGGTGTTCTCGGTCATGGGAATCCCAGGCAGGGGCGGCCGCGCAGGCAACATGCGCGCACCGCAAGCCGTGATTCTACGGCGCGGGGCCGGTGCTGGCCATCGCCCGCCCGCCGGCCTGACGACTTCAGCGCGGCGCGGCCGCGAGCGCCTTGCGCGCCGCCGCCATCACCGCCTTCGCGTCCACGCCAGCCTTGCCCACCTGTTTCGCCCAGGCATCGGCCACTGGCTGGACGGCCTTGCGCATCTCCTCCACCGCCGGGGCCGGAATGATGTTGAAGCTGTCCCGGGCAACGACTTTGCGTCCGGCTGCGTCAGCCTCGGCGTATGCCCGGGCTGCCGCCACCGACAAGCCGGCACCGCTGGCCGCTTCCACCACCCGTTTCAGATCGGCCGGCAGGCGGTCCCAGGTCGCCGGGCTCATGACCAGCACATTCACCGCGACGCTCAGCGCTGCGGTTCCTGCGGCGGTTTCGCTGTGGAACTTCGCATTCCCCGGGACCCCGGCGTCGACCATCCCGTCGTATGTGGCGAGCACGCCATCGAGCATGCCCATGGACAACGCTGCGGGCACCTGCCGCAGGGGCATCCCGACCGCCTGGGCGCGCATGGCGTTGAGCGCGTCGCGCGTGACGCGGGAGGGTACCCGCAGGCGGAGGTCCTTCAGGTCGGCGACCGCGGTCACCGGCCGACGGGAGTTGTGCAACACCGCCCTGCCCTGCGGATGGATGGCAAGCAGCCGTACGTCGCGGTACTCGGCAGCGGCCGGCCCCTGGGAAAAGGACCACAGCGCCCGCGCGGTGTGCTCGGGCTCATCCGCCATGAAGGGCAGTTCGAACACCTCGGTCCGCGGAAAGCGACCCGGCGCGAGGCCGATCGCGGCGTAGGCGACATCGAGCATGCCGGTGCGGGCCTGATCCACCAGCTCCGCCGGTTCACCACCGAACTGCATGTCGGCGCCGATGCGGCACTTGAGGCGTCCACCCGAGTCCTTTACAAGCCGGTCGCACCAGGGCTGGATCACCCGGGTGTGCGCCACGCTCTTCGCGGAGAGGAAATGCTGCACCTTCAGGGTGAATTCCTGGCCCCAGGCCACTGCATGAACCAAAAGCGCCACCACCAGCAGCGCGGCACGAGCCACACGCATCGGAGAGATCCCATGGATTGAAAGTCGCTGCGCAGTATACGGCGCACGCCTGAACGTCGCGCCTGCAGGGGCGGCCTCCAGTCGCCCGGGCCGATCGCCCGGCCGGCGCTGAAAACCGCGACACCGGGAACCCGTCGGCGCTGGACGCCAGCCCCAGAACCGGTGCCGCCTGCCGGCCGGTCAGCCGCGGATGCGTCGCCTCACCGCCAGCGCGACCAGCAGCAGACCGACCGCGGACAGCCCGCAAGAGGCGGGTTCAGGCACCGCCTGCGCGAACACGCCCGCCACGAAGGCGTGTCCCCGGTCGGTCGGGTGCACGGTGTCCCAGAACAGGTGGGCGTCCGGATCGGAACACAGCGACAGGAGGGCGCCGCCAGAGGTCACCAGGCAGGGATCGCTCACGTTCAGGCCGGGCGGCGGGGCCGCCACCAGGGCCGCCATGGCGCCAAACACGTCCGCCTCGTAGATGCTGACCCCGGGCGCCGACGCCCGCACGAGGTCGAGCGCGCCGGCGAGCCCGGCATTGAAGCCAGCCGACAGCGCCGTGAGCCCGACGGGATCGAGTGCCCGGCCGAACGGCGTGGCCCCGAGGTTGGCCATGTTCGGCACCAGAATGTGCTGCGCCCCCGCGCCCGCCAGTCCGCCGACGATACCCGCGATGTTGCCGACCGCCGCCTGGGCGACGAGCGCCACCGAGCCGGGGTTGGTCGAGGCCAGCGCGAGGAAGATGTCGTTCGGCCCGCCCCAGACGGTGAACAGCGTCGTCGCAGGATCGAAGACCGGGATGGCGCCCAGGTAGGCGGCCAACTGGCTCTGCATCCCCGTGCCCGCGCGCAGCATGCTCAGACCGTATTCCGGATCGGCGAAATTTTCGGTCGTGACGGTGAGGCCCGACACGGCGTGGGTCACGCTCATCTGTCCGGTCAGCGCGCCGATCTGGCCATGGTTCGTGCCCCCGGCCGTGGAGGCGCTCAACGGGATGCCCCATTGCCCGGCCAGCTGCTCGATCGCCGTGGTGCCGTTGGTCGCGCGCCGGTTGTATGGCGGCGTGGGCGGAAACCCCGTCCCGGTGCGGAACCACACGTTGCCGGGGTCGGACAGGCTGTCCCCTATGACCACCATGCTGTCGAAGCTCACTGCGCCGGCGGGAGCGCCGACGAACAGCATGCACAGGGTGACGGCCACTGCCGCGATACGCGTCTTCATGTCGGTCCTGGCTCCTCGTGTGTGCGGGACCGTGGTCGGTCCGCGTGTCGCAGATCCGCAGGCATTCCGGTGACAACGGCGCCCTGCCGAATCGACGGATGCCCCACCCGCCGCGGCGGCATGCCCTGGGCAGTTCCTTCGCCACAAATGTTACACCCCGGCAGGCGCACCGGATGCCGTCGGCATCGGCGGCCCGCGTCGCAGGTGTCCCGCCGGGCTCCGGCGACTGCGGCGGACTTGCTCAGTCCGCCCGCGCCGCCAGTCGCCCGCCCGACCACACCAGCGCACTGCTGGCAGTCTCGATACCGATGAGGCGGCGCGCCAGCGCGTCGAAATCCGCCACCGCACCGGTTGTCTGGAAGCGGTGTCGTGCGACACCCTCGCGGCGATGCAGGCCGTGGTGCACCAACACGTTGCCCAGGTGGCGGGCCACGGCCGGGGACGGATCGATGACCGTGACCCCGGTGCCGGCGATGCGGCGGATGGGCTCGATGACGAACGGGTAGTGGGTGCAGCCCAGCACGATCACATCGGCGCCGGCGTCGAGCATCGGCTGAACGTAACCGGCCAGTCTCTGCTGCGCCTGGGCGCCGCCCAGGGTTCCGGACTCGACCATGTCGGCAAGGCCGGCGCACACGCGGTCGACCACCCGGATGCCAGCCGCGTGCCGCCCGACGGTGGCCTGGTAGAGCCTGCCCTGGAAGGTGGCCGGCGTCGCCATCACCCCGATCACGCCGCTGCGGGTGAGGGCCGCCGCCGGCTTGACCGCGGGCTCGAGACCGACGATGGGGACGTCCGGAAAACGCTCTCGCAGCGGCTTGAGGGCCACCGCCGAGGCCGTGTTGCAGGCCACCACGATCGCCTTGCAGCCCGCCGCCAGCAGGTGTTCCGCAATGCCGTCGCAGAAGCCGCGAATCTGATCCGCCGGCCTCGGCCCGTAGGGCACGTGGGCCTGATCGGCGAGGTACAGGGTGGACTCGTGCGGCATCTGGCGCACGATCTCGCGCCAGACGCTGAGCCCGCCCACGCCGGAATCGAACACTCCGATGGGCGCGTCCGCCGCCACCGCATGTGCCCCCAAGCCCGCCCCTCCCCATGTCGTGGCGCGAAGCATAGCGGCATCGGGCCGTGCCCGCCCGGCAGGCTCCCCGTCGCCGCGCCCGATCGCCCGGCGCATTGGCGGTCGGGCTGGCGTAAAGTGTGGGCGTCACCACCGGAGACTGCCCTTGGGAACCGACGACCTGCGCCCGATCGCCCGCCGCACCGTGAAGGCAGCCTGCCCGCACGACTGCCCCGACACCTGTGCCATGGAGATCACCGTGGAGGGTGACCGCGCAGTGGCGGTGCGTGGTGCCGACATGCCCTTCACCGGCGGCGCCCTGTGCACCAAGGTCGCCCGCTACCTGGATCGCACCTACGCCCCCGACCGGGTGCTGCATCCCCTCCGGCGCGTCGGACCCAAGGGCCCGGGACGTGGCCGATGGGAGCGCATCTCCTGGGACGAGGCGCTCGATCTCGTCGCCGACCGCTTCCGCGACATCGCCGCAGAGGATCCGCAGGGCATCCTCCCCTACAGCTACGCCGGCACGATGGGGCTGGTGAGCTACGCCTCCATGGACCGGCGCTTCTTCCACCGCCTCGGCGCCTCGCTCCTCGAACGTACCATCTGCGCCTCGGCGGGCAGCGCCGGCATCGCCCTGACCCTGGGCGGGTCGGTGGGCATGGACCCGGAGAACGTGGTCGACGCCCGGCTCATCCTGATCTGGGGCTCCAACCCCGTCGTGTCGAACCTCCACTTCTGGAGCCGCTGCCAGGAGGCGAAACGACGTGGTGCGCGTCTGGTGTGCATCGACCCGTGGCGCAACCAGACCGCCCGCCGCTGCCACCAGTGGATCGCGCCCCGGCCCGGCACCGACGCCGCGCTTGCCCTGGCGATGATGCACGTCATCATCGGCGAGGGGCTGCATGATGCCGATTACGTCGCTGCCCACACGCTGGGCTTCGAGGCGCTGGCCGGCCGGGTGGTCGACTGGTCGCCGGAGCGGGCGGCAGCCCTGTGCGGCGTGGACGCCGGCGTCATCCGCGAACTCGCGCGCGATTACGCCACCACACGTCCTGCCGCCATCCGCATCAATTACGGCCTGCAGCGCCATTACGGCGGTGGCATGGCGGTACGCACGCTGGCGTGCCTGCCGGCACTGACCGGGGCCTGGCGGGATCCCGCCGGTGGCCTGCTGCTCAGCACTTCCGGGTTCTACGGCTTCGACCACGCGGCGCTCGAACGCCCGGATCTCCTCCGCGGTGCGCCCCGGAGCATCAACATGTCCGCGATCGGCGACGCCCTGCTGCAGGCCGATCCGCCGATCCGTGCGGTCTACGTCTACAACTCCAACCCGGTGGCGGTGGCGCCGGATGCCAACCGCGTCGCTGCCGGCTTCCTGCGGGAGGACCTGTTCACCGTGGTCCACGACGCCTTCCTCACCGACACCTGCGACTACGCCGATGTGGTGCTTCCCGCCACCACCCAGCTGGAGCAGGTCGACGTGCACAAGAGCTACGGCCACCTCTATGTTCTGGCCAACCAGCCCGCCATCCCGCCAGTGGGCGAGGCGAAGCCCAACGCCGAGGTGTTCCGCCTGCTGGCGCGGCGCATGGGCTTCACCGAGCCCTGCTTCTCGGACGACGACGAGACCCTCGCCCGACAGGCCTTGCGCAGCGACCATCCGCGCATGCAGGGGATGGATTGGGACACGCTGTCCGCCCGTGGCTGGCAACGCCTCAATGTGCCGCAGGGCTGGGCCCCGTTCGCCCGGGGTGGTTTTCCCACGCCGTCGGGGCGCTGCGAGTTCTACAGCGAACGTGCGGCGCAAGCCGGTTTCGATCCCCTGCCCGGCTACATCCCGCCGCGCGAGAGCGCCGAGAGCGACCCGGCACGCGCGCAGCGCTATCCCCTCGCCTTCCTGTCGCCACCGGCTCGCAACTTCCTGAATTCCACCTTCGGCAACCTGCCGGTCGCGCGCGAGCCCGACGCCGAACCGCGGGTCGAGATCCACCCGGACGATGCGGGGCCGCGCGGCATCGCGGACGGCGCGTGGGTGCGCCTGCACAACGACCGTGGCTCCCTGCGGCTGCGCGCCCGCGTGACGGAAGACGTGCGGCCCGGTGTCCTCGTCGCGCAGTCGATCTGGTGGCGCAAGCTGTCGCCGGACGGCAACAACGCCAACGCCCTCACCTCCCAGGCGTTGACCGACCTCGGCGGTGGCGCCACCTTCTATGACTGCCTGGGGGAGGTGGAGCCGGCCGTCTGATGTCTGCGGACCCGGCGGCGGTCGCCGCAGCGGATCCTTGCGTGCGACTGGTGCTGGACACCAACGTCTGGCTCGATGTGCTGGTGTTCAATGACCGACGCGTTGCCGAGCTTTGCGCCGCAATCGCTGGCGGGCGGGCCGTGGCGTTCACAGACCAGGCCTGTGCCGGGGAACTCCGGCGCGTGCTCGCCTATCCCCTCGGCAGATTCACGCTGGATGCCGCGGCCCGCGAGCACGCCTGGGCGCGCTTCCTGGCCCTCGCCCGCCCATGGTCGGATCCTGCACCGGCATCCGCGCGCCCACGCCTGCCGCGCTGCACAGATCCGGACGACCAGGGCTTCCTGGAGTTGTCCCTGGCCTGCGGGGCAGACGCCCTGGTCACCCGCGACCGCGCGCTGCTTCGCCTGGGCAACCCGCGCCACGCCCTACCTTTCGTCATCGTCGGGCCTGGCAGCCTGCCGGGCGGGCGCTTGCGGCCTGCGGGGAGCCCCACCGGACACCGACCGGTGCGTCCCCGTGCGCAGCCGCCCGACATTGCGTAGAGTGCAGGTCATGGAGATCGATTTCGCAGTACGCGGCGAGTACATCCAGCTCGACCAGCTTCTCAAGGCCACCGGTCTGGTGCCCTCCGGCGGGGCCGCCCACGGCGCGGTCGAGGCCGGCCTGGTGAGCGTCGACGGCGCGCCCGAATCCCGCAAGCGCGCCAAACTCAGGCCGGGTCAGTGGGTCAGCTTCCAGGACGCCACGATCCGCCTCACCGCCGGCGGGCTGTGACGTCGTCGGACGGGGCCCCACCCGCCTCGGTGCCACCGGGCGCGGGCATCTGGGTCGATGCCGACGCCTGCCCGGTGGTGGTCAAGGAGATCCTCTATCGCGCCGCCATGCGCACCTGCACCCGGCTCACGCTCGTGGCGAATCAGGCGCTGTCGGTCCCGCCGTCACCGTGGATCCGGGCCATCCAGGTGCCACGCGGCTTCGACGTCGCGGACAATCACATCGTCGCCGCCATCGGTGCCGGTGAGCTGGCCGTGACCGCCGATCTTCCGCTGGCGGCGGCGGTGGTGGACAAGGGGGCCGAAGCGCTCAATCCTCGCGGGGAGCTCTACCACCGCGGCAACGTGCGCGAGTTGCTGGACCTGCGCAACTTCATGGACACGCTGCGTTCCGCCGGCATGCAGACCGGCGGCCCGCCGGCGTTCGGACAGGCCGACCGGCAGCGCTTCGCCGGACAGCTCGACCGCTGGCTGGCGGCGCGCCGGCGCTGAGGGGCCAGAGGGCCGTTGTCGATCAGGCGACGGTGACAGGCTGCGAGGCGAGCGTGGCCGCGAAACGCGGATAGGTCTCGCCGATTTCCTCGCGGATGCGACCTCGGATCAGGCGCAGCGTTGCCGCGTCCGGTCCCGGCGTCTCGGGCACCTGCCCCGGGAGGTCGAAGTCGAAGCCGGTGTTGTCGAGGATCTCCTCGACCGTGTGGCCCGGGTGGACGCTGTCGAGCCGGAACCGGCGGCGTTCGCGGTCGAAGCTGAACAGGCCCAGGCCGGTGACCATCTTCCATGGCCCACCCGGGCGATACACGCCCGGCGGGCTCCAGCCCGGGGCGCTGATGAAATCGACCTTCGGCACGAATACCCGGCGAGTGTGTTCCTCCCGGAACAGGATCACCCGCGGCACGAGGAAATACAGGTAGCTGGAGCCGAAGCATCCGGGCCAGCGAACGCCTCCGTCGGGATAGTGTCCGGTCCCGACCAGATTGATGTTGGCCTCGCCGTCGATCTGTCCACCACCGAGGAAGAACGCGTCCACGCGGCCCTGGGCTGCCATGTCGAAGGTCTCGACGCCGCCATTGGTGAAGCTGTTGTGACGCTGCGAGCCGAGCACGTTGACACGCAGCCTGCCGCTGCTGCGCGCCCGCGCCAGCAGCGCCGCAGACCCGGGAATCGGTGAGGACGCGCCCACGACGATATGCCTGCAGCCCTCGAGCAGGCCGGCGATCACCGCCACGAGATGCTCCGTGGGCGTCACCGCCTCGGGCGCGCTCACGCCGCGGTCCCGAGTACCGCCGGACCCAGCCAGCGGTCCAGCCACGCGCGGAAGCCCTCGTCGGTCCGTGCCATGCGGGCGTAGTCGCCCAGGGCGGGCTCATCGGCGAAGTATTCGTCATGAAAGCGCAAGGGTGCCGCCCCCTGCGCCACCCGGGCCACGCCCGTCACATACAGCGACGGGATCACCCCGGGCGAGCGGTCCGGATCCGCCAGCAGGTCGTCCTCGACGATCCGCTCGACCGTGGCGTAGCAGGCGCGCGCCGCCTGCGCCATGGTGAGAAGGTCGCGCGAGCGGCCAATGAACACGTTGCCATGCCGATCCGCCGCCGGCGCGTGGAACACGGCCACATCCGGGCGGATGGCGGGCAACAGGACCACGGGGTCCCCGGCGCAGAATGGGTTGTCGATCACCTTCCAGTCGGAGCGACTCGCCAGCAGATCGGACCCGATCAGTCCCCGGAGCGGAATGAAGGGCAGCCCTTTCTGGCCGGCCTGCAGGGCCGCGTGGATCGCCGGGCAGGTGGCATCGAGCACGCGGATGGCCCCGGCGCGCAGTGCCGCGGCGAAGCGCGGACCGGTGCCGAATTCGCCCAGGGTCACCGCGGAGGTCTCCACGGTCGCCACACAGCCTGCACCGATGAGGACATCGGCCTGGAGGCCGCTGATCGGTACGCACACGAGGTGAAGACCGCGGGCACCGCGGCGCACCAGCTCGCGCGTCACCGCCATCGACACGCCGGTGCTGTCCTGCGAGATGGCGACACGGGCGCCGTCGGGGATCGCGGCGGCAATCGCCGCGGCATCGGGAAACACCGGCCCGTCCACGAGGTCTTCCTCAGCCCTGGGCCGCGGGCGGCTGGAAGAAGGGCGCCGGCCGCAGGACCTTGTTTTCCATGCTGTCCAGCAGGGGCATGGCCTTGTCCAGGAAGGCGAGCCAGCCCGGGTCCTTCATCAGTTCGGCGCGTCTCGCCTCGCGATCCGCCAGGCTGTCGTAGGCCCACATGTGCACCACCTGGGACAGCGGCCCGATGTCGTTGGAGACATACCAGCCGATGTTCCGGCCGAGGTATTTCAACTGCAGGGGGTAGCCCTCGGCGGCGTAGAGCTTGAGGTAGTCGTTGAGCCTGCCGGGCTTCACGGCATAGGTGCGGTGGTCGACGATCATCGCCTGTCCCCTGGGTCTGGTGGATGAAGACCCCGAGGTTAGCACTTCCCCGGAGCATGAAGCCCCGGGGAAGCCCGGTGTCACTGCACCTTGAGCTGGTAGTCCTTCACGGTGGCGGCGATCTCCACCCTGCGGTCCTTCTGCAGGCATTCGATCATGGCCGGGCGGTCGAGGCCTTCGCACTGATCGTGGGTCGGCTGGGAATCGCGCTCGCCCCGCCCCTGCACCCGCAACTTGTAGGGAGGCACACCCTTGTTCATGAGGTAGCCCGCCACGGCCCAGGCGCGCTTCTCGGACAGGCGCTGGTTGTAGTCCTCCTCGCCCAGGCGATCGGCAAAGCCCATAACGTGCAGACGGTCGTAGGTGGACTCGTTGAGCTTGGACGCCAGAACATCCAGGATGGCCTTGACCTCCGGACGCAACTCGTAGCGGTCGAAGTCGAACATCCCGCGCTCGTCGAGGCTGAGCGACATCGGCAACATGCCGTCGAGCTGTTGCAGCCGCTCGTTCTCATCGATGAGCACGCGGTTGGCCGCCGTTTCGATGCGCCCGCGCCGCTCCGCCTCGGCACGCTCGGCCGCCTCTCGGGCCAGACGTTCTTCCTCGGCGATACGCTGCTGTTCGGCCAGCCGCGCTTTCTCGGCCGCGCGCTGCTCCTCCTCGGCGCGTCGTGCCTCCGCGGCACGGTCGCGCTCGATCATCCGCTCGGCCTCGGCCTGCCGCGCGGCTGCAGCCGCTGCGGCCGCCGCCGACTTCGCCTGTCTGGCCTGCTCCTCGGCCGAGCGGGCACCGCCACCCGCTCCGCCGGCACCCGCCTGGGTACCGCCTCCGGCGCCACCCTGAGCGCCGGTGGAACCCGCCCGGGCGCTGCCAGTCCCGTCCATGGTTCCCGCCTGGGCACCAGCCGTGCCGGCCTGGGATCCGGCGGCACCGGTACCCGCGCCGCCTCCTGCCGCAGCCGTCGAACCGGAGCCATCCCCGCCACCTGCTCCAGCGGGACCGCCTGCAGTACCGTCCTTGCCGGTTCCAGGGCCACCTGCCCCTACCCCGACGGAGCTGCCGGCGGCCCCGTCCTTGCCTGTTCCAGCGCCACCTGCCCCCACCCCGGCGGAACTGCCTGCGGCACCGTCCCTGCCGCTTCCAGCGCCCCCTGCACCCGCCCCGGCGGATCCGGCTGCGGCACCGTCCCTGCCTGTCCCAGCGCCCCCTGCCCCCGTCCC
>JBEICA010000410.1:0-2291 GCA_040373665.1 Burkholderiales bacterium | reverse complement strand
GGCACCTTCTCCCAGGTGGCCGTGTCCCATGGCGGCCGTCTGGTGCACGTCAGCGGCCAGCTCGCCTGGAACGAGAAGCTCGAACTGGTCGCCCCCGGCGACCTGGAAGCCCAGACCGACAAGGTCTTCTCCAACCTCGGCATCGCCCTGGCCGCGGCCGGCGCCGGCTTCCGCGACGTGGTCAAGCTCACCACCTACGTCGTCGACCTCCAGCCCGCCGACCGCATCGTCATCGCCAACATCCGCAATCGCCACCTCCAGGGCCACCTGCCCGCCAGCACCCTGGTCGGCGTCGCCGCCCTGGTCGAAGCCGGCGCCCGCATCGAAGTCGAGGCCCTCGCCGTCGTCTGACCCCCAAACGGGGTCGGACCTCGCACACTCATTGTTTTCATGAAGGAAACAGGCAAAAAAAGAGCATTTTTCGGCGTTAGAGGGGCATTTTCGGGCCGGTTTTCGGGCCGCTCTGCCCCGCGCGGGCGGGCGCCCCGACCGTGGCCGGATTGCGCGCCCCCCGGCTGGCGACTCTCTGGCGCCCGACTGCTGTCTCCCCTGTTGTTCCTGGCAGCCCGGGCCGCCGAGGCCGAGTTCCATCCCGGGGCCGATACGCGCGTGATGGTCGGGCATTCCGGACTGGTCCTTGGAAAGGTGTGCCAAGACCTCCGATACGGCGACGGATCAGCGAGTGTGTTGAAGATGTGACCGGCTGAGCTCGGGCAGATCGACCGGCGCAGCAGCCGCCGGCGCGGTGTGCCGTCCGGTGGCCGCCGCGCGGATCCACGCGGTGTATGCGTACGCACACCCGGAGAAGCCCCGCCTCTCGGGCAACCGCATCGCGACGCGGCCTTCTGCGGGCGGTCCCCGCAAGCACGATACAGCCTCCGCACCCCGTCCCGATCCCACCCAGGCCTCACCCGCGGTCGGAGAGGCGCCTCGCGACAAAAATGGCGGGCACCATCATCAGAGCCTGCACGATGAAAAAGGGGGCGGCGAACGCGAGGAAGCCCGTACTGCCGAGGACGTCGATGGCGATCAGCGTGGCCACACTGAGACTGCGCAGCGAGAACCCCAGGGCCGTGGAGACGACCTCGTTGCGCGGCCAGCGCAGTGCGCGTGAAATCACGAGTCCAGTCGCCGCCGCCCCAGCGGTGAAGGCCGCGGCGGCGAGCGCGATATCCCGTATCTCCCGTGCCATCGCCGCGCCCTGGTCGAACACCATGAGGGCCAGCATCAAAATCAGCACCGCCAGCGTGACCGCCTGCAGCAGGCCGCGTCGGCCCTCGACGAAGCGGAGGAGAAAAGGTCGCGCAGCCATGCCCAGTGCGATCGGCAACAGCATGCCCAGGAAGATCTGTCGCATGACGGGGCTTGGCGGCAGGTCGAAGCCGATCGGGTCCTTCAGCAAGACGTCGAACACCAGACGGCCAGCAAAGGGGGTCGTGACGAGCGCCGCGAGACTCGACACCGCCGTGACCGTCACCGACAGCGCAACGTCGGTGCGGCCGAGCAGGCACGCAAGGTTCGCAGCGGTGGCCTGCGGGGCAACCGAGACGAGCACGAGCCCGCCCGCAACGAGCGGGCCCGGTTCGAGCAGGGCGATGAGCGCGACAGCAAGGGCCGGCAGCACGACCACCTGCCCCACCACGGACACGAGCACGTGCGCGGGATAGTGCAGCACGCGCTGGAGGTCGGCGAAGGTCAGTTCGAAACCGACGACGGTCATGGCCATCATCACCAGTGCCTGCAGCAAAGCCTCGACCGGGATCACGGGGTTCCGTGACGTCCGGACAGCCTGCGGTTCATGCGCCTGGCCCGGCCAGATCCCGACGCGACAGTCCGGCGATGGACAGCAGGTCCTCGTGCAGTTCGAACCACACCGTGTGGTAGCTGTCCGCCAGCACGCGCGCGACCGCGCCGGCGTCGCCGGCTTCGATGCGGGCTGCAGCGCGGTCAAGCCTCTCCTTCACCTCCGCCAGTCGCGGCGCGAGAGTCACGAGCCGGGGCGCGAGGGCACCCAGCCGGCCGTGCAGATCGAGCAGGCGGCGGCGTACCCCATCGTCGTACGCCTGCTCGGCATGGTCGTTGGGGCGACCGTCAGGTCTGACCTGCCAGGCGGTCATCGCGGACTTCACTTCGCCGTCAAGGATGCGGAATGCCTCGTAGACTTCTCGAACGGCCCCGGGGTCTGCGGCGTCGCGTTCTCGCGCGAGCAGCGTTCGCAGACGTTCGCGGCCGGGCACGCCGAGCCGCAGGATATCGTCGGTCCGCAGGACGAGGCCGGCGTCGCACAGGGG
>JBEICA010000332.1:0-3662 GCA_040373665.1 Burkholderiales bacterium | reverse complement strand
GGCGACGACACCCGCACCTGGGGCCCGCCCTGGATGAAGGACGAGTCCGGCGCCGACACCCGCGAGGCGGCCTACTTCATGGCCGCCAACCGCGGCAAGAAATCGATCACCGTCGACCTGTCGCGGCCGGAGGGCCAGGATCTGGTGCGCGACCTCGCCTGCCGCAGCGACATCCTGCTCGAGAACTACAAGCTCGGCGGTCTTGCCCAGTACGGGCTCGATTACGCCACTCTCTCCGCCCTGAACCCGCGGCTGATCTACTGCTCCATCACCGGCTTCGGTCAGACCGGACCCTACTCGCCCCGCGCCGGCTACGACTTCATTCTCCAGGGCATGGGCGGGTTGATGAGCGTCACCGGCGAGCGCGACGACCGGCCGGGCGGCGGACCGCAGAAGGTCGGCGTCGCCGTGGCCGACCTGTTCACGGGCATGTACGCCACCGTCGCAGTGCTCGGGGCGCTGGCCTGGCGCGAACGCAGCGGACGCGGCCAGCACATCGACATGGCGTTGCTCGACACCCAGGTGGCGATGATGGCCAACATGGGCATGAACTACCTTTCGACCGGCAAGCCTCCCGGCCGCTCCGGCAACGCCCATCCGAACATCGTGCCCTATCAGGTGTTCGCAGCCTCCGATGGGGAGATCATCCTGGCCACTGGCAACGACGGGCAGTTCGCCCGCTTCTGCGAGGTGGCCGGCCATCCGGAACTGGCGCGCGATGAACGTTTCGCCCGCAACCCGGACCGGGTACGCCACCGCGAGGTGCTGGTGCCCATCCTGGCCGACATCATCGCCCAACGCCCCAAGCAGTGGTGGTCCGACGCGCTGGAGGCGGTCGGCGTGCCCTGTGGCGCGATCAATGATCTCGCCCAGGTCTTCGCCGATCCGCAGGTGCGGCATCGCGGCATGCAGGTCGAGCTCCCCCACCCCACCGCCGGCACGGTACCCCTGATCGGCAGCCCGATGCGCCTGTCGGAAACGCCGGTGCAGTACCGCAGCGCCCCGCCCACGCTGGGCCAGCACACCGACGAGGTGCTGCGCGAGGTGCTCGGTCTGGATGCGGGGGCCGTGCAGGCCCTGCGTGACGGGGGGGTGCTCTGACATGGCGGCCCCGCCGCGCGGGCGCGGCCTGTCACGTCCCGCCTGGGCCCTGGTGGCGCTCTACGCCGCCGCGGTGGTCAACGCCTACGCCAACCTGCTCGCCAGCCACCGCATCTATTTCTGGCACGTGGGGCTGTTCGCCCTGTCCGCCGTGCTGTTCGCCTTTCCGCGGCTGATCCGGCCACGCGGCGCCATCGTGGCCCGGCCGGCGCACTTCGTCGTCGTGGGCGTGATCTGGAGCAGTTTCGTGGCCATGCCGCTGGCCACCCTGCTGCGGGGGGAAGGCACGGCAAACGTCTTCGTGACCAACCTCGTCTGGCTCGGGGGCTGTGCCGCGCTCACAGGCGTCTGGGCCTGGCTCCTGCGCTGGCGCGCCTGGCATCCGCTGACCCTGTTCATGGTGATCGGATGCATCGCATTCGCCGAGCCGGGCCTTGCATTGCTGCGGCTGCTGGCAGCGGGCGAATGGCGCGATGCCGCCCTGCTGTTCCCGGTGCTGCACGCCACCCACGCCGCCCTGCTGGCGCCGGTCGCCGCCGCCTACCGGCGGTCCTTCATCGGCTCGGCCACCCCGTCTGCGGCGCCGGCTGCCATCGTGGTCGCCATCGTTGCGAGCGGCGCCGCCTTCCTGCTGGCGAGCCTCGCGTGGCTGCAGCTGATGCGCGTGGTTCTCGGCGCGATGATGCGCTGAAGCAGACGAAGACATCGGCAGGAACACGCCCGCACGCGGCACTGCGACGGGTGCGCGTGATACGCCATCCCACCGGGCCGCCCGCCGAAAAAAAACCGGGCACTCGCCCGGTTCTTTCAACGCCCGATGACGGACGCACCGCAGGTCACCGACACCGATCAGACACAGCGTCCGCCGTCGACCTCGATGCAGGTCCCGGTGATGAACTCGGCCTCGTCCGAGGCCAGCCACAAGGCGGTGTTGGCGATGTCGGAAGGCTGGGCCAGCCGACCCAGCGGCACCGTGGCGATGAACTTGGCCCGCATCTCCGGGGTATCCGAACCCATGAAATCCTTCAGCAGCGGGGTATCGCCCGCGACCGGATTGATGATGCAGACGCGGATCTTCTTCGGGGCGAGTTCCACCGCCATGGAGCGGCTGGTCATGATGGCAGCACCCTTGGAACCGTTGTACCAGGTCAGGCCGGGTCGGGGCCGGACGCCCGCCGTGGAGGCAATGTTGACGAACACGCCGCCACCGGCCTTCTCGAACACGGGCACGCAGTGCCTGGCGCTGTGGAACAGGCTCTTGACGTTCACTGCGTAGATGCGGTCGAACAACTCCTCGCTGACATCCAGCATCGGCTGGTTGCGATGCGTCGTCCCGGCGTTGTTGATGACCGTGGTGAGCCCGCCGAAGACATCCAGCGTCGCCTTCACCAGCGTGGCCCAATCCGCGTCCTTGGAGACATCCGCGTGCTGGTAGGCGGCCTGGCCACCCGCAGCGGTGATCTCCGACACAACCCGCCGGCCGCCTTCGTCGTTGATGTCGGCCACCATCACCCGGCAGCCCTCCTGGGCAAAACGCCTGGCGGTGCCCTCCCCGAAGCCGGAACCCCCGCCGGTGACGATGGCTGTCTTACCCTTCAACCTCATGTGCTTCTCCTTGTTTCCATGCCTCAACGGCAGACCGTCTGCGTCGCCGAGGGATCGAGGCTCTTGTTGCCGACGGTCTCCAGCGGTACCTCGTGCCGGACCGCGGTGATCTCCGCCACGATGGCGACGGCGATCTCCGGTGGCGTCTTGCTGCCGATGCGCAGGCCGACGGGCCCGTGCAGCCGGTCGAGCTCTCCCCCGGAGAGGTCGAACTGCGCCAGTCGTTCCCGCCGCTTCTGCGTGTTGAGCCGCGAGCCCAGGGCGCCCACGTAAAACGCCGGCGACTTCAGCGCCTCGATGAGCGCCATGTCATCGAGCTTGGGATCGTGGGTCACGGCCACCACGGCGCTGTGGCTGTCCAGGTTGAGTGCGTTGACGACGTCGTCGGGCATCTCGCGCGTGAGCGTCGTCCCGGGCACATCCCAGGTCACGGCGTACTCCTCTCGCGGGTCGCAGACGATCACTTCGTAATCCAGAGCCTGCGCCATCATGGCGACGTACTTCGACAACTGGCCGGCGCCGATGATCAGGACCCGCCAGCGCGGGCCGTGGATCATGGTGAGGCGGCTGCCGTCGAAACTCATGACATCGGCCCGCGTCGCCGGGCTCAGTGTGGCCTCCCCCGAGGCCATGTCGAGGTGCCGCGCCACCAGCTCATGGCGGTCGATGCTGTCGAGCACACCCTGGACGCTGCCCAGGTTCTGCACCGGCTCCAGCACCAGCTGCAGGCGCCCGCCGCAGGGCAGTCCGTAACGCTGTGCGTCTTCCTTGCTGATGCCGTACAGGGTGACCTCCGGCCGGTCGGCGGCGAGAGACTTCTGCCGCACCTTGTCGATGAGATCGTCCTCGACGCAGCCACCGGAGACCGACCCCGCGACCAGACCATCGCCACGGACCGCGAGCATCGCGCCGGGCGGGCGTGGTGACGACCCCCAGGTCTCGGTGACGGTGGCGAG
>JBEICA010000370.1:0-2822 GCA_040373665.1 Burkholderiales bacterium | reverse complement strand
TGCCACTCGACCAGATCGAGTCCCGTCACGGCCTCGGTGACCGGATGCTCCACCTGCAGGCGGGTGTTCATCTCCATGAAGTGGAAGCCGCCGTCCTGGAACAGGAATTCCACGGTCCCGGCACCGCGGTAGCCGACCGCCCGCGCCACGGCCACGGCGGTGGCGCCAATCCGCTCGCGCAGGGTGGTGTCGAAGCCGGGCGCGGGAGACTCCTCGACGATCTTCTGGTGCCGGCGCTGGATGGAGCAGTCCCGCTCGCCCAGGTGCAGGGTGTGGCCGCGCGCGTCCGCGAGCACCTGCACCTCGATGTGGCGAGGCGCGAGCAGGGCGCGCTCGAGAATCAGCCGCGCGTCGCCGAATGCGCCGGCCGCCTCGGAGCGCGCCGAAATCAGCGCCGCGGGCAGGGCCTCGCGCGTGTGCACCAGCCGCATGCCGCGTCCGCCACCGCCTGCGGCGGCCTTGATCATGACGGGATATCCGATGCGCTCTGCCGCGTCGACGAGAGCCGCGTCACTCTGGTCCTCGTCGTCGTAGCCGGGCAGCACGGGGATGCCGGTCGCCGCCATGCGACGCCGCGCCAGAGCCTTGTCTCCCATCGCGGCGATGGCCGCCGGATCGGGGCCGACGAACACCAGCCCCGCATCGAGCACGGCCTGGGCAAAACGGGCGTTCTCCGACAGGAAACCATAGCCGGGATGCACCGCCTCAGCACCACTGTGCCGGGCCGCGTCGATCACCCGGTCGATCGCCAGATAGGACTCGGCCGGCGCGCTGCCCCCGAGGTGGACCGCCTGATCGCACGCGGCGACGTGCGGCGCGTGCGCGTCGGCATCCGAGTAGACAGCCACCGTCGACAGTCCCATGCGCCTTGCGGTGCGTGCGACGCGCACGGCGATCTCGCCGCGGTTGGCGATCAGCAGCCGCTGGAAACTCATGGCAGCTCCGGCCAGCCGCTGAAGGACGTGGTCCAGGCCGGATCACGCCGACCGGACAGCGCCGCCAGTCCCTCGGCTGCGGTACCACTGCGCAGACAGGCAGCGAACTCACGGGCGGCGAGGTCGAGGCTGTCCGCCAGCGGTCCGCCAGCGGCAGCCGCCAGGATGCGCCGCGTAGCGCGAACGGCGCCGGGCTCGGCGCGGGCCCAGCGCGCCAGCCAGCGCCCGGCAGCATCGCGCAAGGCGGGCGCGTCTTCCACCACCTCATCCACCAGCCCTCGCGTCTGCGCCTCCACCGCGTCCAGACGCTCCGCCGAGAGCATGAGCTGCAGCGCCGCGCCGGCCCCGAGCCGCCGCGCCACGAAGGGGGCGATCTGGGCTGGCGGCAGGCCCAAGCCCAGTTCGGGCATGGAGAAACGCGCGTCTCTGCTGGCCAGCACCACGTCACACGCGGCCAGCAACCCGAAACCGCCTCCAGCGGCAGCGCCCTGCACCATGGCCAGCACCGGCACCTCGCAGGCTACGAGCCCCTCCAGCAGGCGGCCGAAACGGCGATTGACCACCGCGATCGGATCCGGGTCGGCGGGCTGGCTGGCCATCAGGGCCTTGAACTGCGCGAAGTCGCCACCGGCACAGAAATGCCCGCCGGCTCCGCGCAGCACCATGGCCCGCACGGACGGCCCCGTGGCAGCAAGTTCCAGGGCCTGCTCCAGACCGTCGAGCATGGCGTCACCCAGGGCATTGCGCACCTCCGGCCGGTTGAGCGTGACGAACAGCACGCCCTCGTGGAGCAGGGTATGGATCATGCGCGCCGCGGCAGGATGCCCATGTGCTTGCAGATGATGGACAGCATGACCTCGTCGGCACCGCCGCCGATGGACGCCAGCCGCCCGTCCCGGTAGGCGCGCGAGAGCGGATTGTCCCAGGTGAAGCCCATGCCTCCCCAGTACTGCAGGCAGGCGTCAGGCACCTCGCGCAGCAGCCGCCCGGCCTTGAGCTTGGCCATGGAGGCCAGCTCCGTGACGTCCCGGCCCTCCAGGTAGAGATCGGCAGCCCGATAGGTCAGCGCCCGCAGGGCTTCGATCTCGGTCTTGAGCTCGGCGAGGCGAAAGTGCACCGCCTGATGCTCCAGCACCGCCTGGCCGAAGATGCGCCGCTCGCGGATGTAGGCGACAGTGTCTTCGATGTTGCGCATCAGCCCCTCGACCGCGGAGGCGGCCGCCCACAGGCGCTCCTCCTGGAACTGACGCATCTGGTAGATGAAACCCTGCCCCTCCTCGCCGATGCGGAAGCGCTGCGGAACACGCACGTCGTCGAAGTGGATCTGGGCGGTGTCCGACGCCATCATGCCGATCTTGCGGATCTTGCGCTCGACGGTGATGCCCGGCGTATCCATGGGCAGGCAGATGAGGGTCTTGTTGGCGTGCGCCGCACCTTCGGAGGTATTGGCCAGCAGGCACATCCAGTCGGCCTGGGTGCCATTGGTGGTCCACATCTTCCCGCCGTTGATGACGTAGTCGCCGCCGTCCTTGCGCGCGGAGGTGCGGATGGATGCCACGTCCGATCCGGCACCGGTCTCGGACACGCCCAGGCAGGCGACGAACTCGCCGGCGATGCTGGGGCGCAGGAACTGCTCGCACACCTCGGGAGAACCGAAGCGCGCCAGCGCCGGCGTCGCCATGTCGGTCTGCACGCCGATCGCCATCGGCACCCCGCCGCAGCGGATGTGGCCGAGCGTCTCCGCCACCACCAGGGCGTACGAGTAGTCCAGCCCCAGCCCGCCGTATTCCACAGGCTTGTTGACGCCGAGCAGCCCGAGCGCGCCCATCTTCCGGAACAGCTCGTGGGCCGGGAAGATCTCGGCCGCCTCCCACTCATCCACGTGGG
>JBEICA010000435.1:0-1777 GCA_040373665.1 Burkholderiales bacterium | reverse complement strand
CGTACACCCAGTTTCGCGCCGGGCAATCGGCACAGAAAAGAAATCTCGCTGTCGTTGCCTGGAGCGAATATCTGCGGCTCGCCTTAGCGCATCCCAAGTTGGCTCGGCCGCAGCCATGGCTTACGGGGCAGGGAGCGCACAGTGCTGATTTCGATAAATATCGTTGGTTTTTTGCTGCACTAATGTTTCACGCTGAACAAGTACTTGATGCGTTCCCGGGGGACTCGGCTTGGGAGATGATTGTGGTCGCTCAGTTACGATATCACTCAGGCTTTCTCCGATCGGAATTCTTTGATCCGAATGTCTATCACGCTCGACTCGTGCACCTTGCCAACCGGGTGAAACTTGAAACGATTCCTAGTGGAATCAGCGAAGGTTCCGGTGCGTAGAGCTTAGATAGGACCCAGAGATGTGCGAATCCTGCAACCGCTTGATGCCGGCAGGTGACTCGCTGGGGTAAACAGGTTTCAACTCAAAATTAGAGAGCCAATCAGACCGCTCGCGCTGTGCGCAATGTTACCTGAAATTTGCAACTACCCCCATCTCCGTTTGGGCGATCAACCACGGGACGTAAGACGCGACTTTGTCTGCACTGAGGCCCTGGCGTAGTACAATGCAATACTGCAGCCAGATGTGGTGGAGGTCGTCCAGGCTCGGCAGGCGCCCGGGAAGTCAGTGGCGCCGGTAGCCACAGCTCCGACGCGGACCGGGAATCGGTTCGGACCTGGCGAACTTGAAGTGGTTACCGCTGCATGCTTTTCGGTAGCGTGGGGCCACGCCCCCAGCCGCGCATGCCGCCTACCTGACCGGCCACGCACCAAAGGTCGAGTCCAACCGCGTGGCCCAGACGCACGAGCCGCGCCGGCACCACCAGCACCGGGACATGACTCAGACGGCGCTGACCATTGCCCGCCCCCTCCCGCTAGCGCCCTAGCGCCCGCCGGCGACCCTCGGCCCCGAGACGCCCCCCAGCCAGCACGCGCCGCCAGACCCCCCCAGCGCCGAATCCCGCCCCAAGAGCGGGCGGTGGCAGCGCACGCCTCCATGTCCACGCCAGGCCGAACCCGCCGGCTCTCCCTCGAGGCGCTTCCGTACGAGCGACCGCACGCCGAGCTGACCGCCCACGCGCGTGCGGAGCAGCACGTCGTCGGGCTCCCGGCATCGATAGCAATGGCAAGCGCGCATGTCCCCAAGCCGATCACACGTTTCGCGCTACAGCGACCACCGGGTTCGCCCGATGGCGACCAGCCGCTTCGAGGCAGGCGGCTCACCGGGGCAGGGACGCCGACGCAAGGTGTCGTCGGTCGGAGATCTAGAATCCGGAAGGCCGCATACGGCGCTGTCGGCAAGGGCGAGCCACACGCCACGGCGCACCAGCCCATCCTGGCCGCTCTCCCCAAACACCAGCTCCTCGACCACCTCGTCCCTACGGTCCACCGGCACCCGCCCGCCACCGGGGTAAGCCAGCCCCCCACCCCAGTCCTCACCGTGCTCCCGGACGCCGTACCCTCCGCACCCGCCAAGCGGGCCTAATCCCTCACCCCTCAAGCCTCACCAGCACCTGCCTTGGCGAGCGTGTACCCGAGCCGGCGTACCCGCCCTTCACCCGCGCCAACCCCCAGCATCCGCTTTACGCGCACATAGCCCCCCTCTGCATTCCCGCCGGCACACCCGGTTCCTCGGCGCACATACGAGCCGGGCCCCGTGCCCGTAGGACCTGCACTGCGAAGGGCCTTAAGCCGCCGAATCCACGCGCCGCTCGCGAGCCGGGGCACCG
>JBEICA010000089.1:0-11968 GCA_040373665.1 Burkholderiales bacterium | reverse complement strand
GGCTGTTCCTGCGCGACGCCCGCTCAGGCGCGTGCCGGAAACACCGGCCACCACCCGGTGATGCGCTCGCCATCGAACACGGCGATGTCGCCGAACTGCTGCAACACCGCTTCGCTCTGCTCAGGACGGAAAAACACGAAATCGTCGGGCCGCAGGCTCAGGGCCTCGCCGGCGTTGAGCATCTCCTGATTGCTGGAGCGCCCGAACAGGCCGTTGTATTGCAAGCCTGGAGGATCCACAGGCCGCGCGAGCCAGTGACCGCCGTGGATGAACACCGTGCGGCGGGTGTTCGGATCCCAATGCGCCTGCAGCGTCGAGATCGCCCCGAAGACATCCGGCAGGCGGGTCTCGGGCAGGGCCTTGAGCACCGGTGTGGCGATGAAGCAGGCGGGCTCCATGGCCTCCAGCAAGGGCGTGTCGAACCCGGCCGGCTTGACCAGGGCCGACCCGGCCGACACCTCGTTGGCCACGCCCGTGTCGCGGTACAGCCTGTAGGTGAGACTGCCGGCTGCGTTCAGGATCGCCCCCTGGAGCCTTCGCGCCCCCAGGGCGGCGGCCACCTGCTCCGTGGCCTGCCGGTAGGCCTCCCAGCTGCGCGCGAGGGCGCGCTCACGCAACCCGAACAGCGCTGGCACCGCAGGCACGTGCGGCTCGTATCCCATCAGGCCCGCAAAGCGCAGTCCCGGACTCGCCTTCAGCGCATCGAGCAGCCGCGCGAGCCCTTCGCCCGCTGTCTGACCACCGCGGTGCAAGCCCACGTCGAGCTCGATCGCGACGTCGAGCACGCGATCCTGTCCCTGCGCCAGCGCTGCGTACTGCAGCACCCGCTCCGGCGTATCCACCAGCCAGGTCACGCGCCCTGCCGCATCCCGCGACGCGGGCGGCAATTGCGCGAGGAACGCGGCGGCGGCCGTCACGGGCAGAGGCTTGCCGAGGAACTGCGTCACCCCGGGCATCGTGCGCGCCAGCTCCAGCAGCATGGGCAGGTTGAAGGTCATGACCCGCTCGCTGCCGCTGCGGGCGCGTACCGCCTCGAGGAGCCCCGCTGCGGGCAGCGATTTGGCGACGATGCGATAAGCCATGCCGGACGGCAGGTCACGCCGGAGACGGTCCACGTTCGCCTCCAGACGGGCGCGGTCGACCACCAGGGTCGGTGTGGCGACACCCTCGCGCCGCAGGGCCTGCTGCAGACGTTCGAAATAGGGTGCGCGCGGGCCGCTGCGATCGGCACTGCGCATCAGCACTGCAACACCGACGGCGGCGACCCCGGTGGCCAGCACTGCGCGACGGCCGAGCTTCATGCCCGGTCCGCGCAGGTGATCGTGAGGCCCGCGGTCCTGTGGCGGCGCGGGCGATCGAGGCACGCGTGTTTCACGATTTCCCCGCGAGGTCCCGCAGGGCCTGACCCGTCACGCGGAAGGTCGTCCACTCCTCCATGGCGGTCGCCCCCAGGGCTTGGTAGAAGTCCCACGCCGGCGTGTTCCAGTCCAGCGCGGCCCACTCGAAGCGTCCGCAGCCGCGCTCGACCGCGAGCCGCGCCAGATGCACCAGGAGGGCGCGCCCGATGCCGCGGCGACGGCAGTGCGGCCGCACGTAGAGGTCTTCGAGCCACAATCCGCGACGGCCCAGGAAGGTGGAGAAGTTGTGGCAGTACACGGCGAACCCGGCCAGCGCACCGTCCGCGTGTGCCAGCAGTACCTCCGCTCCGGGATGGGCGCCGAACAAGGCCTCGGCAAGCCCCGCCTCGTCCGTCGTGACCAGATGGCTGAGGCGCTCATACTCGGCGAGTTCGCGGATCAGACCCAGCACGTCCGGAACATCCTCCCGCCCCGCCTGACGGATCACCAACTTCTGCGGAACACCCTGGTCCATCATGGCCTCCCCTGCACCGATCACTCGGGCCAGCGCACGATGCCGGTCACGATGGCGGTGAAGTCCGCGATCGCCGGATCGTGCCCCACCCACTGGTCGAACGAAACCTCGTGCACCCCCGGAGGAACGTTGCGCCGACCGAAGGGCCACATCTCCCCGATCGCCACCGCCTCCCCCGCAGCGTCCAGCGCCCGCAACCTCACGCGCACCCCGACCGGATATTCGCAGCGCACCTGTACCTCCCCGGCCGCCCGCAACACCGGACAGGGCTGATCGCGACAGCCGTCGACCCACTCGGCCTGCACCACCCGCACGCTGACGTCATCCTCACCGCAAGGCGCCTGCGCCCATACCGCACCCGTCGCCAGCCACAGCAAAACCCCCAAAACCATGGGGTCAGGTCTTGCCTTTTGCCCCCCGCCCACACGGGCTGCGTTCGCGCTCTCGCCGCCGGAGGCAGACGCAGCGGTTCGCCGGGGACCTCGAGCGCGCATCAACATGCATAGCCTCCCGGGTCTAGTTGCGAGACACCACCAGCGACGCGTTCTGGCCGCCGAACCCGAAGGCATTGACCTGGAGCACTTCCACCGGACCCGGCGCCGGCTCGCGGATCACGGCGTGCAGACGACCGACCTCATCCATCAATTCGCTCTCGTCGACCGTTCCGGCCGTCGGCAACACCATTCCCTCGCGCATGCCCAGCAGGCCGGCGAGCAGGCCCATCGCCCCGGCTGGTCCGTGTGGGTGCCCGAAGTTTCCCTTCGGCGAAGTGATGCGCAGTCGCCGCTCGCGGTCACCGAAGATGCGGTTGAGCGCCGAGAGTTCCGCGACGTCACCCACCGGTGTGCCGGTGCCGTGCGCGACCACCGCATCGATGTCATCCACGCCACCGGGCAGTCGCGCATCGGCGATGGCGTGCTCCATCACCTTCTGCTCCCATCTGCCCTCAGGCTCGGGTGACGAAGGGTGATAGCCATCCGCCAGCGTCGCATAGCCGCGCAAGCGGCAGTGGATGACCGCACCGCGCTGCCTTGCGCGGTCGGCGCGTTCCAGCACGAACATGCCCGCACCCTCGCCCAACATGACGCCGAAGCGGTGTTTGTTGAACGGCCGGCAGGTCTTGTACGGGTCGGGCTGAGGCGTGAACATCCTGTTGTTGCGCGCCCCGAAGAACACCAGCGGACTGATCGGGCAGTCCGTGCCACCCGCAATGGCGACATCGATCTCGCCCGATTCGATCATGCGCGCGGCAAGGCCCATCGCGTCATGGGACGAGGCGCAGGCCGTGGCGAGGGACAGTTGCGGGCCGTGGAGGCCGAAACGCAAAGCGATGTGCGCGGCGGGCATGTTGAGCAGGGAGTTCGCCATGAACTTCGACGACACCGCCTCCGGCCCGGAAGACTCCAGCAATGCCTGGTTCTCGGCGTGCCAGTCCACGCCGCCGAGCGCGCTGCCCACCACAACCGCGGTGCGCAACGGGTCGAACGCCTCGATGCCCGCGTCAACCACGGCCTGCGCCGCGGCCGCAATCGCATAGTGCGCGAAGCGTGCGGAGTTGCGCACCACCCGCTCCTCCATCCATCTGCCCGCATCGAAGTCCTGGATGAGCGACATCCAGATGTTCTCGTGTCCGCCCTTCCAGGGCGCAGGCCCGGCCACCACCTTTCCGGCCAGCAGGCTGGCGTTGAAGGTCGAGAGATCCTGCCCGATCGAGGAAATGACTCCGAGACCGGTGATGGCAACGTTTTCCAAGGACACTTCTCCGAATGCACTGACCGATGCGCCCGATTGTAGCCCCACATCGGGGTCGGACCTCGGCACACGCTTGTTTTCGTTGAATTAAATGGCGAAACAAGCCTGTCTTTCAGCGTTAGAGACCTCTTTTTGACCCTGAAAACGCGGAGCTCTGCCCCCTTCCACCCGGGCTGCACCGAGGCCCCGAAGGTCACCCCGGGGCCATGCGGCACGGTGGTGTCGACCGCCGTCGCACTCAGGAAAAGCGAGGCGCCCGCAGCGCCGGGGAGGCAGGCAAGGAGAAGGCCGTCCGCACGCCCTCAAGCAGTGGCCACATCCCGCGCGGCACCCCCCTCGTCGTACAGGACGAACCGGTTCTTGCCGCGCCGCTTCGCTTCATACATGGCCTCGTCGGCCCGGCGCATCACGGTCGCGAGATCGGGACAGAGGTCCGTCCACACCGCAACGCCAACACTGCAACCGATGCCACTGCCGATGCCCGAGACCTCCTCGACCAAGCGGGCGGCGACCGCACGTGCGGACACTTCGATCGTATCCGACGGCGCGGTCAGGCAGACCACGAACTCGTCGCCGCCGAGGCGGGCTGCCGTGTCGTCGCCGCGGATCAGCGAGCGCAGGATCTCAGCCGTGCGGACGAGCACGCGATCGCCCTGCTCGTGCCCAAGCCGGTCGTTGACCGCCTTGAACCCATCGAGATCGACGAACAGCAGCGCGACACGGCGCCCAGGTCCGGTACCCAGTGCCGCATGCATCCGCGCGACACGCTCCAGGAACACTGCACGTCCCGGCAGGCCGGTCAGCACGTCCGCACGCGCCTGACTCAGCTCCGCGGCAACCCTCTCGTGCTGCAGGACCATGTCGGTCAACTGGCTCTGTGCCTGGTGCTCCCGCGCCCCGACGGAGCGCAGCGAGTGCTCCAGGTCCGCGAGTTCGGAGATCGTCACGGTGTGCGGGGGCGCATTCTCTCCGCGCTCCATGGACCGGGATGTCGCCAACACCCAGCCGACCAGCGCCAGCGGCATCATCGACCGATAGATGCGGGCCTCGAATTCAGTGAAGGGCACGCTCACAGCCACCCTCCATTGCCAATCCGGCACCTGCACAAGGCTGGTCGTCACACGCTGGCCGTCCGAGGAGACGGCCTCGAACACGCCCTGCCGCCCAGCCCGCACCTGCGACATCACCGAGGCGGACACCTCGCCCCCGATGAAACGCACCGCATCACGCGACCGCGCCACCACCCTGCCGCGTGCGTCGATGACTGTCGCCACCCAGCCCGGCGGGAGTTTCTGCGCCACCAGCAGCTGGTTCAGGGTGTCCGTCAGGAGAACCATGCGCAGGCAGTAGGCCACGCGGCCATCGCGCAGCACGGGTACGCCGACGGTGGTCACCATCCTGTCGCTGACCGGGGACTTGAAAGCGCCCGACGCCGCCGGCTTTCCAGTCCCGAATACGGCCTCGAGCGCCTCGTGCTCACTGCTGACCAGCCCTCGCGTACCAAGCGGCACGAGGGTAAGGAACAACATGCGTCGATCCGGCGCGACCAGGGTGAACGCGCGCGCCTCCGGATGGGCGGTGGCAACCCGCTGCGCGTGCGCGTAAAGCCCGGGAATATCGTCGCGAATGGCCGCCTCCGAGGTTGCCAGCACGCTCAGGTAGCCCACGGCCGCGTCGAGTTGCTGGCGCACCGCGCTCGCCGTGGCCTCCGTACGCCCCATCAGCTCCGCGGTCAGTGCCGTCTGCCGCGTCTGGCCGAGTTCGTATACCGAGAAGAGGGCAAAACCCAGCAGCGGCAGTGAGGCGAGCAGCGCCACCGCAAACAACCACCCCCTGATGCTCGCCCGATACATCACGTTCGTCTCGCCGGCGTCGGATCCATGCGCAGGTTGGTCCCATCGGCACCGTCACGACCGGCACGGCCCACGCGCGCTCCTCCGGATGAGAAGACGCGCTGCGCAACTTTACGCCGCCAGAAGACATTGCGCCGCTCACCCTCCACTCACGACGCTGCACCACCATCGCAGGCTCCGTCACCTGCAGGCTCGCGTCGGCCGCTACGCTGTGTTCGGGGGGCGCATACCGCAGCAGCAGATCCACCCGTTCGTGCGTGACGCGATCCTGTCCGGCGAACGAACGACGCACCCGGTCCCCTGGGGCAGAGCGGACCCATTTACCCCCCGAAAGTGACCCGCCAAGCCCGAAAAATCGGCTTTTTCGGTCACTTTCCTGAACACAATCAGGACCTATTCGAGGTCCGACCCCGGAGGGGCTGTGGGAGCGTAGTGGCGCACGGCATGCAGCGCCGCCGCGAAGCGGTCGCGGGCGCCATGCGGCAGGGGCCTGGGGGTGAGGATGCGGCCGCCGCGATGCGGGGGCAGGCTGAGGCCTGCGCCGTGGGCGGCGAGTTCGGCGCAGCCGCGGGCGGTGAGTTCGGTCTCGTCGGAGACCCGGATCGGGTGCTCGAGGGCGTCGCAGAGGAAGCGCGTGAACCAGGGGTTGGCGCTCATGCCGCCGTCTACGGGGATGACATCCGACAGCGGCAGGCGACGCGCCATGGCCCCTATCACTTCCGCCATGCGGAAGGCCACGCCTTCGAGGACCGACTGCACCAGGTCGGACCGCCGGGTGGCGAGGTCCAGACCCAGCCACGCCGCGCGGGCGCGCTTGTCCCAGTGCGGGCAGGCCAGGCCCGCCAGCGCCGGGACGAACACGAGGCCGCGCGCCGCCTGACAGGGCGTGTCGAAGCCGTCCAGACCCTGCACCTCCTCGTAGAGCCCGAGCGACCCCGCCCACTCGAGGGCCGCCGAGGCGGTCTGCACGCCACCGTCGAGAGCATACGTGGGCGGCTCGCCGCGCCTGTGCCATGCCACCGTGGGCAACAGGCCGTCGGTCTCCTGCACGGTCCCGCCCGGCCCAACCGCCTCCGCATCACCCGTCTCCGGGCAGGCCCCCGCGCGGTCCGCCCCGACATCCGGTGAGGCGCCGGCGACTGCGAGCGCGAAGGCCCCGGTGCCGAAGGTGATCTTCACATCGCCGGGTGAGCGGCAGCCATGGCCGTGGAGCGCGGCCTGCTGATCCACGACGCTGGCCGTGAGCGGCACCGCGCGCCCACCGATGTCGACGCTGCCGAAGCCCCCCGTGGTGGGAACGATCGGCGGCAGAGCCTCCACCGGCACCCCGTGCAGGTCGCACAGCGCCGTGTCCCAGACCCCGCGCCTCAGATCCATGAGCCCGGTGCGCGAGGCCGTGGTGAGGTCGGTGACGGCACGGCCGGTGAGATGCTGCAGGAAGAAGGCGTCGGTGGTACCGAGCCGGAGGCGGCCCCGCTCGTGCAGGCGCCTGGCCTCGGGCACGCGGCGCATGATCCAGCCGAGTTTCGAGGCCGAGAAATAGCTGTCCAGCGGCAAACCGGTCAGGCTGCGTACCAGTGCCTCCGCCCCGCCGGCGCGCAGCGCAGCCAGTTCCGGCTCGGTACGTGTGTCCTGCCAAACCAGCACCGGACTCACTGGCGCCCCACTGACCGCGTCCCAGGCCAGACAGCTCTCGCCCTGGTTGTCCAGGCCGACCGCCACAACAGGCAGTGGCGCGGCGCTGGCGAGCGCGGCCCGCAGATGCCCGAGGATCTCCATCGGATCGTGCTCCACCCAGCCCGGCGCAGGGTGCCTCTGGCGGTGACGCGCGACGAAGATCTGGCGCGGCGTACCCTCCTCCCCGAACCACAGGGCCCGGGTCGAGGTGGTGCCCTGATCGAGGGCGAGCAGGCTCATGCGGAGGGCTCGTCCACGCAGACGTGCAGCACCCGCGGCGAACCTGCTGCGTCGGCCGCGCGCCGCAACACCTCGAGTGGCACCACGATGCGCCGCTCCGGCAGCGCCGCAAGACGCCGCTGCCACAACACCCTGCCCGCGTCCTGCAGGCTGAGCGTTCCGGACACCGGCCGCCGCACACGCAGTTGCAAGGCCTGCAGGCCGGCATGGGAAGCGGATGACAGGCGTTGCGGCATCAGGTAGCGCAGCGCCTCGCCCTGCGCGAGCAGATCGATCGCAGCGGCGGGGTCGGGCAGTCCGCCGCGCAGCGCCTGCAGCATCGCGCGCGCCACCGCCCTGCCCTCCTCCCAGCTCCAGCCCGCCGTCTCCACGGGGCGCAGCAGGTTGCCGGCGGCGAAATAGGCCGGATCGGAGCAGCGACCGAAGGCGTCGACCACAGGGCCGCCCGTGGCTGGATCGACCGCCAGATGCGACGACTCCAGCAGGCTGGCCTCGGGCGTGAAGCCGCCGCTGACGATCAGACCGTCCGCTTCCTGGTGCCAGGTGCGTCCGGCGCGATGCAGCACCACCGCCTCGACCCGCTGCGTCCCGACGACGGCCTCGACGCACGTGTCGAAATGACACGGGATGCCGAGCACGCGGGGCAGCAGCGGCGACCAGCGCCACGCCAGCGGACGCGGCCCGGGTTCGACCATGGCCACCGGCCGGATGCCGGCGTGTCGACAGGTGAGCAGCGCCGAGTAGGACACCAGTTCGGATCCGAGGATCACCGGGCGCCGGAACGGCACCTGCCCCGCGAGGTACACCAGGCCCTGGAGCGCACCGGTGTTCATCACCCCCGCCGGCTTGGTGCCGCCGATGAGCCGACCCGCGCGGGTGGTTTCGCGAACGCCGGTGGCGAGCAGCACCGCCCTGGCCCGCAGACGGCCGGCGCCGGCATCGCTGGTGACGGCAAGCTCGCCCCCGGGGAACAGGGCCAGCACCGAGGCCGGCGCCAGGAAACGCACACCGGCTTCCCGGGCACGCGCCACCAGGCGTCGCGCGTACTCCGGGCCCCGCAGCACGCGTCCGAACTCCCGCATTCCGAAGGGCGGATGCCCGCAGTGCCGGGGGATGCCGCCCGCCTCGACGTTGCGCTCGAGCAGCAGCACGTCGACTCCCTGGCGGGCGAGTTCCGTCGCCGCGGCGAGGCCCGCGGGGCCGGCACCCACGACGGCGACCTCGCAATCCCCGACGCCACCCTCGGCCCCGATGGGCACGGACTCAGGCGCGATCATGACCTGAACGCGCCCCGCCGTGCCCCATCGCCGACCCGACCGGCGGGTCCAGGCGTCCTGCGCTCAGGGCGGCAACCTCCGCCAGGCAGTTGAAGCCCTGACACCGTCCCATCGTCACCCGTGTGCGGCGCTTCAAGCCGGCCAGCGTGGCCGCCGCCAGGGGTCCCTCCATCGCGGCGGCGAGTTCACGCCGGGTCACGAACTCGCAGTGGCAGACGATCCCGCCGTGCCCGGGCCGGGCCCAGTCCCGCGACGACTCGCCGGGCGCGTCGGGATCTTCCGCAAGACAGGGCATGCGCGGCGTGACGACCGCTGCGGGAGGCGTCGCCGCGCGCCCCAGCAACCTGGCCGCGTGGCGCGCGATCCCCAGCGCGGCGCTGAGTCCGGTGGAGCGGATGCCGGCGATCGACAGCACGCCGCGCCCGGCGTCGAGGCGGAGGCAGTAATCCTTGTGTTCGGTGGCGGGCCGCAGCCCGGCGTAGCTCGCGATCACGCGCTGTCCGCCGAGTCCGGGCAGGATGCGCTCCCCGCGCTCCATCAGCGCCCGCAGGGTCTCGGGGTCTGTCGCCGCCTCGGTGCGGCTGTCCTGTTCCTCGGCGGTCGGCCCGACGATGAGCTTGCCCCAGGCGGTGCGGCAGATCACGATGCCCTTGGTCACTGCGGTGGGAACCGGCAGCAGGATGTGGCGCGCGAGGCGCGCCGCGGGTGCATCGTAGACGACGAACTGGCCTTTGCGCGGCCGGATGCCGAAGCCCGCCTCCGGCCAGAACATCCGCTCCACGGTATCGCCGTGGAGACCCGCGCACAGCACGACGATGCGGGCGCGCAGCGGCCCCGCGCCGGTATCGAGCAGCCACCCATCGCTCTGGTGATGCGCAGCCAGGAGTGGCGCCTCCCGCCACAGGCTGGCGCCGTTGAGCAGGGCTTGCAGCAGGTAGGCGTGCGCGGCCGACCAGGGGTCGATTACCGCCTCGCCGGGCACCCGGATCGCGCCACGCACCCCGGGCGCCAGACCGGGTTCGAGCGCCCGCGCGTCAGCCGCGCTCAGGAGTGTGGCGTCGAGGACACCATTCGCATGCGCCTGCGCGAGGAGTACCGGCAGACGCCCCGCCTGCTCGTCATCCCAGGCCAGCACCAGCGCCCCGGTGCGCAGCAGCGGCAACCCCAGCGCATCGCGGATCGCGAGGTACTCCCCGCGTCCCTCCACCACGCATCGCGCCTCCACGCTGCCAACCGGCGCATCGAATCCGGTGTGGAGAATCCCGCTGTTGCCCTTGGAGGCGCCATCGAGCACTTCACGCGCCGCCTCCAGCACCACGACGCTGGCGCCGTCGAGCTGGAAGCGCCGCGCCACTGCCGCACCCACGACGCCGGCACCGACGACGGCGACGTCACAGCCCGCTGGCGCACCAGACCGGGGCGTCACACGCCCCGGCTCGGGGCCGATCGAGACCGATCGGTCATTGGGTGTCATCCGTTCGACCATAGTCCCGAATTATAGAGACCCGTTTCACCGAATCCACACGTGTTTCGTTGACTCGGTCGCCGCAGTGTCCATTAGAATCCGACCATCATGGTCTTTCAAACCGGGGGGTGACGCGCGTGAACGATGAAGACGTCGTGCGACGCAACCCCCGTCAGCGGCAGCGCGACATCGCGACCACCATCCGCGAGAGCGGGCGTGTCTCGGTGGAACAGCTCGCCCAGGCGTTCGGGGTATCGGCCGAGACCATCCGCCGAGACCTGGCGGCTCTCGACCGGGCCGGGCTGGTCGAGAAAACCCACGGCGGTGCCACGCCGCCGCGGGTGACGCTCGAGGACAGTCTCGCCCAGCGCATTGCCCTGAATCCCGAAGCCAAGCGCACCATTGCCGCCCGCCTCGCCGCGGTGATCCAGCCGGGCGACACCCTCTTCATGGACACCGGTTCGACCACTCTCGCCTGCGCCGAGGCGCTGGCCGATGTGCCAGGATTGACGGTCATCACGAATTCCGTCGACATTGCCCGCCGCCTCGGTGAACGTGCCCACGTGCACCTGATCGGCGGACGCTTCGTGCCGGGTAACGGCCAGACGGTGGGAGCGGCTGCGGTGCGCGAGGTCGCCCGCTTCCGTGCGCGGCGCGCCGTGCTCACCGTCACTGCGCTCGACGCGGTCGACGGCGCGATGGACGCGGACGCCGCCGAATGCGAGGTTGCGCGCGCCATGCTGGATGCGGCACGTGAGTGCATCGTTCTGGCCGATTCCAGCAAGTTCGGGGTCGAAGCCACTCACGTGGTCTGCCCCTTGAGCCAGATCGACATGCTCATCAGTGAAGCCCTGCCGCCCCCCGAACTGAGGGACGCCCTGGCGGCCGCCGGAACACGCCTGGCATGAACTCCGCGCGCGACCACGGCGCCATGCCCCGCCTTCCCGCGCCGGTTCGCGTGTACGTGCGTTGGGTCGATGCCGTCAGCGGGGGGATCGGCCTGGTGTCGATGTACCTGGTGTTCCTGATGATGGGGGTGCTGCTGCTGGACGCGGTCACGCGCAACATCGTCCACATGCCCCAGCACTGGCCCATCGAGTTCGCGCAGTTCACGCTGGCCGCCTACTATTTCGGCGGCGGGGCGTATTCGCTGCGGGAGGGGTCTCACGTGCGCATGGACCTGATCTACGCCCGCCTCGGCCTGCGCGGGCGCGCCCTCATGGACATGATCACCAGCGCCTGCATGATCTTCTACCTCGGGGTGCTGCTCTGGGGCGCGGTCTCCTCGCTCGAGTACTCCATCGAGATCGACCAGCGTCTGTTCTCGATGTGGAACCCCTCGGTCATCCCGATCAAGGTGTTCATGGCGGCAGCGATCGCGCTGATGATCCTCCAGGGCATCTCGCTCATCTTCAAGGACTACGCCGCCTGGCGTGGCGCGGACATCCGATGACCCTCGACATGAGCCACGAGATGGTCGCGCTGCTGATGTTCGCGACCATGCTGCTGATGCTGCTCACCGGCCAGCGCGTGTTCGCCGCCATCGGCTTCGTCGCCTGCGGCGCCGCCCTGCTGCTCTACGGCGACGGCGCAGTCGAAATGCCCTACAGCGCCGTCTGGCGCCTGTTCAACTGGTTCCCGATGCTGACCCTGCCCCTGTTCATCTTCATGGGCTACGTCATGTCGGACTGCGGCATCGCGGACGATCTGTACCAGGCGTTCCACGTCTGGTTCGGGCGGATGCGGGGCGGCTTGGCCATCGGCACCATCGTGCTCATGGTCCTGATCTCGGCGATGAACGGTCTGAGCGTCGCCGGCATGGCCATCGGTGC
>JBEICA010000304.1:0-4332 GCA_040373665.1 Burkholderiales bacterium | reverse complement strand
GGGCGCTTTCCAAGTGGAAACCGTGATCGACGACGATTTTTTCGAAGTGGTGCTGGACGCCGTGAAGCGGTCCTCCGGCGGGCTCGCCGGCCTCGAGGCCGCTGTGCGGAAAGCCGCGGCCCGGGGGCAGGACACCGCGTCCTACGCGCGGACGGTGTTCCACCTGCGCACCACCGCGCACCTCATCGAGGCGCGGCTCTCGCCCCGCGGCCAGGTCTTCGGAAGGTGGGCCCTCTGACCTTCGTTCGAGGCGCCGTCACCGAGCGTGACGTCGATGCCTGGTACGGTCCGGCAACAAGAGCGCGCCTGGTGCTGGACACCGGCGCTGTCGTGCTCTGCCTTGGGGGTCTGGCGGAAGTGGTGCGCGCACTGCTCTGGCGCCGCCGTCGGGTGCGTATCTGGGCACGGCGCGATGGCGCTGACCTGGTGGCCGTCTCGCTGCGCATCACTGGGCGACCTGGCGAGGTGTTCACCGGTGCGGTTGCACGATGCGAGAATAGCGGGGCTCGCGGCATCGGTGCGAGTGCGCTCACATCGTGTGAGGGCACTCGTCCGACACTTTCCGCCGAGTGCTATCGCACGATGCGATAGCACTCGGGCCTAGAACCGCGCGTAGAGCCGCCGCGGATTCCCCAGCCCCTTGGCGATGCTCTCCGCGGCGGCCTCGGCCTCGGCCTGCTTGCGCCAGTACTCGATCTGCGTGATGAAGTCGCGGCTGCTGCGGAAGCTCATCGAGCGGGCGCCGATCTCGTACTTCGCCACCAGCCCCTGCTTGTTGGCGACGTAGTCGCGGAAGGCGGCCTCGAGCTGCTCGAGGATCACCCGCGCGGATGAGCGCGCCTCCAGGCCGCCGAGCTGCGCAGGAAGGTCCGGCTTCACCACCAGAGTGCCGCCGCCGACGGTGAAGCGCTCGCCCCCCTTGCTCACGTAGGCCGCCCAGGCATAGGTGCCGGGCGGCCAGTTCGCGCTGGCGGCTGCGGGTACCACCACCAGGTGGTCGGCGCCGGTGGCGGTGGCGTTCACGTCGATGGTGCCGGCCGGGTTGATGAAGCGGTAGGCAAGTGCCCAGCCCTCCGACGCCGGGTAGTCCGGTGTCGTGCAGGTCCACTTGATGGTGTCGCCGGCCACGACCTCGGCGGGTACATTCGTGGCGATAGATGCAGTCATGCCCGCGATTCGATCAGTAACTGGCGGACATTTCCACCCCCATGAGCCCCATCGCCTGCATTGCACACCGTGGTTCACCTCCACGCAAAACCCGTGTAAAGTCGCGATGACGCGTGAGAAAGCGAGTCGCAAAAAGACCTTTTAATCCGTTGGTCGCGAGTTCGAATCTCGCACCACCTACCAAAGTCTTGATGTGGCGCGCGTTTCTTACGCTCCACCCGCGGTTATACAAACCGCGGGTGAACGGTAGTCTCAACGTTCACGGGAGCTTCAAAAATGCACGTCCAAAACACTCCGCCGGTCTCACCGGCATCCGGTGTTGTTTGCGGCAACACCACCATCCGCCCCGTCAGGGAGTTCCGACGGGCGCTCCTTGACGCCCAGGATCGTCTGGGGTGTCTGCATGAGATCGCCGAACTGGTGCGGGCTGAGTCGGCGTCAGAGGCGCCGGACAGGATGCGGCGCATGGCCTCGATTCACGCCAGCGTGACGCATGTTGCCGATGCCGTCGCCACGGCCTTCGAGGCCGCCCAGTTCGAGGAGCCAGAGGCGGCCCAGTCAGAGGCCAACTTCATCCACAGCATCACCGGCCAACTCGACATTCTCGCCACCGCGCTGGAGTTTCTCGACCAGTACGGTGGCCGCAGCCCGCGCGACGAAACCATGATGCGGGCGGTGTTGGCGAGCCTGGCCCACATCCATGGCCTGTTCCACGTGATCTTGCAGGGGGGCCGGGTATGAATGCCCCGACCGCCCCGCTGCAAGCACCGACGACGCTGTCGCCCACTGAGGCCGCGCCGACCGTGCGCATGCCGACCCGGGCCGACATCACCGTCGCTGAGGTCATCGACCGCTACATGGCCGCGTACTCGGGCCGGGACCGCAGCCTGGCTTACCGGCTTTCGGCCTTCCTGGTGCGTGTCGGCCACCGGCCTCTGGCACAGATCACGGACGACGATGTCTTCGCCGTCCTGGCCGAGCTCGAGGTCGCCCCGGCGCGGCTGTACGTCGGCCGTGACGTCGATGGTCGACCGATCCACAAGGCCCGAGGCGGCCGGCGCGCCGCCTCGACCATGAACCGCTACCGGGCGAGCTTTGCCAGCCTGTGCACCTGGGCCATCCGGCAGCGGCTGGTCCCGAAGGACTGGACGCACCCGTGCAAGGCGGTGCCGGCGCAGCGCGAGCCCGACGGCGTGGTGCGCTTCCTCGACGCCGATGAGCGGGTGCGCCTGCTCAAGGCGGCCCGCGCCTCGGGCTGGCCCCGCCTGTATGCGCTGGTGCTCATGGCGCTGACCACTGGCGCCCGGCGTGGCGAGCTGGAGGCGCTCCGCTGGGGCGACATCGATCTGGAACGCGGCACGGCGTTGGTGCGATACACCAAGAACGGGAAGTCCAAGGTGCTGCCGCTGATCGCCTCGGTCGTCGAAGCCCTGGAGCCGCTGCGCCGCCAGGACACCCAGCGCTTCACCAGGATCGAGGCTCGCCTGTTGTTCCACTCCCCCACCAAGCCCGACCGGCGATTCGAGTTCACGAAGCCCTGGCGGGCCGCGCTGGTGGCCGCAGGCATCCTGGACTTCCTCTTCCACTACCTGAGCCACTCCTGCGCGTCCTGGCTCGCACAGGAAGGCGCCAGCCTGCTGGAAATCGCCGACGTGCTTGGCCATCGCCAGCTGCGCATGACACAGCGCTACGCCCACCTGACCGTGGGCACGAAGGCCTCGCTGATCTCCCGCGTCATGGGCGATCTGCGGTGAGCCTCGACCCGGCCCGCGTCGGCGTCGAAGACCTTGTCGCATCCCGCGACATCGCCTCCGACGCCCGCGGGCTGTGTCGGTGCGGTTCATGACCATGACCATGGCCTTCGCCTTCCGCGACATTGCCTCCGACGCCTGCGGGCTGTGTCGGTGCGGTTTATGACCATGACCATGGCCTTCGCCTTCCGCCGCGATGACGAGCTCTACCTTCGCACTGTGTTGTCGAGAGCCGCCGGTGCAGAGCCTGAGCGTGTCGACCATGCCGTTGAGCAGCTGCGCCAGGCGGTGCAGAACGCTCGCGCCTGGCAGGGCCACGACCTGGCGCAGCCCGACGACACTGCACTGCACACCGAGCTGGCGCAGCTGCAGGACTGTGCCGCCCAGCTGCTGGAGGCCTTGGGGACACTGAGCACCCGCGCCAGGACCCGGGCCAACCTCGCGTCCCTCACGCGCGCCGAGGCCCCGGCTCCTGCCTGGTTCGACCGGGCCATGAGCGCTGCTGGCGAGGTCAGCGCCATAGCCGGCGCGGCTGCCGACAAGATCGATGTGCGCAGCGGCCGGAAGAAGGTCGAGGCGGTACCGGTGTACCTGGTCGACCAGGTCATCGTCGCACTGCGGCCTCTACAGGTCCCCATCACCGAGACCGACACCGGCGTCTTCCTGCAGGTGCTCGAGCTCTGCCTGGAGCGGGTCGCACTACCGCCGACCCAGGCCCGCTTCTATTTCCGCCGCTTCAAGTCCCTGAATCCTCAGTGGCGAAATTGACCCCGTAGACGGGGATGATTTCGACGTGACCGACCCCCGGTCACCCTCTTAACGTCGTCCTTGAGCGCACCGCAAATGCGCGTCACATCAAGGACATCACCATGAAACGCACTTCCCCCGGGGTCGCCACCCCGCTGGCCGACCTGGTCGAGCCCGCCGACTACGTTCAGGCGCGGCACTGGGTTTTCAAAGGCGTCGAATCCTGGCGCTGGTTCACCCGCCGCCATCGGGCGGCGCTTGCAGTACGCGGTGCCGTCATCGAGATCGGCGGTCGGCTTCTGGTCCACGCCACTCGCTTCGACCAGGCGGTGCTCGATCTCGCCACGGCCGGCCGGCATAGCCCCGCGAACAACCCCCACCAGCGGGTCGCCTTGGCCACCGTCGATGGCCAGGACGCCAAAACCACCGGGGAGCCGTGATGCCGGCCTCCAGGCTCACCTACGCCCTGGCCTACGCCGCAGTGGGCTGGCCGGTGTTCCCCCTCGATGGCAAACGCCCGCATGCGTGCCTCGGTCCCAAGGGCGGCTTCAAGCTGGCCACCTGCGACCAGGAGCAGCGCGTGCCGTGCTGGGCTCATGGGGCCGGTTGGTTGCCTTATGGGGGAGGGGATTGCTTGCAGCATATGCTGGGCTCATGGGGTCGGTTG
>JBEICA010000084.1:0-12957 GCA_040373665.1 Burkholderiales bacterium | reverse complement strand
CCGGAGGCTCGGGCGAAGACGCCGATGACGGCGCCGCCCCCGCGGGGGAGGTGGGTGCCGGACCCGCGTGCGCAGTTCCGGCGACGCTCGCCACCTCATGCTCGGCGACCGCCATGATCTCGACCCCGCCGGCCACTGCGCGATTGGCCAGGATCAGGGCGTCCGCACCGAGAGCCTCGCGAACCAGACGCAGAGCCTCGCGGGTGTTGGTCGCGAAGAACTTTCTAACCACCATGGGGCTCCCTCCGCCGAAAGGACGGTGCGGAGATGGCGGCGCGGGTCATCACGCGCGCCCTCCCAGGACCGCCACCACTTTGACGACCCGATTATCCGGGATCTCGGCGTGGGAGATGACGCGCAACTGGGGGGCGGAACGTCTGAGGAAACGGGACAGCAGACTGCGGATGGGTGCCGGCACCATGAGCACGGCGGGTCTGCCGGCGGTCTCCTGATCCTGCACGAGCTTCGCTGCCTGCTTCAACAGGTTCTCCGCGAGATTCGGTTCGAGACCGGCAGCCTCGCCGGACTTGGACTGGGCCGCCTGCATCAGAATCTGTTCTAGTTGGGGGTCGAGGGCGATGACCTGGATGTCGGCATTACCCGGGACAATGGCATGGATGATAGCACGCGACAGTGCGACCCTCACCGCCGCCGTCAGCTCCTCGGGGTCCTGGGTGCGGGCATAGTGCTCGGCGAGCGTCTCGAGGATGGAGCGCATGTCCCGGATGTGAACCCCTTCTCCCAGCAGGCTCTGCAGCACCTTGTGCAGCACTCCCACGGGGATGATCTTGGGCACGAGATCCTCGACCAGCTTGGGCGACTCCTTGCCGAGGTGGTCCAGCAGCGCCTGCACCTCCTCGCGCCCGAGCAATTCGGCGGCATGGGCCTGGACGATGCTGGATATGTGGGTGGCGATGACCGTCCCCGCATCCACGACGGTGTAACCCATGGTGATGGCCTGCTCACGGCTGGCCTGATCCACCCAGACCGCCGGCAGGCCGAAGGCGGGATCGCGCGTGGGCGTGCCCTGGAGGGTACCGAGCGCCCGGCCGGGGTTGATCGCCAGGAACTGGCCCACCATCACTTCGCCGGCACCCGCCTCCACCCCCTTGAGGGTGACGCGGTATCCATTGGGCTTCAATTCGAGGCTGTCACGAATGTGCACCGCCGGCACCAGGAAACCCATGTCCTGGGCGATCTTCTTGCGAATGCCGCGGATGCGCCGCAGCAGGTCGCCGTCCTGGGCCTTGTCCACCAGGGGGATCAGGCGATAGCCGACCTCGAGCCCGAGCACGTCCACGCTGCCCACGTCGTCCCAGCCGATCTCGGCCGCCTCCGCGGGCGGCGGAGGTGGCGCAGGAGCGGCGGGCGGCACCTCCCGGCCCCGCCGGTCCACCAGATAGCCCAGTCCCGCCAGCGCCGCCGCCATCAGCAGGAACGCAACATGGGGCATGCCGGGAATGATGCCGAGCAGCATGAGCACCGAGGCGGTGATGTAGAGCACCTGGGGCCGCATGAACATCTGCGACAGGAACTGGTTCGACAGGTCCTCCTCGGTGCCGACGCGGCTCACCACGACGCCAGCTGCCGTGGAGATGATGAGCGAGGGGATCTGCGCCACCAGGCCATCGCCGATGGTCAGCAAGGTGTAGTTCTCGGCCGCCGTTGCGATGTCCAGGTCATGCTGCAGCACCCCGACCAGCAGGCCACCGACGACGTTGATGATGGTGATGATGATGCCGGCAATGGCGTCCCCGCGGACGAACTTGCTCGCACCATCCATGGCGCCGTAGAACTCCGCCTCCTGGGCCACCACCGTGCGGCGACGCCGCGCCTCATCCTCCCCGATCAGGCCGGCGTTCAGGTCGGCGTCGATGGCCATCTGTTTGCCGGGCATGGCATCCAGGGTGAAACGCGCCGACACCTCGGCAATGCGGCCGGCGCCCTTGGTGATGACGACGAAGTTGATCACCACGAGGATGACGAACACCACGATGCCGACCGCGTAGTTGCCACCCACCAGGAAGTCCCCGAAGGCCTCGATGACGTGCCCGGCGGCGCCCGGGCCGGTGTGCCCCTCCAGCAGGACGACGCGGGTCGAGGCGACGTTCAGCGACAGTCTCAGCAGCGTGGTCACCAGCAGGACCGTGGGGAACACCGAGAAATCGAGCGGCCGGAGCGCGAACAGCGCAGCCAGCAGCACGATCATCGACATGGCGATGTTGAAGGTGAACAGCAGGTCGAGCAGGAAGGTGGGCAGAGGCAGCGTCATCATGCCCAGGACGAGCAGGATGAGCACCGGCCCGGCCAGCGTGCTCAGCGGCACCCTGGCGGTCGCGCGTGTCGGTGCGGCAGCCTCGGCCACTTAGCGGCCCTCCTCTGGCGTTGCCGTTGCCATCGCCGCGACCTGCTCCGCCGCGATGGCCGGGTCGAGCTCCGGCGGGACCCGGATGTCGGTGGGGGCCACCGGCGGCTCGCCGCCCGCGAGTCGATGGCGGGACAGCTGATAGACGTAGGCGAGCACCTCGGCGACGGCAAGGTACAAGGCCGCGGGGATCTCACGCCCGAGTTCGGCATGGGCGTGCAGGGCGCGGGCCAGTGGCGGCGAGCGCAGCGTCGGCACGGCGTTCTCCCGCGCGATCTCGATGATCCGCTCGGCCACCTGGTCGGCGCCCTTGGCCACCACCACCGGGGCCCCCATGTTGCCCTCGCGGTAGCGCAATGCCACCGCGAAGTGGGTGGGGTTGGTCACCACCACGTCCGCCTTGGGTACCTCGGCCATCATGCGCCGGCGCGCCTGCTCTCTCTGAATCTGACGGATGCGCGCCTTGAGCTGCGGATCCCCCTCGGTCTCCTTGTACTCCTGCCGCACCTCCTCCTTGGTCATGCGCAGCTGGCGATGGTGGTCCCAGATCTGGAAGGGCACATCCACCGCCACCACCAGCGCCATGCCACCAACCACCGCCAGAAAGGTCACCACCAGAAGCCGGCCCAGATGACCGATGGCCACCTCGGAGGGCTCCGCAGCCAGACCCAGGATGACATCGAGTTCGTTCATGACCACCAGGGTCGCCACCCCACCGACCACCAGCGACTTGGCCAGCGCCTTGCCCAGTTCGATCAGTCCACGGACGGAGAAGATGCGGGCCAGCCCGGCGGCCGGATTGAGCCTCTTGAACTGCGGCGCCAGCGCCTCGAAGGTGAACACCCATCCGCTCACCAGCATGGGGGCGAGAATGGCGACGAGGAGCAGGACGGCCAGATAGGGAGCGAAGCCGAACAGGGCCTGCTCGCCAGCTTCGCGCAGCCGCTCCGTCATGGCCCCGGTGCGGAAAGCCTCGGCTCGCCCGAGCGTCAGACCGCGCGTCATTACCTCGCGCAGCGTCTGTACCAGGCTGGTCCCGAGGGAAAGCATGAGACCGCCGCCAGCCAGCAGAACGGCGAAGGTGGCGAGCTCCGGCGACCGAGGGATCTGACCCCTGGCACGCGCCTCGTCCAGCCGTTTCTGTGATGCTGGTTCCGTGCGTTCGAGATCGCTGTCTTCGGCCATGAGGCAGTCCGGGTCCGGCCCTTGGTTCGCATCGATCGCCCGGCCCGCCTGGCGCGCGCGCGAGGCGCACCCCTTGGGGGGTCATGCCGATCGCATCGAGTGTAGCACGCACCCCCGACCGGGCCGCTCGCAGAGGCAGGACGCCCAGGGACCGTGGGACCCCGCTGTCAGAGACGGACGCCGAGCAGCCCCGTCGTCACGTGCGGCCGCAGCGCGTGCCGGACGCCCCACCCGTTGCGGGATGACACGCGCCGTGCTGGGGCACCCTGGGCGGGAACCTTTGAGGGCCGCGCGCTTCGCAGAAGACGGAAAGTGGAGCGCGTTGACTTTTTGTTCTAACGCGAACTAATATCTCGCACCCGATGCCGGTACCCCAACGATGCCAGAGCGTTTCCTGACCACACTGCGTCGCCTCGCCACCTGTTTCCAGGCATTCGAGGCCTATTCGTCCGCTCATCTGAGAACGCTCGGCCTGACGCCACCGCAGTTCGATGTCATCGCGACCCTGGGCAACCAGCCGGGCATGTCCTGCCGCGAACTCGGCGAGCGCACCCTGATCACCAAGGGCACCCTCACCGGCGTGCTCGACCGGCTCGAGGCGCGTGGCCTGTTGAGCCGCGGCTCGCGGGAGGGCGACCGGCGCGGGGTCCATGTGCGTCTCACGCCGGCGGGTCAGGCCATGTTCGAGGCAGTTTTCCCGCCCCACGTGGCGCATCTCCGCCATGCCTTCGATGAATTGTCGCTGCCCGACCTCGAACGCCTGGACGGCTACCTCGACAGGCTGACCGCCCGGCTCCTGGCGGAACCGGCACCGGATCGACCCGCCACCCCGAAGACCCGCATGATCGCCGCGGCGCGGCGCGCCGCCTGAGGCCATCACCATGACGACACGCTACACCTCGGTGGCCATCGCCCTGCACTGGCTCATCGCCCTGGCGATCCTGTGCAACCTCGGCCTCGGTCTCTACATGACGGAGCTGCCTCTGTCCGCCGGACCGATCAAGCTGAAGCTCTACGCCTACCACAAATGGGCGGGCGTCAGCATCTTTGCCATCGTGCTCCTCCGCGTGCTCTGGCGCCTGGGCCATCGCCCCCCTGCCCCGCCGGCTGGCATGCAAGACTGGCAGCGCCGCGCAGCGGCCGGAACCCACCTGCTGCTGTATCTGCTGACGGTCGCCGTACCGCTGACGGGATGGCTGTTCAGTTCCGCGAAGGGATTCCAGACCGTGGTCTTCGGCGTCTGGCCGATACCGGACCTGCTGTCCAAGGACCTCGCGCTGGCCGGGATCCTCAAGGACTGGCACGCCTCCCTGAACTACCTGATGGCCACGCTCGTCATCCTGCACGTCGCGGCAGCGTTGAAGCATCACTGGATCGACCGCGACGGCGTTCTTTCCTCCATGTTGCCGCTGCTGCGGCGCAGACCCCCTGGAGCCACGCAATGAACCAAACACCAACCCGGCCCAGACCGGCCTTCTCCCTGGCCACGCTCGGAGCCACCACCGCCGCGTTCGCCCTAGGCGCCACCCCAACCGGCGTGTCGGCAGCGCCACTGGCCGTCGACCTTGCGAAGAGCGAGATCGTGTTCGTCTCAAAGCAGATGGGCGTACCCGTGGAGGGCAGGTTCCGCAAGTTCAGCGTGCAGCTCGACTTCGATGCGAAGAAACCCGAGGCCGCGAAGGCGACACTGGACGTCGACATCCCGAGCATCGATGCCGGCAGCCCGGAGGCGGACGGGGAAGTGGTCCGCAAACCCTGGTTCAACGCCGCGCAGTTCCCGAAGGCCACTTTCAGCTCGACATCGGTCAAACCGCTCGGCAACAACCGCTACGAGCTCGCCGGGCCCATCACCATCAAGGGAAAGACCCGCAACGTGACCACGCCCTTCACCGTCAAGGCCGCGGGCGCCACCCAGGTCTTCGAGGGTACCTTCATCCTGAACCGGAGCGATTTCGGCATCGGAGACGGCCCCTGGAACGATCCGGAAACGGTCGCCCTCGAAGTACAGGTGCGGTTCAAATTCGTGACCGCACCCCGGTGAGGCCGTGCCCGCGCCCTCCCTCACGCTCTTTCCCGGAGACACCCGACACATGAAACACATTGCCCTTGCCGCCGTCCTCGCAATCCTCGCCGCGGCACCCGCGGTGGCTGCGCCCGAGAGTTACACGCTCGACAGCCGTCACAGCTTCCCCACGTTCACGATCAACCACCTCGGCCTGTCGATGCAGATGGGGCGTTTCAACAAGGCCGGCGGGAAGATCGTGCTGGACCGCGAGGCAAGAACCGGATCGGTGGAACTCACCATCGACGCCGCCTCCATCGACATGGGCCTCGACAAGTGGGACGCGGCCATGCGCGGCGAGGACTATTTCAACGTCGAACAGCATCCGACCATGAGCTTCCGCTCCACGCGCGTGCTGTTCGAGGGCGACAAGGTCGCCGGCGCCGAGGGCGAGTTCACTTTGCTCGGCGTCACCCGCCCGGTGTCGGTGACCCTCAGCGGCTTCAACTGCATCACCCATCCGCTCAACAAGAAGATCGTTTGCGGGGGCAACGCTTCCGCCTCCTTCAAGCGGTCGGAGTTCGGACTGACCAAGGGCCTGCCCGGCATCGGCGACGAGGTCAGGCTGACGATGGCGGTGGAAGCCTTCCGCGACTGACCACGCACGGCCCGGGCGGGAGATCGCAGCACGGTTTCGGTTTCCGCAACCACCTCCTCCGGACCGCCCCCCCTTCACCCCCACTCATCAGGAGTTCATCATGAAAAAAGCCTTCATCGCCCTTCTGGCGTCGTTCGCGACCACCACGGCTGCCGTTGCCGCCGATTCGTACACCGCGGACCCGACCCACACCTATCCGAGCTTCGAGATCAGCCACCTCGGCTTCTCCACCACCCGCGGTGCCTTTCACAAGGCCGCCGGCAAGGTCGTGCTCGACACCGCAGCCCGCAGCGGCAGGATCGACATCACCATCGACACCGCATCGATCAACACCGGCCTGGGCAAACGCGACGACCACCTGCGCGGCCCGGACTTCTTCAATGCGGAGCAATTCCCCAACATCACGTTCACCTCGAGCAAGCTCAAGTTCAACGGCGACAAGCTGGTGGGTGCCGAAGGTGAACTGACGATGCTGGGCGTGACCCGGCCGGTGTCGCTGACCGTCGACTCGTTCGTCTGCGGCACGCACCCGCTCAACAAGAAAGCGGTCTGCGGCGCCAACGCGGTGACCACCATCAAGCGGTCCGAATGGGGAATGAAGACCTACCTTCCGGCAATCGGGGACGACGTGAAGATCGCCATCCAGATCGAGGCATTCAAGGACTGACGGGTCTCGGCGGCGGGGCCTCGGCCCCGCCGTGCGCCTCAGCGAAGGGCGACGCCATGTTGCCGCGGCCATGCGGGATTCGGACAGCACCGGCTTCAGCCGCCTGGGCGATGCTCCTGTTCGCCGTGTTGCAGGGCGCAACCGGTGACAGCCGCGCCGAGGTCTATCGGTGGGTCGACGAAAACGGCGGCGTGCACTACGGCGAGCGCCCGGACGCGCCGCGCGACGCCCAGCGTCTCGACATCCTCCTGCAAGGCAATGACCCGCCGGAGGCCTCCCTCACCTGCAACACCATCCAGTGTCAATACGATCGTGTGCGCTCCGATGGCGAGCGACTTCGCCGCACCCAGCGAGAGAGTGACGCCGCCTGGGAAAAGGAACTCGCCGACCGGGCGCGTCGCGCCGAGCGCCTGCGGCAGGCCGAGGGGCGCAGCCAGGTGGGCGGTGAGCAGCGCCCGGGGCACTGGATCGTTCCACGACGCGTGATCCGGCGGCCGCACGTCAACAGCCGCCCGAACCCAGAACCTCAGGCGCCTGCCAGCGACCCGGGCTCGCCGTTGCGGGCCATGCCTCTGGACGGCTCGCCGGTGCGCCCTCTGCGATGAGTCTCCCGGCACGACACCGGGCGCTTGCCGATCGATACCGGCGGTTCAGACGGTGCCCTGCGCGTGGCGCCGGGGCGCGATTACCTGATGCCTCCTGCCGTCGGTGCAAGGATCACGCTGATCCCGCTTGCTGGGGCTGAGGCGCACCGGTCGGTGACTCAATCCCAGCGATCATCCCTGACCTGTATCCGGCCATCCACCACCCGCACCGGAAACACCGCCGTCGGTTCATAGGCGGGCGCGGTCAGCGCGGCGCCGGTGCGGATGGAGAACCGCGCGCCATGCCTCGGGCAGACGATCTGGTCACCTTCGACACACCCGCCGGTCAGGCGACCACCGTCATGACTGCAGACATCCTCCAGGGCATGCAACTCCCCCGCGAGGTTGAAAACCACGATGGCCGTGCCGTCCAGATCCGCCTCGCGATGACCGCCCTCGGGCAATTCATCGAGGCGACAGATATCCAACCAATCCATGGCGAGCGCTCTCAGACCGGAACCACTTCCAGCGTCGGATCGATCTGATGAACCAGGCTCTCGATGCCCGCGAGCGTGCCGGACAGTGAACTCGGGCAACTCCCGCAGGCCCCCTGGTAATGGACGTGCAGTTCATGCCCTTCCAGGCCGACGATGAACAGGTCGCCACCGTCACCCTGCAGGAAGGGGCGTACGCGCTCGTCCAGCAGGTCGCTGATGAGACGCAGCTTCTCGCGTTCCTCCGGCGTATAGCGCGGATCGTCGAGCAAGGCAGAGCCAGCGGCACCAAGTGCCTCAGACCGGTCTTCGGCGGCTGGCGCTTCGCGGATCGGTACCGCCAGCAGCTTCAGCAACGCTGTCCAGTCAGCCCCTCCGTCCTGGGTCACGGTGATCCAGTGGTCGACGTAGAACACATTGGTGACGTGCGCGATGTCGAACAGTGCCTGGGCAAGCGGATCGGCCTGCGCTTCAGCCGCGCTGTCGAAGGAATGCGCGATACCCCAGCTCAAGGGTTCCTTCAGGATGAACTTGCGGGCGTTCGGATTGGGGGTCGGCTCGATCTCTGCGATTTTCGGCATGGGGTCAGGTCATCCTGTGTGCAACCGCTATCGTCTTCAGGGATTCATCTTTTCTTTTGCAGCGTCGGGCATGATGGGAGATGCGGATCAGGCCCCGACCGCCGGGTCGGCGTCGCCTTCCGTGGTCGCCGTGTTCCTGTCACCGAAGGCAGCGCGCAGCGTATGCCAGGGCAGGATGGCGCACTTGACGCGCGACGGCAGGTCCTTCACGCCGCTGAACACCGCGAGCCTGCCGAGATGGCTGGGATCGCTCGAGGGATCCAGATGACCCGTGGTCATCTGCCGGAACTCCTCGGCCAGGGTCTGGGCTTCCAGCACCGTCTTTCCCTTGACCGCCGCCGTCATCATCGAGGCCGACGCCTTGCAGATGGCGCAGGACTGCCCCTCGAAGGACACCGCGTCGATCGCGCCGTCCGTGACATGCAGGTGCAGCCAGATGTGATCGCCACACAGAGGATTCAGACCTTCCGAGCTGTGCGTGGCGTTTTCGAGTCTGCCGTAGTTGCGTGGCTTGCGGTTGTGATCGAGGATCACGTCCTGATAGAGCTGTTTGCTGTCCATGGGGTCGTAATCCCTGCGGCCGGCGGCTCAGCCGAACAACTGCTGCACCTTGCGCACCGCCGCCACCAGGGCGTCGACCTCCGCGAAGGTGTTGTAGAAGGCAAAGGAGGCGCGCGCCGTGGCGGGCACGCCGAAACGCTGCATCACCGGCTGGGCACAGTGGTGCCCGGTGCGCACCGCGACACCCTCCTCGTTCAGCAGCGTGCCGACATCGTGCGGATGCACATCGCCGACGTAGAACGAGAGCACAGCGGCCTTTTCCCGCGCCGTTCCGATGATCCGGATGCCGGGCAGTTCGGACATGCGCGCCGTCGCGTACTCGAGCAGGGCGTGCTCGTGGGCCGCGATGCGATCGAGGCCGATCCCCTGCAGGTACTCAAGAGCCGCCCCAAGACCGATCATCGCGGCGATCGGCGGCGTGCCGGCCTCGAACTTTGCCGGGATGACGTTGTAAGTGGTCTTCTCGAACGACACCGAGAGGATCATGTCGCCGCCACCCTTGAAGGGCTGCATGGCCTCCAGCAGATGGGCTTTGCCGTACAGGGCGCCGCTGCCTGTGGGACCACAGGCCTTGTGCCCCGAGAAGGTGTAGAAATCGCAGTCCAGCGCCTGGACGTCCACCGCCAGGTGCGGCGCGGCCTGGGCACCATCCACCAGGATGGGTGCCCCATGGGCGTGGGCGACCTCCACCATGCGGCGGATCGGCGTCACCGTGCCGAGTGCGTTGGACACGTGGGTGACCGCCACAAACTTCGTGCGCTCGTTGAACAGGCGTTCGTACTCCTCGAACACGAGTTCGCCCCGCTCATCGATGGGCGCGACACGCAACTTCACGCCCTTCTCCTCGGCGAGCATCTGCCAGGGCACGATGTTGGAGTGGTGCTCCATGTGGGTGACGATGACCTCGTCACCGGCAGAGAGGAACTTCCGACCGTAGCCGTGCATCACGAGGTTGATGCCCGCGGTGCAGCCGGTGGTGAAGATGATCTCCCGGTCCTCCCGCGCATTGAGGAAACGCTGCACGCTGCGGCGAGCGTTCTCGTAGGCCAGCGTCGCGGTCTCCGACAGCAGATGCACGCCGCGGTGAATGTTGGCGTGCTCGTGGGTCTGATAGCGGACCAGCCGGTCGATCACCTGCCGAGGCATCTGGCTGGATGCCGCGTTGTCGAGATAGACCAGCGGCCGGCCGTGCGGGTGCACGTTGGAAAGGATCGGAAAATCGCCCCGGATCGACTCCGGGTCGAACGCGACCTCCGCCTGCGCGGTGACCGTCGATACCGCAGATGCGCTCATGCGCCTCCTCGTTGCATTCTGGTCGGATCAACCGGACGCGTGCCGCGGCCGGGGTTTCCATTGACGACACCGCCTTGAGCCGGCGGCCCTACCCGAAACTCAGCCCAGAACCGGACCACCCGTGTGGTTCACGATGACCTGACGCAAACCCGCCACGATGGAGCGCACCGGGATGCGATCGACGATGTCGGCGGCGAACCCGTAGGTCAACAGCCCCCGCGCGACCGGTTCGGACAACCCGCGGCTGCGCAGGTAGAACACCTCCTCCGCCTCGAGCTGGCCCACTGTCGCACCGTGAGCGCATTTGACGTCGTCGGCGAAGATCTCGAGTTGCGGCTTGGTGTCGACCTGCGCTCGGGGCGACAGCAGCAGGTTGCGGCTCTCCTGGGCCGAGTCGGTGCGCTGCGCACCCTCTCGCACCAGTATGCGTCCGTTGAAGACCGCGTGGGCACCACCCGAGACCACACACTTGTGCTGCTGCCGACTGGACCCGTCCGGCTGGGCGTGGTCCACGAACGAATGGGTGTCCGCAAGTTGCCGGCCGCCAATCATGGCCAGACCGTCGACCTCGAAACGCGTCCCGGGACCGTCCTGCCGCACGTGCAGGTTGTGACGGGAGATGCGTGCCCCCATGGCCAGGGCGTTGGAGGCGTACTGACCGTCCCGCGCCACATGCACCGCCGTGGTCGCGATGTGGAAAGCACTGCGGCTTTCACGCTGCAGCCGCACGTGGCGCACCCGTGCGTTGGCACCGACGTACACCTCGCCCACCGCGTTGACGCAGTAGCTGTCCTCGTGAAGCGCCACGTGGTCCTCGACGAGCAGCAGGTCGCTGCCGGTCTCCGCCACGACGAGCAGGCGCGGGTGCGTCGCCACCTCCCGCGAACTGGAGACGAAAAGACAATGCACCGGCCCGGTAGCGACGGCATTGCGCGCTGTGTGGATGACCGCCGCGTCCTGCAGGCGCGCGGTGTTCACCGCGACGAACAGATCGTCGGCCACCGGCGCCGCCCGGGCCACCCAGGCCGCAGGGTCGAAGTCGCCCGTCCCGGCACCGTGCGCCAGGGTACCGACGCGCAGGCCATCCTGCCCGCCGAGGTCCGAAAGGTCAGGCTGGAACTGTCCGTCGACGAACACCAGGGTCGCCACCGCCTCGGGCACGGCGAACGGGGACAGTGCGTCCGCCTGGACCACGGGAGCAGCCCCGTCCGGGCTGCCGAGCGCGGTGCGGTAGAGTGGCGTCAGATCGGTGAACCGCCAGTCCTCGTCCCGCGTCGATGGCACGGACAGCACGTTGGCGCGTTCCAGCGCCTCTGCGCGCAGGGTCTTGAGCCAGCCGGCACCCTGGGTGGCGGGTGTGGCCAGCAGGCCCTCGAGGAACGACCGCGTTTGCTGCACTTGCATCTTTGCTCAGGCCGCCTCTTTCTGGATCCAGTCGTAACCGCGGGCCTCGAGCTCGAGAGCGAGTTCCCTGCCACCGGTCTTCACCAGGCGACCGCCGTCCATGACGTGGACGAAGTCCGGCACGATGTAATTCAGCAGGCGCTGATAGTGGGTGACCAGCACGACCGCGTTGTCCGCCGCGCGCAACTGGTTGACGCCGTTGGCCACCACCCGCAGGGCGTCGATGTCGAGACCCGAATCGGTCTCGTCGAGAAACGCAAGGCGCGGCTCCAGCAGCGCCATCTGCAGGATCTCGTTGCGCTTCTTTTCGCCGCCCGAAAAGCCGGTATTGACGCTGCGCTCCAGGAAGGCGGGATCCATCTCCAGGAGCTTCATCTTCTCGCGCACGAAATCGTCGAACTCGAGCGGATCCAGTTCATCCCGCCCCCGGGAACCCTGCACGGTGTTGTAGGCGAGACGAAGGAACTGGGCGTTGGCCACACCCGGCACTTCGACCGGATACTGAAAGCTCAGGAAGAAGCCCTCCTGGGCACGCACCTCGGGATCCATGGCGAGCAGGTCCTTGCCGCAGAACACGGCTTCCCCCGCCAGCACCTCATAGGCAGGATGGCCCGCCAGAACCTTGGACAGGGTGCTCTTCCCCGATCCGTTGGGGCCCATGATGGCGTGCACCTCGCCAGCCCGGACCTGCAGGTCGATGCCCTTGAGAATGCGCACACCCGCGACGGCCGCCTCGAGGCGGCGCACGTCCAGCAGCATGGTGGCTCCGGTGTTGCTCATCCGACGCTTCCTTCCAGTTTGAGCCCGAGCAGACGGCCGGCCTCGACCGCGAACTCCATGGGCAATTGCGTAAAGACATCCTTGACGAAGCCGTTGATGATCATCGACACGGCCTCCTCCGCGCCGACACCGCGGCTGGCGAAGTAAAAAAGCTGGTCCTCGCCGATCTTGGAGGTACTGGCCTCATGCTCCACCTTGGCCGTCGGATTGTTCACCTGGATGTAAGGGAAGGTGTTGGCACCGCAGCGCTCGCCGATGAGCATGGAGTCGCACTGCGAGAAGTTGCGCGCGCCCTCCGCCCCCGGGCCGATCTTCACCAGGCCGCGATAGCTGTTGTTCGACTCGCCGGCCGAGATGCCCTTCGAGATGATGGTGCTGCGCGT
>JBEICA010000114.1:0-10223 GCA_040373665.1 Burkholderiales bacterium | reverse complement strand
CTTTGCTACTGCCGGTGACCACGCGCTCGTTGGCAGCGCCGATTGTCTGGACCGCTCGGAAGCACCACAAGCCGTCGCTGATCACCCAGGCCGAAGGCGCCAGGCTGCGCGCGGCGAACTCTGCCACTGCCTCACTGGTGCACGGTTGCGGGCGCAGGCACACGAACAGGGGATGGCCCGCGGGCGTGGTCTGCACCGCGGCCACGAACGGCACCTTGTTCTCGGAACCGCGACCGGCCCTGCCCCCGACGCGCTCTCCGCCGAGATAGGCATCGTCGATCTCGACGCGGCCGTCGAGCTGGCGGGGTTCCTCGCGCATGCGCATGACCTCCATCAGCTTGTGCTTCATGAGCCAGGCAGTCTTGTAGCAAACCCCCAGATGGCGCTTGAGCTCCAGGGCGGCGACGTTGTTCTTGGACTGCGTGAGCAGGTGCATGGCCAGGAACCAGCGCGACAGGGGCAGCTTGCTGGCCTCGAAGATCGTGCCGCTGATCACGCTGCATTGGTGGCGACACAACACGCACTGAAAGTACAACGGCCCGCCACGTCGCAACGAGTTGCTCTGGTCGCAACCGCACTTCGGACAGGTAAACCCGTCCGGCCAGCGCGATGCTACGAGCGCCGCCTCGCATTGGTCCTCGCTACCGCAGCGGTCCATGAATTCGCTCATCGAAAGCCCGGCTTGAAGCTGCACTCGGTTCATCGTCATGGTTCACCTCCTGTGCTGGTGAGCCCATCCTCCACCCTCACAGGCTCACAGGCTCACTGGATGAGCCTGCTGAGTTTGGTCACTAATCAGGAGCCGTTTTGTCTCCGGACGCGCACGGGAGGATCTCGAATCAGATGAGATGCTTTTGTTCGCCGTGGTCCACGCTCTGCAGATCATCGGCGAGGCCGCCAGCAAGGTATCGCCCGAGGGTCGGGCACAGGCCCGGGATGTCCCGTGGCAGGAGGCCATCGGCATTCGCCACCGTCTGGTGCAAGCCTACTACGACGTCGACAAAACGATCATCTGGAAAACTGCTACCGAAGCGATACCACACCTGATGGCGGCGCTCGGCGCCATCATTTCCGTGCCTGACTGACGCCGCCCGCCCCGCCGCCGCTCACGGCATCCACGGCGCCATGTTCACGCTGCCCGCCGGCGCGAACGGCACCTCGATGAGCCACACGCCGCCGCGCTCGCGCGCCTCGCGCACCGCCCTGCCCACGCCCTCGGGCGGCACGCGCGCGGCATTCACGCCGAAGGCCTCGCCCAGACGCACGAAGTCGGGGTTGGCCAGTGCCACCCGACGTGGCGCCCACCGAAGACGCGGATCCACATGACTTGATCAGACCTTGCTCAAGTCCGGTGCCGGTCGAAATCGAACGACAACTGCCGGTGATGCCGAATGGCAAGCAGGAAGATGACGCCGCCGACCTGCGCATAGAGGAGCAGGTAGTCCCTGATCACATACTCGCGGAGCGCGTCCATGTCCGTGGTCAGCGCCGACAGGGTGGTTCTCAGCTTTTCCAGGGCGTTGGTCGTCTCGACAGAACCAGGCTGTCGAAGCAGGAACGGGCGTCCCATGCCCGGGAAGCGTTCGAGGTTCGGGATCACGCTTTCCACCAGTTCATCCAGCAGATCTCGGTAGATCTCGGTAGATCTGCTCTGCGTCGGCCTCGATCAGAAAGCGTTCCAGCGCGCCGAGATTTCGCTCGAAGTTGTCGGTAGCCCTGATGAGGAGCTTTTTCGCCATGCGCAGCAGTCGAGGCGTCAGGCGGGGCGTCGACGCTTCAGGGCGGTGATGACACTGCGCGCGTCCTTAACCCGACCCGCAGCGATGTCATCGAGGCCTTTGCCGGCTTCGGTGATCAGCAACAGGTGGATGCTTTCGCGCTCCAACTGGTGGTAGTAATCCAGTCTTGCGGCGTCGATCAGGGCGATATAGCTCTCCCCGTTCTTCGTGATGATCTTCTCGGCGCCCGCCCTGACCTCCTCGGCCAACTCGGAAAAGTTGGCGCGGGCATGCGAGAGCGGGACGACATCGCTCGCCTTGATGGCCATGCCTGCCTCCAGCGGAAAGGAAAACGTACAGTATTTTGTACATTACCCTCCCTCCCAACACGGCGCAACCGCCAGCAGCGGACGGTCCATCAGCCAGGGTAACTGCCCCACCAGGCTCACCACTGCCACGCCGCTTTCGACCAGCGTTAGTGTCGCGACCCAGCACGTGCCAGACGTCGCAACGATAGAAACGGTCGATAAAGTGCCCGTCCAAGCGCGTGATGTCGCGGTCAAGGGGGCGCACGCGGTACTACTCGGCGGCAGGGGCGACGGGTCGGGTGCTCGTGTCAGTTCTCCAGCAACGCCATCTTCGCATTCGTCCCTCGGTCCGCGGGCGCCGCGAGGTCGACCTGGTCCTCGTCACGGCATCCACGGCACCATGTTCACGCTGCCCTCCGGCGCGAACGGCACCTCGATGAGCCACACGCCGCCGCGCTCGTGCGCCTCGCGTACCGCCCGTCCCACAGCCTCGGGCGGTACGCGCACGGCATTCACCCCGAACGCCTCGCCCAGTCGTACGAAGTCGGGGTTGGCCAGCGCCACACCGACGTGGCGCCCGCCGAAGACGCGGTCCTGGAAGGTGCGGATGACGCCAAACGCCTGATCGTTGAACACCAGGTTGACGAGGTCCAGATTCAGGGCACGCGCGGTCGCGAGCTCCTGCAGCGAGAACAGGAAGCCGCCGTCACCCGAGATCGACACGACCGGCCGGTCCGGACAGGCCAGCTTCGCACCGATGGCTGCGGGCAGCGCGTAGCCGAGGGTGCCGTAGGTCCCGGGGTGGATCGAGGTCCGCGGCAGGTAGGTCTCGAAGGCCACCGGGATCCAGTAGCCCACCAGGGTGAGGTCGTCCACCACGATGGCCTCGTCGGGCAGGCTGGCGCGCAGCTGGTCGATGATGTCGAGCACGGGGCCGGCCCGCTCTTCCAGCCAGGCGCGTTTGCGGGCGCGGAAGCCGTCGACGTCGAACCAGCATGCGGGAGGTGCGGCGGGCGGCAGCGCCGCTGCGAGCGCCTCGAGGGCCGCCCGCGCGTCGGCGACGATACCCACCTCCACGGGCCGGCGCTGGCCGACGATCATCGGGTCGATGTCGATCTGCACGACGCGCGACGGGAAGCGCCCGCCGGTGTCGACGTCGGACACCACGTCGATGCGCGAGCCCACCACGAGCACCGCGTCGGCCTGCTCCAGCAGTTCATGGTAGAGCGGCAGCCTGCCCCAGCCATCGCCCAGCGCCAGGGGGTGACGATCCGAGATCGCGCCGCGCCCGAACACGCTCGTCACCACCGGCGCCTGAAGACGCCCGGCGACAACGGCAAGCGCCTCGACCGCACCGGCGCTCTCCACGCCGCCGCCGGCGAAGATGAATGGTCGCCGGGCGGACAACAGTACCTCGGCGGCGCGCGCGATGGCTGCCGCGTCGGCACCCGCGCGGATGTAGCGCTCCGCGGGCAGGGCCTCGGCCTCGGTGCGTGCGGTCTGGATGTCCAGCGGCACCTCGAGGTAGGCCGGGCGGGGCCGGCGCGTGTGCATGAGGCGGAAGGCCTCGCGCACGGCCCGAGGCAGCTCCGCTGCCGAGGCGACCCGCGCCGTGTAGCCGCTGACCGCGCGCGCCACCGCGAGGGAGTCCTGCAGTTCGTGGAAATGCGCGCCTTCGCGATCGAGCTGAGGCAGGGCATTCTGCCCCGCCACCATCAGCAAGGGCGCCGACTCCGAGTACGCCTGCCCCATGCCTGTCAGCGCGTTGGTGAGACCGGGCCCTGGAACGACGAAGCAGGCGGCAACCCGTCCCGATGCGCGGGCATAGCCCGCCGCCATCATGGCCGCGCCCTGCTCGTGCCGTACCGTCACCGGCTGGATCGACGGCGTATGGAGCAGTCCGTCGAACAGCGCGCAGTTGTGCGTGCCGGCGATGCCGAAGACGTGTTGCACGCCCTCGGTCGCCAGCGCCTCGGCCAGCAGCTGGCCACCGCTCTTCGTCGTCATTCTTCCCTCCGGTGCCACCATGCGGGGCGGATGCTAACCCAGTTCGCGCACTGCGCCTGAGGTCGGGAACCGCCACGGCTTCGTGGCAAGGGACCGCAAGACCCCTCGCGCGCGGACGCGGCCTTGTCACCGTTACGCGGGAACTGGCCAGCGGCCACCGGCGCGCCTGGAGCAGACCCGGAATCGCACTGAAGCCGCGATTCCACGGGACACCCGGCTGGTGTTCAGGAGCGGCGCGCGCTGCATCCGTACATCTCCACATCCACGCGACGTTGCCGATTTTCGTTAACGGTTCTTCCAGCGGCCGGGTAGCCTCTGCGGACAGTGGGAACACGGCCATCACCGTCGTTTTCCTGCCATCGTCCCCATCCGCCCCAGTGAGGAGCCGCATGAACGCCCTGTCGCAACGTCGTCGCCAGATCCTTCTCGGGGCCTCGGCCCTGCCTCTCGTCGCGACCGTGGGAGAGACGCCCGCCGCACCCAGCGGCCCACCCATGGTCGTCGGGCTGCCTCTGGCCCGCAGCGGCCCTGCAGGAGTCGCCGACCACCAGGATCACTGGAACGGCGCCATGCTGGCCGTCGAAGAGATCAACGCCGCTGGTGGCGTGCTCGGTCGGCCGCTGGAGCTGAAGGTGGTGGACACCGACATCATGACCCCTGAGGGCACGCAGGCTGCGTTCCGGAAGCTCGCCGAGCTCAAGGTGCACGCCGTGTCCTCCCCCTTCGTACTCATCCCCCAGCCAGCCATCGAAGGTCTGGGCAGCCACAAGGCCCCCTACCTGCACGGCAATACGCAGGAGGCTGGGGTCGAACTGGTGCGCAAGAACCCCCAGAAATACTGGAATGTCTTCCAGGTCGACCCCTCGGAAATCAACTATGGACTGATGTTCCCCGCCTTCCTCGAGGAGCTCGCCGCCTCGGGCGCATGGAAACCGAGCAACAACAAGGTCCACATCATCCAGGAACAGATCGCATACACGCAGACCATATCCAGATACGCGCAGGAAGCGTTCAAGAAGTCGAAGTTCGAGGTGGTCAAGGTGACCGACATCCAGTTCCCCGTGCAGGACTGGGGCCCGGTGGTTCAGGACATCAAGAAAACCGGCGCAGGCATCGTGATGGTGAATCACTGGGTGGCTGCGGAGTTCGCGGCCTTCTGCCAGAACTTCGTCGCCAACCCCTTGAAGGGAGCCCTGGTCTACCTGCAGTACGGTCCCTCGCAGCCCGAGTTCCTGCAGCTCGCCGGGCCGGCAGCCGAAGGCTTCATCTGGAGCACCGTGCTCGGCGTCTATGCCGACAAGAAGGGCAATGAGTTCCGCGCAAAGTACAAGAAGAAATTCCCTGGCGTGATGGGACTCGCCTACACCGGCATGGGCTACGACTCGGTCTACATGCTGGCCGCCGCGTGGAGGAAGGTCGGCGATCCCGACAAGTTCAAGGAGGTCTGCGAGTACCTGCGCAAGACACCGTTCCGGGGAGTCACGGGGGTCTCGGCCATGAACAACGACGGTCAGGCGGGTGTGCACTACCCCCTGCAGACGAAGGATCTCGACAAGGGCATGGCCCAGCTGTACCTGCAGGTGCAGAACGGTGAGCACAAGATCATAGGCCCCGGCCCCCTCAAGGAGAGCGCTTTCCGCAAGGCCGCGTGGATGTGACGCAGAAGCGCCCGCCCGACCGCATCTCGCCATACGCGTGAGCACCTCGCTGTTCGGTGAGCCGATTTTCGGCTGCGAAGGCATCGGACTGTCCCTGGGCGGGCGCCAGATTCTCGACGACCTCACGCTTGCGGTGGCGCCCCACGAGATCCTGGGTGTGATCGGACCCAACGGGGCGGGCAAGACCAGCCTGTTCGAGGTGCTCTCGGGGCGCTACCGGCCACAGCGCGGGCGCGTCCGATTGCGGGGTCAGGACATCACGCCGTTCCCCATCCACCGTCGCGCGCGCCTCGGCATCGCGCGCACCTTCCAATCTCCGGTGGTGCCCACCGCGCTGACGGTCGGCGAGGTCCTCAAGGCGGCCCGCGAGGCGTTCATGCCGTCTCTGACGCGTCACCACGCCGAGTGGGCATGCCATCTGGTGGGCCTCAGGGTGCCGGAGGACGTCCCGTCCGGTGCTCTCGAGACCCTGAATCGGCGCAAACTGCTGCTTGCCTGTCTGCTGATGCGCCGTCCGGCCGTGGTCCTCATGGACGAACCGGCCGCCGGCCTCATCAACTCCGAGATCGACGAGATCGACGCCATCGTCCGCGTCCTCGCCAAGGAGATGGGCATGGCGGTGATCGTGGTCGAGCACCGCCTGGAACTCCTCGCAGCCATCGCGGATCGCATCGCCGTAATGGATCTGGGACGCAAGATCGCCGAGGGCGTCCCGGAGCATGTGTTCGAGGATCCTGCCGTTCGCGCAGCGTACTTCGACGTGGCAGCGTGAGCATGCGGCAGGAGATCCTCAAGGTCACGGGACTGTCCGCCGGCTACGGTCCGCTGCGGGTCCTTCACGATCTTGATTTCTCGATCCAGGCGGGAGAGCGCGTTGGCATCGTCGGACTGAACGGACACGGCAAGTCGACCCTGTTCCGCGCGATCGCTGGCCTGACGGACTGGCAAAGCGGTTCGGTGCTGCTCAACGGCGTCGAGGTCGGCGGCCGGCGCAGCCAGGGTCCCGGCCGTTACACCCACAGGATTGTGCGTCGCGGACTGGCCCTCATGCCGCAGGGCGATGCCATCTTCCACGGTCTTACGGTCGCCGAGCATCTCGACTCCGGGGCCTTCACATCGCAGGCGTGGCGCAATCGCCGGGAACGGCGGGAGCGGATCCTCGAGATCTTCCCGCCGCTGCGGCAGTTGCTCGACGTGCCGGTGGGTCGTCTCTCGGGGGGTGAGCGCCGCATGGTGTCCCTGGGGCGCGGCCTCATGACGGACGCCAGGCTCTACCTCGTCGACGAGCCCTCGCTGGGACTCGCACCGAAGATCAGCAAAGCGATGATCGAGGCACTCATGCGCATCAATCTGGATCAGGGTGCCATGGTCATCGCGGAGCAGAACCTGTCCTTGTTGGAGGGCCGGGTGACTCGGTTGCTCGGCATGCACGGCGGCAAGCTGAAGCGTGGCGCGGACCTGCCGCTCGGTCACGGCGCCGCCATGGAGATCTGAGCGGTGATCGACGGATACGTGCTTGTCTCCGCGGTTACGCTGGCCTCCATCTACGGCCTGCTGGCCATCGGCATCTCCATCGTCTGGTCCAGCCTGGGCATGCTCAACATGGCCTTCGGATTCACGTTCGCGGCCTCTGGTTACGGCGCCTGGTACGTCGCCCAGGTGTTCCCGAACAGTGCTGCGGCCGTGCTCGCCGGTGGCATCCTCACCGGCGCGATCATGGGAGCGGCCACCTGCGCTGTGGCCTTCATCCCGCTGCACGACAAACCCAATTTCACGGTGCGTGCCCTCATCGCGACTCTGGCGATCAGTCTGCTCGGCAGCCAGGCCCTGCTTGCGGTCTTTGGCCCGCGCGTGAAGGCCCTCCCGAAGATCTTCGGACTGCGGGCCTTCGAACTGACCGAGGACGTGGTGATCACCGCGGACAAGCTGGGCTCGGTCGCCAGTTCCATCGTGCTGCTTTTGCTGGTGCTGGCGTGGATGAAAACGAGCCGCCGCGGGCTGGAGATACGCGCCATGATGCAGAACCCGGAGGGTGCGGCACTCGTGGGCATCGGTGTGCGCAGTACCGCCTTCGCGGTCATGGCCGTCACCGGGGCGCTCGCGGGCCTCGCGGCCGTGCTGCTTTCCCAGACTTACTTCGTCAGTCCCTACTCGGGCCTGCTGCCGCTCATCAAGGGTCTGATCGTGGCCCTTGCAGGCGGCCTGGGCAGCGTGTCAGGGGCGCTCATCGCCGCATGCGTGCTGGGCTTCACGGAAGCGGCCACATCGGCTGTCCTCGGGGGACAGTACGTGCTGATCACCCAGTTCGGGCTGATCATCGCCATCCTGCTGGTGCGCCCGCGTGGCATCGGCGGACTCCTGGACGAGACACGCGAATGAGTACTGCACAGCATGCTGCGGATCTGCTCACGCGATGTGACGAATCCGATGAGGGGTGTCGCGGGTGCACTGGAGCCGCACGACTGACGCACCTTGCGTTCGCTGCCGGCGCCGACCGGTCCGGCCTGAGTGACTGGCTCCGGCTGCGGCCTTGCGGTCATCACGTGCCGTCGCTTGCCGTCTGGGCGCAGCGCGTGCCCTCCCGCACCTCATGGCACGGGGCGCCGTCAGGATCGGAGGACTTCGCATGAGCGCGTGGAAGAATCCGCAACTCGAACACGATCCCACTCGTCGGAAACTTCAGCCCCGACTGACGCTTGTCGGCCGGCGTCGCTGGTGGTTCAAGCTGAAAGGCCAGGGAGAGCGGCTGTGGCGCCGCACACGTTATCCCTTCACGCGGCGCACTGTGCTGCGCATCCGTGGCGAGTACAACCCGAAGACGTTGGCGCGAGAGCGCACGGTGTTGGACAAGCGGCCCATCTGGTGGCTTGTCGGGCTCACCCTGCTCGCAGCCGTGCCGCCGCTTTCGGGGAACGCGAGCCTCCTGTCCGCCGCCACCATCTTCGCGATCTACGCAGCGATCAATCTCGTGTGGATGCTGATCATCGGCACGGCGGGCATCTTCTCGCTCGCCACGCTGGCTGTGGTGGGTGCATCCGCCTACGGGGCGGCGTGGCTGTCCATCACCACCGGACTTCCCTGGTGGGGAATGATCGGTGTGGGCTCCGCGATCGGACTCGCGTCTGGCGTGATCGTTGCGATTCCCGCCGTCCGCCTGGAAGGCTTCTATTACGCCCTCCTCACCCTCGGGCTGGTTGAACTGTGCCGGGTCTATGTGGTGCAGTCCAAGGTGTTCGGCTCGGCGACGGGCGGTCTGTACGGGGCGGACACCTACATTCCCGAGCCGCTTCAGGACACCGACAGCGCGATTCTGCTGGGCTACGCGGCAGCGTTCGTCCTGCTGCTCGCCATGCTCGGACTGTACCGGCTCGTGAATGGTCAGCGACTCGGCAGACTGCTGCGTACCGCCCGCGAAGACGAGGCGTTCGCGGAGGCGGTCGGCATCGCGTACGACCGGGCACGGGTGCAGGTGTTTCTCATCTCCTCCACGGCTCTGGGCGCCATCGGCGGCTTCTACGCCTCGCACTTCAAGGGCGTGTCGCCATCGATCTTCTCGACCGACCAGTTGTTGCTGATGCTGGCGATGATCGTCATCGGCGGTATCGGCACCGCCGAGGGTGCCGTGGTGGGAACGCTGATCGTCGTCTTGCTCGACAAGATGCTCGTCGAGTGGGGACCGATGCGCCTGGTCCTCATCGGCCTGATCATGCTGGGCACCGTCCTGTTCACACGCGGTGGTCTGTTCGGCATCAAGGCGCAATTCCGCGCGTGGCGGGAGCGCATCAAGAGCGAGCGGCGCGCCGCTCGGACGGAAAGAGGAGGCGAAGTCGTGCCCGAGGAAGCGACGGACATCCATGACAAGCAGGCGATCTACTTCAGGCGACAGGACAAGATGATCCGCGATTACCTGAAGACCCTCGTCACCGATGAACTCATCGAGGAACACCGGCTCAAGCCGCTGGGCCAGCACAGCGACGCCCTGGAGCGCCTGCTCAACTACTTCCGCCGTGGACCGGTGCCCGACAAGTATGCGGTGATGGCCATCAAGCCGTTCGAGGCCTATCGGGTCGTTGCGCTGGCGGGCCGGCGCGGCGTTCCGCCCCGTCTGGTCGAGGATCGCATGTACGCGACCCTCGAGGAGGCCTACCACGCCGTTTTCCTTCGCCGCATCAACGATCTCCTCGAATCCTGACCATGGCTCGTACCAAGATCTTCGGCTATGCGGACCGCATCAGCGCGCGTCCCGGCGATTCCCTGGCCATCATGGTCAGCGCCGAGGGCACCTCCCGGATTGAAGCCCAACTTGTGCGTCTGATCCATGGCGACGAACATCCGGAAGGCCCGGGGTTCATCGAACGAGAGGTGGCGTGGTCGGCGAACGGCCAGCACGTCGCACGGAAACAGTACGCCCAACTCGGGTCTTTCCTGCGGGTGCCGGACCCGGAGGACCGTCTGGCGCTTCCCGGAAGCTTCAGCCTGTACGCTTTCGTCAATCCCGGACTTCCCGTGGCGGGTCGCCAGGCCGTGATGAG
>JBEICA010000425.1:0-2021 GCA_040373665.1 Burkholderiales bacterium | reverse complement strand
TGCAGCCGGACTGCCCGCCTGCAGCTTGAGCAGCGCAGGTGGGCCGAGTGCCGTCCAGGCATACCAGTAGACCTTCTCGACACGGTGCTCTCGCGCGACCTGCATCGTGGCGTCCACGAGCGCGGCTCCGCTGCGGCCACGGCCCACGTGGTTGACCTCCGTGATCCACACGGGCAGATCGCCGAGATCCGTGCCTTCGACACCGGCCCGCATCCGATCAAGCACGGTGGCGAGCGCGGACGGTCTCGAGCCATGCGGTGGGTACCACTGAAGGGCCAGTGCATCAACGCCCGACCCAGCCAAGGCTCGCCACCAGCGTGCGGCCGACAACGCGGATGCAGGAGTGGTCACGATCGGGGCGGGTGCAATGACCCTCGCCTCCGGATCCGCGCGGTGGATCTCCTCTGCAGCCGCGCGAACCAATCGAGCAAGCTCCATGCGCGAGCCCTGCCAGAACCAGGAGAGGTTTGGTTCATTGCCGACCTGGTAGGCGTCAATCCGCCCCGCGTATCTGGTCGCAATGGTGCGGACGTACTCGCGCCACTCCTGCATGTCGCGCGGCGGTGAGGCAGAGCCCTTGGGAAGCCAGGGCGCTCCCTCCGCCTCGGGGTTGCGCGCCGCCCACGCGGGAGTGCCGGCCAGGACGAGCAGGACATCATCCGTGCCGTGCGACTCGGCAACCGACAGATGCGCGTCCAAGTGGGCGAAAGACCAGGCGTCATCGCGTGGCTCGAGGTCCGCCCAGGTGGTGCGGGTATCCCACGAACGCACGGCGGGGACAGTGAATCCCGGCCACGCCTCCGGCTGATCGGTTAGCTCGCCGCGCTTGTCGTAGTGAACACCACCCGCCGCCCATGGCACGTGCAGGCCAACGGTGGGAGGCGGCGGCGCGACGGGAGTCAGGAGACCGAGGGCGAGCAGCGGCACGACGTAAGCCAGCAGCACGATTCCCCACGACTCCCACCTCCCCCGGTCCAAGGACCAGCGTGTGGGAAATCAATAGGTCAATACCAGAGCAGTGCGGACACACACCGGTCAGTGGCCGGGAGTCTTGTCGAGCTCAGGCATCGCGGACACAAGAGCCTCACGCCAGGGCCGGAGCGGCGGCAGTTCCGCCCTCTCCCACGCACCATGCCCCAGCACGGACCAGGCCGGGCGAGGAGCGGGGCGGTTGAGATCGCGCGAGGCCATCGGCGCCACCAGGCCGGGATCAGCATCGGCTAGGGAGTAGATCCAGCGGGCAAACTCCCACCACGTCGTCTGCCCGGAGTTCGTCGCGTGATAGATCCCGGCGGGAGCGCGCCCATCCGCGAGCCGCTCGCCCAGGGTGAGGATCCGCGTCGCAACGTCACGAGCCCATGTGGGCTGGCCCCACTGGTCGCGCACGACGGAGGCCGGTTCCCCTGCACGGGCCTTGTCGAGCATGGTGCGCACGAAGTTGCGACCGTGGCCGCTGTAGAGCCACGCTGTGCGGACGATGGTGCCGCGCTCAGGAAGGATCTCGCGGACAGCTAGCTCGCCCTCGGCCTTCGTGCGGGCATAAACCCCCTGCGGGCGAAGGGGGTCCGTCTCCGCCCAAGGCAGCCGATTCGGTCGCTCGCCACCGAAGACGTAGTCGGTCGAGACGTGGATGAGACGGCTGCCGGCGTGCCGGCATGCCTCGGCCAGGGCCGCCACTCCATCGGCATTCACCGCACGAGCACGGGATTCCTGGCTCTCGGCACCGTCAACATCCGTCCACGCAGCCGCATTGATGACGAGGGCGACCCGTCCCCAAGAGAAGAAATCCCGCACCGTGTCCGGACGAGCAAGATCAAGGTCCGCACGAGGGATGGCTCGCAGTGCGATGCCTTCAGGTGCCGCTTGCTCCAGGAGCTCGCGGCCCAACTGCCCCGTGGGACCGATCACCCACCACTCCCGCTGCGCCACGGTTGCAGTATGGCAACTCCCTCTGCCAAAGGCTTTGGGCATCCACCCTCATCATCGAATCAGGGTGTGCCTGCCGACCTACGCGACGGGAT
>JBEICA010000109.1:0-10585 GCA_040373665.1 Burkholderiales bacterium | reverse complement strand
CTTCACCTACCTCGGCCGGATGGTCGACGGCGCCACCACCACCGTGTTCCTGTCCGAGGGCGGGCGTGATCTGGTCGTCACCACCGGCGCCACCGTGAGCGGACGCTGGCGCCTCGATGCCGCCGGCGAGCGCGCCCTGTCCTTCACCTACCTGCCGCTGGGGCAGCGGCAGAGCCTACCTCTGGGAAGCCCATGAAACCTCTGATCATCATCGTGGCGGCCATGGTGCTGCTGGCCGGCTGCGCCTCCAGCCGTCACTTCGACGAGGGCAGCCGCCTGAGTGCGGCCGGCCAGTCCGATGCCGCCCTGGCGGAGCTCGAGAAGGCCGTGGCGGAGGAGCCGCGCAACGCGCGTTACCGGGCTGCGCTGCTGCGCGAGCGCGAGCGTCTGGTCAACGAGCGCATCGTCGCCGGTGACGCGCATGCGCGTGCCGACCGGCTGGAGGAGGCCGAGGCACAGTACCGCGCCGCCCTGCGCGCCGACCCCGGCGATGCGCGCGCCCAGGCGCGGGTGAACGACGTCGCCAACGCCCGGCAGTGGCGTGTTCGCATGGCCGAGGCGCGCGCCAGCTTCGGGCGCAACGACTTGCTCGGTGCCGAGGCGCGGCTGCGGAGCCTGCTGTCGGAGGCGCCCCAGTACCCAGGCGCGCGCGACCTGCTGCGGCGCGTGCTCGAGGCCTCGGCCGCGATGACGCCTGCACCGGTGCTCAAGGTGCCGCTGGCGCGCCCGGTCACGCTCGAGTTCAAGGACGCGCCGTTGCGCTCCGTGTTCGACCTCATGGCACGCAGTTCGGGCATCAACTTCGTCTTCGACCGCGACGTGCGCCAGGACGTCAAGCTCAGCGTGCACCTGCGCAACACCCGGCTCGAAGATGCCCTCAAGCTCATCCTCGCCACCCAGCAGCTCGACCACAAGGCCCTGAACGAAAACTCCGTGGTCATCTACCCCAACACGCCAGCCAAGCAGAAGGACTACCGCGAGCTGGCGGTGCGCAGCTACTACCTCGGCAACGCCGACGTGAAGCAGTCCGCGGCCCTGATCAAGGCCATGGCCAAGACCCAGGACGTGTTCATCGACGAGAAGCTCAATCTCATGGTGGTCAAGGACACCCCGGAGGTGCTGCGCCTGGTCGACCAGCTGGTGCGCACCATCGACCTGGCCGAGCCGGAGGTCATGCTCGAGGTGGAGGTGCTGGAGATCACGCGCAGCCGCCTGCAGGACCTCGGCGTGCGCTGGCCCTCGAGCGTGAGCCTGGGCGCGCAGGAGGCCACCGGCGCCATCTCCACGGCCGCCACGGTTGCGGTGGATTCGCCGATGATGTTCACCACCGCCAACCCGGCGCTGGTGTTCAACCTGCGGGCCAACGTCAGCAAGACCGACCTGCTGGCCAACCCGCGCATCCGGGTGCGCAACAAGGAGAAGGCGCGCATCCACATCGGCGACAAGGTGCCGGTGTTCACCACCACCGCCGCCGCCAACGTCGGGGTGGCCACCTCGGTGACCTATCTCGACGTGGGCCTCAAGCTCGACGTCGAGCCACTCGTGACCATCACCGAGGAGGTGGCCATCAAGGTCGCGCTGGAGGTGAGCAACATCGTCGAGACCATCAGCGTCGGCGCGGGCACAGCGCAGACCGTGGCCTACCGGCTGGGTACGCGCAACACCGCCACCGCGCTGCAGATGCGCGACGGCCAGACGCAGATCCTGGCCGGGCTGATCAGTGACGAGGACCGCCGCTCCTCGCAGCGCGTGCCGGGCCTGGGCGACCTGCCCGTGCTCGGCCGGCTGTTCGGCACCGAGAACACCAACAAGGTCAAGACCGAGATCGTGCTGCTCATCACGCCGCGCATCGTGCGCAACGTCGCGCGGCCCGAGGGCGTGATGGCCGAGATGCCCATGGGCACCGACACCATGCCGGGCGTGGCGCCGCTGCGCATCGGTCGCACGGCCCCGGGATCGCTGGCCATCGGCCCGGGCGGCCCGGCGGGTGCTGCTGAGGCAGCGCGGACCGACCCGGACATTGCGCCCCTGACCGACCAGGTCTTCGCCATGAGCATGACCGCGCCGGCCGAAGTCGCCAAAGGCGCCGTCTTCGGGGTGCAGCTCGGTCTGCCCGAGGCGCTGGAGATCCGCGACGGTTCGGTCGAGCTGAACTATGACCCGGCGGTGCTGGAGCCGCTCGGAGCGCCGGCGCGCAGCCCGGGGCGGCTGCCGGTGGCGGCGTCGGGCCTGTCGAGTGGTGCCGAGGTGCGCTTCAAGGTGATCGGGGCGCCGGCCAGCCAGTCCGCGCTGGCGGTATCGGCGATGCAGCTGGTGGACCTGACCGGCGACACCATCAAGGTCACGCCGCCGCCGGCGCTGACGGTGACGGTGGCGCGGTGAGCCGGTGGGTGGCGGGGGGCGCGTGTCCCCGGGCTGCGCGGCCGCGGCGGCGGCTTCACGCTGCTGGAGATGATGATCGTCGTGGCCATCCTGGGGGTGCTCGCCCTGGGCCTGCTTCCGCTCAACGACCTCGCGGTGCAGCGCACGAAGGAGAGCGAACTGCGCGCAGCGCTGCGCCAGATCCGCGGTGCGCTGGACGCCTACAGGCGCGCCGCCGAGGAGGGCCGGGTCGAGCGCAAGGCCGACGAGTCCGGCTACCCGCGCCGGCTGGAGGATCTGGTCAGCGGCGTGAAGGACGCCAAGGCGGCCGACAACCGCAAGATCTACTTCCTGCGCCGACTCCCGCGCGATCCCTTTGCCGATACGGCGCTGCCGGCCGAGCGCAGCTGGGGCCTGCGCAGCTACGCCAGCGCGCCGGACAGCCCGGCCGAGGGGCGCGACGTGTTCGACGTGTACTCGCGTTCGGAGCGGGTCGGCCTGAACGGCGTGCCCTACCGGCAGTGGTGAGCATGCGCGCGCGCGGCTTCACCCTGATCGAGTTGCTGGTCGTGATGGCCATCCTGGCGCTGCTGCTGACCATCGCGGTACCGCGCTATCTGGCCCACGTCGACCGCTCGCGCGAGGCGGTGCTGCGCCACAACCTCACGCTGATGCGCGACGCCATCGACAAGCACCATGCCGACAAGGGGCGCTACCCGGACAGCCTCGGCGAACTGGTGACGCAGCGCTACCTGCGGGCGATCCCCGCCGATCCGGTCACCGGTCGGGAGGACACCTGGGCGGTCGTGGTGCCACCGCCGGGCGGCGACCCGGGCGCGGTCTACGACGTGCGCAGCGGCGCCGAGGGGAACGGGGCGGACGGCACGCCCTATGGCAACTGGTGACGCGGCGTTCCCCTTGCGGCGGCGGGGCGGCCCTGGTCGGGCCGACGCCGGCGTCAGGTCCCCAGGTGCGCCGAAGCGAGCCTGACGGTGAGCGGTGTCATGGGCGTGAAACGCAGCGGGGCGAGACTCGGGATCTTTACCCCATAAGCGGTTTCGGGCCGATGTCCCTGCGCGCAATCGCTGCGTGGGATGCTCCGGCTCCCCCACCCCATGCCAGCCGAACGGAGTCTTTCGCAGTCGCACGAGTCCCTGACGCCCATCGAGAAGGAGAGGCTCTGCCACATCGTCGAGACCGCCTGCGAGGTGTGGCGCCCCGCGCAGTTCTTCCTCTGGGCCCAGGGTGCGCTGCAGGGGCTGATCGCGCACGAGATCCTGGTCTGCGCCCACGGCGACCTGTCGAGGCGGTCGCTGGCCTTCTTCCGTTGTTCCAGCATACCCATCCCCGAGGCGCAGGTGGCCGACCTGGAGGACCTCGACGCCGGGCTGGCCCTGCAGGCCTTCCGCGCCTGGGCGGGGCAGGGCGAGGGACCGCTGCTGCTGGCCCCGGGCGTGGCGCCGGTGGAAGCCGCCCTGAGACCGCTCGAGGCAGCGGTCAAGCGCTGGCAGTGGAGCAACCTGGTGGTTCACGGCACACCGGCAGTCGCCGGGCAGGGGGCCAGTTACTTCATGTTCGGGCGCGTCGCCGGCCCGGTGAACAGCCGCCTCGGGCGGCTGGTGGACCTGGTCCTGCCGCAGCTGCACCTGGCCTTCCTTCGCGTCATGACCGCCGAGGCCGCCGAGGCCAGCCTGTCACACCGGGCCGATACGCCGCTGACGGCTCGCGAAGTGCAGATCCTGCAGTGGGTGCGGGACGGCAAGAGCAACGCCGATGTCGCCGCGATCCTCGACATCAGCCCGCTCACGGTCAAGAACCACATGCAGAAGATCCTGCGCAAGCTCAACGTCCAGAACCGGGCGCAGGCCGTGGCGCGCGCCATCGCGCGGCGCCTCATCGACAGTGAGTACACCCGCGGCGCGTGACCGCCGCGTCGGCTGCCAGGCCGGCTTCACCTATGTCGCGGTGCTGATGTTGCTGGCGGCGCTGTCCGCCGGCCTCGCGGGCATCGGCACCCTGTGGCACACCCAGGCCCAGCGCGAGCGCGAGGAGGAACTGTTGTTCATCGGTGAGCAGTTCCGCGCCGCCCTGCGCAGCTACGTCCAGCGCTCGCCCGCCGGGGCGCGCCGCTTCCCGAATACGCTGGAGGAGTTGCTCGAGGACCGGCGCCAGCCCATCCCCGTGCGTCACCTGCGCCGCATTTTCGTCGACCCCATGACGCGGCGGGCGGAGTGGGGTCTCCTGCGCCAGCCTGACGGCGGCATCCGCGGGGTGCACAGCCTCTCCACCGGGCGGCCCTTCCGCACCGACGACCTGCCGGGCGGACTGACTGCCGTCGCGACCTACGCGGAGTGGAAGTTCGCCGTCGACGACGCCGCGCCGGTCCCGGCGGGGGGGGGCGCCGTCGCGGGGGCGGTGCCGGGTTCCCAAGCGGCCGGTCAACCCGCCGCGCCCGCGGTGCCGGCGGCACCGGTCGCGGCGACTGCGCCGGCCGTGGTCTCCAATCCTCAGCCGGAGGCGCCGCCGGCGGTGGAGCGCCGGACCGAACGCTGCGAGGTGCAGCGCGGAGAGGATCTGCGGGCCTGCGCCGCCCCGCTGGAAGCCGGGGCCAGCATCGCCGAGGTTGGTCAGTGCACTGCCTCGGCCAGTGCGCGTTTCTTCGCCTGCCTGCGGGGGCAGACCCCTCTGCCTCTGCGCCTGCCCGGGAAGGCGGCGAAATGAGCCGTTCGGCCTACGACCGCTCCACCCGTCTGTCATGAGGGGGACAGATGGTTTTTCGACACTACTCGGGGAATGGGCAGGCGTTTACGGGGTTTTCTGATCCGATGGGGCTACGAGCATGGGCTTGCGTCGCGTCATCCCTGTCACCCTGGTCCGACAAAGTTCCGGTCGTGCATCGGCCTGATCGATGGACCCGGAACCTGCCTCTGTTCACCGAGAAGCGTGTCGTGGTCCGTCGCCCTGGCGGGAACGCACGACCCCAACAGGAGACTCTTATGCGTTTCTATCAAAAACTGATCTGTGCTGTGGTCGCGGCTTCCGCGTCAACGGCGGCGTTCGCCAAGATCGACGATTCGGTTGCTGCCAGCGGCAGCGGCGAGCTGTTCTGGTCTGTCATAGACCTCGACGGTGAGCGTTCCTACACCCGTGACCTCGGTGTCACCCTCACGGACTTTCTGGCGGGCGTCACTGCCGGGCAGAGCTGGTCCATCGCCAACGACGCCACGCTGAACAGCTTCGTGGCCGGCACCGCCAATGCGTCCGCCCTCGTGTGGAACATCGGCGCGCTCGATGGCACGGGCACGCAGCGCTACCTCAGCACCCAGGCCCAGGGCGCGACCCTGCCGACCTTCAACAACCTGACGATCGGCTCCTTCAACGACAACGCCGACATCTTTCTGTCGAACGTCAACACCCTCGGTACCCATCCCACCCAGGACCACGGCTCGAGCATCGCCACCCTGGCGGACGGTTCGGCCTACGGCGGCTCCGCGGTCTGGGGCGGGAACTTCGGCGGGAAGGCGACCGGGTTCAACAACTACATCGGCATCGCCGAGACGGGCTCGCTGCTGCTGATGCAGCAGTCCAGCACGGCCTTCGCTCAGCGCTTCAACCCCGGCACGTTCTCGACCCTGGCCTTCGGTGCCATGCCTTACACGGTGGCCTTCGATGGCTCGGCCCTGAACATCACGCCCGTGCCCGAGCCTGGTACCTACGCCCTCATGGGGCTGGGTCTGGCCGCCCTGGGCATCGCGGCCCGGCGCCGTCGCCAGGGCTGATCTGCAGCACGCCGGTCGGGATCGCCTGGCCGGTTTCGTCGCCACCCCGGGATTGCGCGAAAGCGACGTCTCGCAGGGATTGGTGCGTCCAAAAAGGAGACTGAAATGCAACGCAAGACCATCGCACTCGCCTGCGCCGCCCTCGGCATGGGCTTCGCGTCCAGCGCCTTCGCTCAGACCCCCGGCCCGTTCGACACGCCGGAAGTGAAGGTCATCCTCTCCGGCGCGACCGCCCCGGACAACTTCCTGGTCACGATCGCCACCGGCCTGTTCCAGGCGGGCTTCCACCGCTACCAGGACAACGCCAGTACGGCGACCAATTTCGGCGATGACGGCCGTGGGCACAACGCCTTTTTCGGCCGCGTCAAGACCGACGCTTCCATCCCCGCCAGCCTGCGCGGACGCACGGTGCTGTTCGTCAAGCGCTCGCGCGGCGGCTCGGTCTGGGGCGTGAACCCTGTGGCCCGCGCCCAGCGCATCGAGACGCTGGACATCACGTCCACGTCCTGTGTGCTCGAGGCCAGCATCTACCGCTGCAACGTCAAGGGTATCGATCCGGGTCTGCCTGGGTTCACCGCCTCGACCAACGCGGGTGAGCCATCCGACTTTGGTGTGTCCGATGTCGAGCCCGCCATGTTCAAGGGTCCGTTCAACGTCGAATTCGGCCAAAGCCAGTTGAGCAACGCCGAGGTGGCTCGCATGGACGTCAAGCCGGTGAACGCGCTGATGATGGGCATCGTCGCCACCAACGGCGTTCCCGACAATACGCCGCTGTCGCGTGCGGCCTACGGTGCGATGCTGGCCGGCAACTACCAGGACTGGAGTCAGATCGATCCCTCGCTCAGCAGCGGCAACACCCAGGTCGTGGTCTGCCGTCGCGTGCAGGGCTCCGGTACTCAGACTTCCTACAACTGGTACTTCAACAACTTCCCCTGTCAGACCGGTGCGGGTGGTACGGTGGCGCCGAAGCGGATGCTGGACAGCGCCGGCTATCGGACCGCAGGTACGGGTACCCAGGCTGATCCCTTCATCATCGATCCGACGCTCGGCTACACGGTGGTCGAAAATCCTGGCTCGGGCAACGTGCGTGACTGCCTCAGGACGGCGCAGAACAACCTCGACCATAACTTCCGCGGGGACGACGGCTTCTGGTATCGGGTGAAGTTCTCCAACACGCCGGGGACCCCTTTCCGGGCCATCGGCGTGCTTTCTGCCGACAGCGCGTCCAGCGCGAACCCGAACGGCAACGGCTGGAGCTTCCGTTACCTCGACGGCGCGGGCGTGTTCAACATCAACACCCAGGCCAACGCCGGTGGTTCCGCCGACAAGGGCATCGCGCCCAGCAAGGCCAACCTCGTCAACGGCTCCTACGACTTCGCGGTGGAACTGACCATGCAGTACCGCAAGGTCGCAGTGACCAACGAGCACGGTGACAACATCGCCGCGCTTTCCGGCCTCAAGCGCGATTTTGCGAACGAGTTCATCAAGCGCGCCGGCGATCCCGCCTTCAACACCAACAACTGGGTGGCCGCCCTGCCGCCGACCTTCGATCCGACGACCAGCCCGAACGTCGCGAAGGGCAGCCGATTCGGCAACACCTGCTCGCCGCTGCAACTGCTGTACTGATCCGCGTGATCGGTCCCGGCGGGCGAACGTCCGCCGGTTCGTCCCACACCGGCGCCGCCGGGGCCACGTCCGGCTCCGGCGGCGTTGCCGCGAGAAGCGCCTTTCCTTGCAGAAAACCTTGTCCATCGATTCCCTGCTGAACCGGATCCGTCGGGCCCCGTCGGCCCTCCTTGCATCGATGGTCCTGCTGACGTCCGGACCCGCCGTCTCCCAGGATGCGGTGTTCGACATCCTCGAATACCAGGTCGAGGGCAATACGGTGTTGCCGACGCTGGCGGTCGAGAAGGCCGTCTACCCGCATCTCGGCTACGGCAAGTCGGTTGTCGACGTCCAGGCCGAACGTGCGGCGCTGGAGGCGGCCTATCAGACGGCTGGCTATCTCACCGTGACGGTCGACGTCCCGCCCCAGAAGGTCGCCGACGGCGTCGTGCGTCTCAAGGTGGTCGACGGCGTGCTGACGAAACTTGCGGTGACCGGCAACCGCTATCACTCGCGCGAGTACATCCGCTCCAGGTTCCCGGCGCTCACGCCGGGGGCCGTGCCCTATTTCCCCGAGGCGCAGAAACAGCTGGCCGCCTTCAACCAGGTGCCTGGACGCTCCGTCACCCCGGTGCTGCGGCCCGGCAGCGAGCGCGGCACCATGGAGATGGAACTGCGCGTCGAGGACAAGTCGCCCCTGCACGGCGGCATCGAGATCAACAACCGGCAGGCGCCCAACACCGAGCCGCTGCGCGTCCAGGGCACGCTGCGCTACGACAACCTGTGGGGCCGCGATCACAGCGCCTCGCTGCTGTATCTGGTGTCGCCTCAGAACCCGTCGGAGGTGCGTGCGCTGTCGGCGAACTACCTCTTCCGTCCGACCGATTCGAACCTGCTGCTGGCGTTGTATGGGGTGCGCTCCCGAAGTACCGTCGCGACCCTGGGCAGTTCCACCGTACTGGGCAACAGCAACATCGTCGGTGCGCGCGCCATCGTGCCGCTGGTCGGTACCGAGCGCTACTTCCACAACGCGGTCTTCGGGATCGACTACAAGGAGTCGTTGCAGGACGTCTCCGCGGGGCCCGGTGCATCGCTCGCGAGCACCGTCTCCTACACGCCGCTGACGGCGCAGTACAGTTTCGGCCAGCGCGGCGCACGAGGCACGACGCGCGGCAGCGTCACGACGAACTTCGCGCTGCGCGGTGCCCTGTCCGGCAACTCCGATCGCGAGTTCCAGGAGCGCCGCTTTCGTGCCCAGGCCAACTACATCACGCTGCGCGCGGAATTGTCGCGTGAGCAGCGCGTGCGCAGCGCGACCGCCTTCGCGCGCCTGATCGCGCATACCGCGAGCACGCCCCTGATCAACACCGAGCAGTTCGTCGGCACCGGCATGGATGGCGTGCGTGGTTACTACGAGGCCGAAGTCCTGGGTGACGATGGCTGGATCGCCAACCTCGAGATGCGCAGCCCCTCGCTGCTGGGTGCCGCCGAGGGCGGTGGTCCTGGTGAGCTGATCCTGGTGGGTTTCGTCGACGCGGCCAGCGTGCGCATCAAGAGCCCGCTGCCGGGGCAGTTGTCCCATCAGACGCCCTGGAGTACCGGCCTGGGACTGCGTTACCGGCGCCAGCCCGAGCTGGCGGCGTCCGTCGATTTGGGCATGCCCATGGAGGACGCCCAGACCTCGCGCGCTGGCGAACCGCGCGTGCTGTTCCGCTTGGCATACGACTTTTGAGGCCCGGGCATCGCGGCCCGGACTGACGAGGGAACCCATGAATCACCGCTGCTTCCGTCTCGTTCTCAGCCGCCGGCTGGGCATGCTCGTCCCTGTCGGTGAGAACGCCTCCGCACCCCGGGGGCGGCGTCGTGCACGGGTTGCCGCCGCAGCCGCCGCACTGCTGGTGGCGGGCGCTGGTGCCAACGACCTGACGGTCCCCGCCGGCACGCTGCCGATCCCGGTGCTTCCGGTGGACAGCGCGAACATCGCCGCCAGCGGTGCCGCGACGGCGGCCATCAACGCCGCGACGCGGACCATGACGGTCGATCAGGCCACACTCCGAGCGGTGATCGACTGGCAGCAATTCAATATCGGTACCGGGGCCACCGTGCAGTTCAACCACCAGCAGGGGGCGGGCTCCGCCACGCTGAACCGCATCCTCGACGCCAACCCGAGCGTCATCCAGGGGGCGATACGTGCCGCCGGCGAGGTCTACCTCATCAACCAGAACGGCATCCTGTTCAAGGATGGCGCCCAGGTGAATGTCGGTTCGCTGATCGCCTCCTCACTTCAGATTCGGGACGAGGCCTTCGCGCGCGGGTTCCTGTCGCTGCCCATCGGCGCCGCCGCTCAGGCCGCGTTCGAGTGGGGCGGGAGCAAGGCCCAGTTCGAGACCAGCTTCCTCAAGGTGGAGGCGGGTGCCGCGCTCAACGCTTCCACCGGTGGCCGGGTCATGCTGCTGGCCCCGAAGGTGGAGAATGCCGGCACGATTTCCGCCCCCCAGGGGCAGGCCGTGCTTGCAGGCGGAGCCAAGGTTTTCCTCACCGCGCCGCTGGATGCAACGCTGCGCGGATTTCTGGTCGAGGTGGATCCGTACCAGACTTTCGATGCAGGCGGACAGGCGGTGGACGTCACCGGGGGGAGCGTCACCAACGCGACCACGGGCCGGGTGTTGGCGGATCGCGGCAACGCGACCCTGGCCGCATTCGCGGTGAACCAGAACGGGCGCGTCACCGCCACCACGTCGGTGAACCAGAACGGGTCGATCTACCTGCAGGCACGCGATCAGGTCAGCCTGGTCCAGGGCGTCTCCACCGTCACGGTCAATGGCAACGTGCTCGTTCCG
>JBEICA010000408.1:0-2344 GCA_040373665.1 Burkholderiales bacterium | reverse complement strand
TCCTTGACCGTACCCTCGATGCCCGCGGCTTTCACGTAGTCGCCAACCTTGAACGGGCGCAGCACGATGAGAAAGGCCCCGGCGGCGAAATTCGACAGCAGCCCCGCCCAGGCCGCCCCGATCGCGACGCCCATGCCCGCCACCAGCGCGGCGAACGATGTCGTCTCGACTCCGAAGTAACCGAGGATCGCGACCACCAGCACGATGTTCAGCGCCACGTTCACGATGTTGCCGATGTAGCGCATCAGGGTCGGATCGACCTGCTGCCGCGTCAGTGCCGACGCGAGCAGTCTCACCGTGAGGCCGATGAGCCATCGACCCACAACCCAGACCGCGATGGCTCCGGCGACCTTGAGGCCGAACGTAATCAACTGGGCACTGACGGTGTCGACGATTTTTTGGAAGTCCATGTCTGCTCCAGGGTGTAGTGGAAGCCGGAGTCTATTGCATTCCGCCCTTGGCTGGCATCCATGGCGGGGACAACAGGCCGCGACGCAAAACGGACGCGCATCCGAGATCCGGTCACCCGCTCAAGTCGTCACGCGGGATCCGGGCTTGCGAGAATGCGGGTCGACCCGAACGGGCGCTCGCAGGCATCTTGCGCTCAGGCTGCGCCCTGGCTTCGCGCGAAGGGAAGGCCTGGCGATCGCCTTTGCGCGGCATGCACGGCCTGCCTCGCAATGCACATCGCCATGATCCGGTGGCCTGATGAAACGCCCGGGCTAACCCGGACACCCGGGCGCCCTCCGGCCTTCGAGGTACTCGTCGATGAGCGCGACATGACGTGCCCGCCCGAAGCTGCCGAAGTGCCCGGCGTGCACCACGCTCACCGGCAATGCCCGCAACCGCCGCATCGACGCCACGTAGTGCTCCGGGTTCGAATGGTAGGCGTCATCGACCAGCGGCCCGTCGTAGACCGCGTCGCCCGAAAACAGCACCCCGGTGTCCCGCTCCCACAAGGCGATCGAGCCCGGGGAGTGGCCGGGCACGTGCAGCACCTCGAACACCCGGTCGCCCAGGTCGATGACGTCGCCGGCCTCCACCAGCCGGGTCGCCGGTGCCGGACGCACACGGTAGGCGGTCTGATCGTAGCCCCCGGGCGGCAGGCGTTCGAACATCTCGACCACGGCGAAACGGTCCGCGAGGTTCCAGTCGCCCCGAGGGTCGGCAAGGATGTGGGCCTCCGCCGGGTGGCAGGCGCGCTCCCGGAACTCGTGGTGGTTGCCGACGTGGTCGAAGTGCGCGTGGCTGGCGACGGCCAGCACCGGGCGATCGGCGAGCCAGGGCACCTGTCCCACGAGACTCACCACCCCCATGCCGCTGTCCACCAGGAGGTCACGGTCGCGCCCGCGCACGTGCCATACGTTGCAGCGGTAGAACGGGTCGATGAAGTGCTCGTCGACATGGGTCACCCCATGGTCCAACTGGCGCACCCGGTACCACTCGGCAGCAGTGGCGGTGGGTCGCAGGGTCACGTCGGTCATGTCAGTCCTCCAGAAGCACCAGGCCGCCTGGACGTGCCCAGGCAGGGACGCGCGTCACACCGGGCGCGAGCAGATCCGGAGCGATCTTCGCCAGCAGCCGCTCGCCGCAGGCGAGCGTGCCGTGAACGCGGGCAAGGCTGCCCTGGAACACCGTCTCCGCGACCACGAACTCACCCAGCGGCTGGTCGCCGGGAGATGAGCTGCCGAGGCGCACGCCCTCGGGCCGCAGCGCCAGGGTCACACGGCTCCCGGCGGGGCCGCTGCCCGCCACCTCCAGCCGTCCCGCGGCGGTATCGACGGCGCAGCGTCCGTCCCCGCTGGAGGTGACGGTCCCCGCGATGAGCGAACTCTCGCCGAGGAACTGCGCGGCGAAGCGCGTGCGCGGCTGCTGATACAGGCGTGCCGGCGGCCCCATATCCTCGATGCGACCGCCATTCATGATCACGATCAGATCGGCGATGGCCATGGCCTCCTCCTGATCGTGGGTCACGTGGACGAAGGTCCGCTGCTCGGCGCGCTGAATGCGGCGCAATTCGTCCTGCATCTGCCGCCGCAGACCGAGGTCCAGCGCCCCCAGGGGCTCGTCGAGCAGCAGAATCGCCGGGTTGGTGACCAATGCCCGCGCGAGAGCGATGCGCTGGCGCTGCCCTCCGGATGCCTCGCCTATGCCGCGGGGACCGAACGCCCCAAGGCCCACGAGCTCCAGCGCAGCCGTGACCCGCCTCGCGATCTCGACCCGTGGCATGCCACGCACCGACAATCCGAAGCCGACGTTGCCGGCCACGCTCAGATGGGGAAAGAGGGCGTAGTCCTGGAACACCGTCGCGGTCGGCCGCTTCGCCGGCGGCACCAGGGTGACG
>JBEICA010000189.1:0-6824 GCA_040373665.1 Burkholderiales bacterium | reverse complement strand
GTTGTCGCCGATCGAGAAGGCGATCCGCGAATCGGACCTCGGGCTGAACCCCTCCACCATGGGCGATACGGTGCGCGTGCCCATGCCGGCCCTGACCGAGGAGCGCCGCCGTGACCTCATCAAGGTGGTGCGCGGTGAGGCCGAGGACGCGCGGGTCGCGGTGCGCAACGTGCGCCGGGATGCCAACAGTCAGCTCAAGGAACTGCTCAAGGACAAGAAGGTGTCCGAGGACGAGGAGCGCCGTGCCCAGGACGAGGTCCAGAAGCTCACCGATCGTTACGTCGGCGAGGTGGACAAGGTGCTGGCCGTGAAAGAGCAGGAATTGCTGGCGGTCTGACGGCGCGTGAGCCTCGTCATGGAGCTCGTGTCTTCCCGAGCGGATCGCACCTGTGGCCACCCGCCGCGGCGGCAAGCGCGGCCTGCCTCGACATCACTTCGGGGCGGGGCCAGACATGCGGGCTAGCTTCGCGAGTTCGACCCTCGAGATCCCGGAGGCAAGCCGGGTGCCGCGGCATGTGGCCATCATCATGGACGGCAACGGTCGCTGGGCGAGAAAGCGGTTTCTGCCGCGCGTCGCGGGTCACCGGCGCGGTGTGGAAGCGGTGCGTCAGGCGGTCAAGATGTCGGTGCAGTACGGGGTGTCCTACCTCACCTTGTTCGCCTTCTCCAGCGAGAACTGGCGCCGGCCGCCGGAGGAGGTGTCCTTCCTCATGCAGCTGTTCGTCCGTGTCCTCGAGAATGAGGTTTCACGGCTGCACGAGAACGGCATCCGGCTCAAGATCGTCGGCGACATCAGCCCGCTGGAGCCACGGCTGATCGACCTGATACGCCAAAGCGAGGCTCTCACCGCCGGCAACACCCGCCTGACCCTCACGGTGGCCGCCAACTATGGTGGGCGCTGGGACATCATGCAGGCCGTCAACCGCATGAGCGCGGAGCATCCCGCGAAGGCCGGAGGCTACACCGAGTCCGACCTTGCCCCGTACCTGTCCATGCACTACGCGCCCGAGCCCGACCTGTTCATACGCACCGGTGGCGAGCAGCGGATCAGCAACTTCCTGCTGTGGCAACTGGCGTACACGGAATTCCACTTCACCGACACGCTCTGGCCCGACTTCGACGCCCACGCCTACCTGTCGGCCATCCACTCCTATCGCAAGCGGGAGCGTCGTTTCGGACGCACCAGCGAGCAACTGGGGCAGACCGATCCGGACGCCGGCGTCGACGCCGATGTCGCCCGGATCGTGGCGCCCGGCGTCAGGGGCTGACCCCGCCTCATGCTTCGCCTGCGCCTGCTCACCGCGGCGGTCCTGGTGCCGGCGGCGCTGGCGGGCCTGTTCCTGCTGCCGAACCCTGTCTGGGCGCTGGCATCCGGGGTTTTCGTTCTGGTCGGCGCATGGGAATGGGCGCGTCTGAGCGGTCTCGCCCAGGCCGGACGGCTGATCTATGCCGCCGCGCTGGGCATGGCCGGCGCCATGGTCGCCCAGTGGGGCGGTCACGGCGGCCCGCTCGTGGATGCAGGCGTCGCGCACGGCCTGTTCCTGGCCGGCGGCCTGTTCTGGGTGCTGGTGGCACTGCCCTGGCTGGTGGCCGGATGGCATTGCCGTCACCCCGTCCTGCTGCTGAGCGTCGGCGTCCTGGTGCTCCTCCCCGCCTGGACGGGCGCCGTGGTGCTGCAACCCCGGCCTGTGCAGTTGCTGCTGCTCATGGCGACCATCTGGATCGCGGACTCCGGCGCCTACTTTGCAGGGCGCCGCTTCGGTCGGCACAAGCTCGCGCCGCGTGTCAGCCCTGGCAAGTCCTGGGAGGGCGTGGCCGGTGCCGCCCTGGCCGTGGCGGTCTGGCATTTCCTGGCGCACCGGATGGCGCCGGGACTGCTCCCGGGCGGGGCCGGGTGGCCGGGGCTGGCGCTGCTCGAGGCGCTGGTGGCGGTCAGCATCGTGGGCGACCTGTTCGAATCGTGGATGAAGCGTGAGGCCGGCCTCAAGGACAGCGGCAACATCCTGCCAGGCCATGGCGGGGTGCTCGACCGCATCGACAGCCTGACGGCGGCGCTGCCGGTGGCAGCGCTCATGGTGTGGTGGACCGGGGGGGCGGCGTGATGGCGGACGGGGTGCGCAACGTGGTGGTGCTCGGGTCGACCGGCAGCATTGGTGGTTCCACGCTGGATGTCATCGCCCGCCACCCGGATCGCTACCGGGTGCTGGCGCTGACGGCCGGGCGCCGGACCGACATCCTGTTCCGGCAGTGCCTGGAGCACCGCCCGCAGTGTGTCGCCATGGCGGACGAGGCGGCAGCCCGTGACCTGCGGCAGCGTCTGCGTGGCGTCGGGCTGGACTGCCGGGTGCTCGCCGGTCCGGCGGGGCTGGTGGAGGTGGCGTCGCTGCCGGAGGCGCACACGGTGATGGCGGCGATCGTCGGCGGAGCCGGCCTGGCGCCGACGCTCGCCGCGGTGCGTGCGGGGCGTTGCGTGCTGCTCGCCAACAAGGAGGCCCTGGTGATGGCGGGGCCGCTGTTCATGCAGGCCGTCACCGACAGCGGAGCCACCCTCCTGCCGATCGACAGCGAGCACAACGCGGTATTCCAGTGCATGCCCGGCGGTTTCCAGTCGGGCGCGGCCGGTCGGGGGGTGCGGCGCATCCTGCTGACCGCCTCTGGTGGTCCGTTCCGGACCATGCCGCCCGAGCATTTCGCCGACATCACGCCAGAGCAGGCCGTCGCCCATCCCAACTGGGTCATGGGGCGCAAGATCTCGGTGGATTCGGCCACCATGATGAACAAGGGTCTCGAGGTGATCGAGGCCCACTGGCTGTTCTCGATGCCGGCGGAGTGCATCGATGTCGTCGTGCACCCGCAGAGCGTCATCCACTCCATGGTCGAGTACGAGGACGGCTCCGTGCTGGCGCAGCTCGGCAATCCCGACATGCGCACGCCCATCGCCCACGCGCTGGCCTACCCCGATCGCGTGGACGCCGGCGTCGAGCGCCTCGACCTCGCGCGCATCGGCACGCTGTCCTTCGAGCCGCCGGATTTCGCCCGCTTTCCCTGCCTGCGCCTGGCCTACCGCGCCCTGGAGCGTGGCGGCGCCTCGGCCGTCGCGCTCAAGGCCGCCAACGAGTGTGCGGTCGAACGCTTCCTTGCGGGCCGGGTCCCATTCCAGCGCATCGCGGAGGTGGTGGAAGCGGTGATGGACCGTGCCGGCGGTGACACCCTCGGGTCGCTCGAGGCAGTCGCTGCCGCCGACACCGAAGCCCGAGCCGCCGCCCATGACCTGCTCGGCCCGGGCTGACCTCGCGTGGAGGCCGCCCATCGCACAGACCTTTCCGGGCCCGTGACCGCACAGGCGGTCCCGCCCCGTCCACAGGAGAGTCCCGCATGACCCTGCTCACCACGCTCGTGGCCTTCGTGATCGCCCTCGGCGTGCTGATCGTGTTCCACGAGTTCGGCCACTATCTGGTCGCCCGCTGGTGCGGCGTCAAGGTGCTGCGGTTCTCGGTGGGGTTCGGTGCCCCGCTGTGGAGTCGCCGTGCCGGACGCGACGGCACTGAATGGGCGATCGGCGCCTTCCCCCTGGGGGGCTATGTGAAGATGCTCGACGAGCGTGAAGGCGTGGTGGCGCCGCACGAGCTGCACCGCGCCTTCAACCGTCAGGTCGTCTGGCGCCGCATGGCGATCGTGGTGGCCGGGCCGTTGGCGAATTTCCTCCTGGCCGTGCTCCTGTACTGGGTGCTGTTCGTGCATGGTGTCCCCGGCGTGCGACCGGCGGTTGAGACGCCGGCGGCCGGCACCCCTGCGGCGGTGGCCCGCTTCGAGGCGGGCGAGCTGATCCGGCGCGTCGGTGATGTCGAGGTGCGGACCTGGCAGGAACTGCGCTGGGCCCTGCTCGAGGAGGCGGTGGACCGGCGCGTGGTGCCGGTGGAGGTGGAAGGACTGGACGGGCAGATCCATGTCCGCCGGCTCGATCTCGGGGCCCTCGATACCGACAAGCTCGACGCCGACTTCCTTGCCGGCATCGGCATCGTGGCCTATGTGCCACCGCGTCCGGCCGTGATCGGAGAGGTCGTTCCCGACGGGCCGGCCGCGGCGGCCGGCCTGCGCGCGGGTGACCGCATCGTGTCCGTCGATGGCAACCCGGTGGAGCGCTGGGACCAGGTCGTCCGGGCGGTCCGGGCGCGTCCGGACGTGGCCCTGGTGTTCGGGCTCACGCGCGACGGTGAGCGTCTCGAACTGCCGGTGACGCCGTCAGGCCAGACGGAGGCCGGCGTGCGCGTCGGGAAGGTCGGCATCGCGCCCGTCGCCGGTGGCGCGGGCGACCGTTATCGTGTCGAGGTGCGTCATCCGGTGCACATCGCGCTGGTGCAGGCGGCGCGCAAGACCTGGGACGCGTCGATCTTCACGCTGCACATGATGTGGAAGATGGTGCTCGGGCAGGTCTCGGTGAAGAACCTGAGCGGACCGCTCACCATTGCCGATTACGCAGGCCAGTCGGCGCAGCTCGGCTGGCTGCCGTATGTCAGCTTCGTGGCGCTGGTTTCGATCAGCCTGGGCGTGCTCAATCTGCTGCCGGTGCCGTTACTCGATGGCGGGCACCTGATGTATTATTCGATCGAGGCAATCAAGGGACGGCCCGTGTCGGATCGCGTTATGGAAATCGGGCAGCGCATCGGGATCGTCCTCCTCTTCAGCCTGATGGCATTCGCCATCTTCAACGACATTCAGCGCCTCGTGGGCGGTTCCTAGCGGATGAAGCGTCTCCTCATCGCGGTCCTGTTTTGTCTCGTCCACGCCCCCCTGGCCTTCGGTTTCGAGCCTTTCAAGATCCAGGACATCCGCGTCGAGGGCATCCAGCGTACCGAGGCCGGCACGGTCTTCGGCTACCTTCCGGTGCGTGTCGGAGACACGCTCACGCCCGACAAGGCCACGGCGGCGATCCGGCTGCTGTTCGGCACCGGCTTCTTCAAGGACGTCCAGCTCGAGAATGACAACGGCGTTCTGGTGGTCATCGTCCAGGAACGGCCGGCGATCGCCGCCATCGAGGTCAGTGGCTCCAAGGAGTTCGAGAAGAAGAAGCTGCTGGAGATCTTCCGCGGCGGCGGCCTGGCCGAGGGTCGCATATTCGATCGCGCCACCCTCGAGCGTGCCAAGCTGGACCTGAAGACCCAGTACGTCTCGCGCGGCAAGTACGGGGTGGGGGTCGAGGCAACGGTCAACCCGCTGGAGCGCAACCGGGTCGCCATCAACTTCAACATCGTCGAGGGCGAGGCCGCCAAGATCACCTCGGTGAATCTGGTGGGCAACCGTGTCTTCAGCGACAAGGAGCTGATGGACCTGATGGTCCTGCGCACGCCGGGCATGATGACCTGGTACACGAAGAACGACCAGTATTCACGGCAGAAGCTTGCCGCCGACCTGGAGACCCTGCGTTCCTTTTATCTGAACCAGGGATACCTCGAGTCGAACATCGAATCGACCCAGGTTTCGCTCAGCCCTGACCGCAAGAACGTCTTCATCACCGTCAACATCGCCGAGGGCGAACGCTATACCGTCAGCGACGTGAAACTCGCCGGTGATTTCCTGGTGCCGGAGGAGCAGCTGCGCGGGCTGGTCAAGCTCAAGCCCGGCGACGTCTTCAACCGCGAGCGCCTGACCGAGTCCACCAAGCTGATCAGCGACCGTCTGGGGGACGACGGCTACGCCTTCGCACAGGTGAACCCGGTGCCCGAGATCGACCGCGCCAAGCGCACCGTTGCCTTCACGCTGTACGTCGAGCCTGGTCGCCGGGTATACGTGCGTCGCATCAACGTCGCCGGCAACACCACCACCAAGGACGAGGTGGTGCGCCGCGAGTTCCGCCAGATGGAAGGGGCCTGGTATTCGCAGTCGAAAATCAACCGCTCCAAGGTTCGAGTCGACCGTCTCGGCTACTTCTCCGAGGTCAACGTCGAGACCCCGGCCGTGCAGGGTGTCGCCGATCAGGTCGACGTGAACATGAGTGTCAAGGAGCGGCCCACCGGATCGGTCAACGTCGGCGTCGGGTTCTCGAGCATCGAGCGGCTGATCCTGTCGGCCTCGATCCAGCAGCAGAATGCCTTCGGCACCGGCAACTCGCTGTCGCTGGGTCTGCAGACCGGCCGCATCAACCGCGTGCTGTCGCTGTCCTACACCAATCCCTATTGGACGGATGACGGCGTCAGTCGCGGCTTCGACCTCTACTCCAGACGATTCAACCCCTCTTTTCTCCGGCTTGCGACTTACGCCACCAACACCGATGGTGCCGGGGTGCGCTTCGGGATCCCGATCTCGGAGCTGGACACCGTCAACCTCGGTGCGGCCCTGGAGTCGACCGACATCGAGTTGTTCAACAACACACCGCAGCGGTTCCGGGACTACGTCAACACCTACGGCTCGGTCAACGTCGGCATCATCGCGACACTCGGGTTCTCGCGCGATGGACGTGACAACATCATCACCCCGACCAGCGGTCCGTTTCAGCGCGTGCAGACCGAGGTCGCGCTCCCGGGCGCAGATCTTCGCTACTACCGTCTTTCCTATGCTGCACAGCGCTGGTGGCCGACTTCGCGCCTGACCACCCTGCAGGCGGGCGGCACCATCGGTTACGCCGACGGTTACCAGGGCAACGAGCTGCCGTTCTTCAAGTACTACTACGCCGGTGGCGTCAACAGCGTCCGCGGCTTCAACACCTTCGGCATCGGTCCGCGGGATGAATTCGGCCTCGCCATCGGTGGCACGCGGCAGCTGCTCGGCAACGTGGAGTGGTACTTCCCCTTCCCGGGGGCGGACAAGGATCGCAGCCTGCGCCTGTC
>JBEICA010000400.1:0-2430 GCA_040373665.1 Burkholderiales bacterium | reverse complement strand
GGCTCGAGCCGCTGCTGGCGGGCGAGATCCGCTCGGCCTTCCTCATGACCGAGCCCGAGGTTGCGTCCTCCGACGCCACCAACATCCAGTGCAGCATCCGCCGGGATGGCGACGAGTACGTGATCAACGGCCGCAAGTGGTGGTCCTCCGGCGCCCAGGTGATGCGCCCCATGATCTCGCACAGCGGGGCGTACTCGAGGTTGGTGAGTTCACCGCCGTGGTCCTTCGGACGCCACAGGTTCCACAGGCCGGCCGCACGCGCCTTGGCCTTGAGATCCTCGATGATCCGGGTCGGGACCCAGGCGTCGCCGTTGCGGCGGTTCGCCTCGATCTCCTCGTAGAACCGCTGCTCATTGGGGACGATGTGCTGGTCCATGAAGGCCGAGACCCTGGCCTGCATTTCCTTCACCTTGGGTGAGAATTCGAATTCCATTGCAGCCTTCCCTGTTCGTTGCCGGATGTCGATTGTAGCCCGCTGGAGCTGCCGTCAGGCCGACACGTCGCGGCCCTCGAGCCTCGATACCGCGTCCCGCAGGAAGTCCGGCACCGGCGCCGAGCGCCGCGTCTGCGGATCCGCGTTCACGTACACCACCTCACCGCTCACCAGATGGTCCTCGCCCCGCCAGATCTCGAGGGCGAAGGGCATGCTCGAGCGGCCGATGCGCGCGACCCGCACGCAGACGTCGATCTCGTCGTCGTACTCCGCCGAGCGGTGGTAATCGATGACCGAGCGCACCACGAACAGGTCGCTGCCATGCGCAAGCAACCCCGCGGGGGAGGCCACGCCCGCAGCCCGCCAGTACTCGGTGATGCCGACGTCGAAGTACAGGAGGTAGTTGCCGTTGAAGACGATGCCCTGACGGTCCACCTCCGCCCAGCGCACCCTGAGGCGATGGGCAAAACGAAAATCGCTGCGTGCCACGCGACACCTCCATCCCGGAACAAGCACGGAGGATAGCCCGCCCGCAGCGTTTCCGCCCGGCGGGAGCCTGTGGTTCAATCGGCGCATGGGGACGATGGCGCCCCCGCTCCCGGAGCCCGAGGCATGTCCGTCCCCCTGCCCACGCTGTTCGTGTCCCACGGCGCGCCAACCTGGGCCCTGGAGCCCGGGCGCGCCGGCGCCCGGCTCGCGGAACTGGCGGCGCGTCTGCCCCGCCCGCGCGCAGTCCTGATGGTGTCGGCTCACTGGGAGACCGACCGGCCGTCCGTATCGGGAGCCCGCGCACCCCAGACCATCCACGACTTCTTCGGCTTTCCACGCGCGCTGCACTCGCTGCGCTATGGTGCGCCCGGCGCGCCGGCGCTGGCCGAGCGGGTCGCCGACTGCCTGGGCCGCTCGGGAATGCCCACACGCATCGAAACGCACCGTGGCCTGGACCACGGTGCCTGGGTCCCGCTGATGAACCTGTACCCGGCAGCCGACATCCCGGTGACCCAGCTTTCGGTCATGGTGTCCGGCGGACCGGATCGCCACTGGGCGATGGGGCGTGCGCTGGCGCCGTTGCGCGACGAGGGGATGCTGATCATCGGCTCGGGCAGCGTCACCCACAACCTGCGGGAATTTCGCCGGGTTCCCGAGGATTCCGCCGAGGAGCCCTACGTCGCCGAGTTCCGCGAATGGGTTGCCGCGCACCTCGACGCTGCGGGTCATGAGGCGCTGCGCGCCTACCGGTCGCGCGCGCCCCATGCGGTGCGGGCGCATCCGACGGAGGAGCATTTCCTGCCGCTGTTCGTGGCCCTCGGAGCGGCCGCGGATGGGCGCCGGCACGAGCGGCTGCATTCCGGGGTCAGCTACGGCGTGATCGGCATGGACAGCTATCTGTTCGCCGCCGAGAGCCTGGACCCGGCGGCATGAAGGACCCCGCCGGCCTGTCGCTGATCGCCACCCTGAGCCCGGACGAGGTCGCAGGCCTGGCCTACGAATGGCTGGCACCAACGGAACCGCTCCAGGGTCCCGCTCCGCTGCTGCTGTTGCTGCACGGCGCCGGCAGCAACGAGCACGATCTGCTCGGCCTGACGCCCTATCTCGACGGCCGCTGCATGATGGCCTCGGTGCGGGCGCCCTTCCCGAGCGGCGCCGGCGCCTACACGTGGTATCGGACCGCCCACACCGCGTCCGGCCCGATGATCGACGAGGCACAGGAGGACGCGAGCCGCCGCAATCTCGCGGCCTTCGTCGAGCACCTCTGCCGCAGCCGCGGTGCGCTGGCGTCCGGGATATTCCTGCTGGGTTTCAGCCAGGGGGCGACCATGGCCCTGTCGCTGTTGCTGGACCATCCGGACCGTTTTGCCGGCGCGATGGTGTTCGGCGCCCGTCTTCTGCCCGGGGCCGCTGCCGGCGTTCGCGACCGCGACGCCGGGCGCGGCAAACCGGTGTTCGCCGCACACGGCCTGCTCGATGACGTGGTTCCGGTCGCGCGCGCGCGCGCC
>JBEICA010000027.1:0-20652 GCA_040373665.1 Burkholderiales bacterium | reverse complement strand
TAGAAGGGATACATCAGCTTCTCGTCGTCGAGACGCCAGGCGTACTTGGACGGGCCGAAGGGGTCGCCGATGGTGTAGGACTTCCAGGACACCGGCTTGAGCGTCTCGATGGCACGATCCACTTCGTCCATCCAGTTGGGATACTTGGGCGTGATGACCGAGTGGCCGAGCATCCGGGTGTTGCCAGCCATCTTGTTGACAGCGCGGCAGGCATTCTGGATGGCGTCGTTGGACAGCAGCCACCAGGAGGGATCGTCGAAGGGTGCGCCCGACAGCAGGGACATCTTGGTGTCGGAGTCGAGGAAGATCTCCTTCAGGTAGTTGTCCATCTTGTAGCGGGCCAGCGTCATCGGCGCTTCGCTGATGCGCGGGTTGACCTTGGCGCCCACCGCCCACTTCGTCAGGCCCAGCAGACCTTCCTGCTTGAAGTCGTCGCGGATGAAGTGGGTCTGGTCGTCGAAGATGAACTGATTCGCCAGTTGGGCTCGGCGGTAGTTGGACATCTCCATGTCACCCGCTTCGGCCTCGGACACGTCGAACACCGGACCGAACACCTTGTTCATCGCCAGGAAGGCCGTGGCCATGCCCGCGTTGGTGGCGAGGAAGGTGCGGCGATCCATGCCGTGGCGCTTCGCCTGGACGTCGGCCATCTCCTTGATCAGGCCTTCCACCTGGGCCTGCTGCTCGGTCTGGGGAATGGGGTTGTACTCGCCGTTGGAGACCATCTGGGTCGGCACGGGCGAATGGAACGCCACCTCGTCGGCCGGCTCCACCAGCTTCATCTCCTCGTCGCTCATGTGTACGCCGATATGTCTTTGCATCACGTCACTCCTTCCATGTTGATGGGTGGCATCCGGCGATCACGCCTCAGGGCATTCGTGCCGGTGGTGTTGCTGTGCAGCGAGACGGCGGTTACTTGTTGTCGAACTTGTAGGCCTTGTCCTCTTCGATCACGCCCTCGCACGCAGCCGCCACGTTCTTCTTGGCGTTGGTGCAGGCGGTCCCCACGGCGACCATGGTGTCGTTCGCGCTGTTTTCCCGGTTGCAGAAATAGTCCATCTGCTTCTTGGCGTCGTCGCAGTTGCCGGCACGCTCGTCGCGTTGCTCGGCCCAGGCGCTGGGCGTTAGCAGAGTTGCCGCGAGCGCGGCCAGGACTGCCGAGTGTCTCAACATCCGGATTCCTCCCTTTTTGTCATGCTGCATGCGAACGCGGTCCACAGACCGTGCACCACGCCGTCCGGAGACACGCGACGCGAGCCGGACGAGCGGGATCAGGGTGATGCCGACAACAGGTCAGAACGAAGACCCATCGAGGATGAGACTTCCGTGTCCTTTGTTTTGGACCGCTCGCAGGCTGTGGCGCCCGCGCGGGACACGGTTGGAGAGATACCGGACGGCGCGTGTGGCACCGACCAATATGCGAGGGAATGCTAAGCCCGTCGCAAAGATGGCGTCAAAAGGTTTCGCTGACGCAGTGCAACACGCGCGGCGGGTGCCGGGAATCATTCCGGTGCCTCGGGGGCGCCACGCCGCACCCGCCGCGCGGCGCGTCAGCGTGCCATGGGATGCCGGCCGCCGGCATGCAGCTTGAGCACGGCCACGGCGAAGGCGTGCGCGGGCGTCGGCACCCTGGATTCCATCCCCATGCGTACCACGTCGCCGGACAACCAGGGCAACTCGAGGCGGTTGCCGCGCAGCAGATCGCCCTGCATCGAGGCCACCATGCCCGGCGGCAGCGCGTCCAGCCTGGCCAGGATGGTGTTCGCGGCCTCGGCATCGAAGGCGATGCCCCGGGCGCGCCCCACGGCGACCACTTCCTCGCACATCTGGCGCATCAGCGCCCGGGTATCCGGGTCTTCGCGCAGGGGTCCGACAGGCAGGCGTGTGAGCGAGGTCATCGCGGACATCGAGGCGAGGAACACGAACTTCTCCCAGATGGCGCGCAGGATGTCGTCAGGCACCCGGCAGTCGATGCCGGCGCGGCGGCAGGCGGCCTCGAGGGCGTCGACCCGCGATGAGCGGCGGCCGTCGAGTTCGCCGAACTGCAGCAGGGCCATGCTGCCGTTGTGGCGGATGACACCGGGCGTCTCGATCAGGGCCGCGATGTTCGCGACGCCGCCCAGAACGCGCTCCCTGCCGAAGGCAGCGATCAGCTTGCCCTCGGCCTGGACGCCGTTCTGGAACGAAACGATGGTGCTGTCCGGGCCCATCATCGGGCGGGCGGTGGCGATGCTCTCGTCGGTCGACCAGAGTTTGGTGGCGATCATCACCAGATCGGCGGTACCGACGCAGGCCGGGTCGTCCGTCGCCCGCACCGGATGCAGACGCAGGTCGCCGAGGCCGGACAGCACCTGCAGGCCGCGGGCCTGCATCGCCGCCAGGTGTTCGCCACGGGCGACGAAGCTCACGTCCTCGCCGGCTGCCGCCAGCCTCGCCCCGAAGTAGCCGCCGACCCCGCCGGCGCCGATGATGACCATCCGCATGCCCCGCCCTCCCCGAAATTCAAAGACTTTACTTCGAAACGCCGCCTTGCACGGGCGGCAGGCTTCTCCTAGGCTCGCGGAACAGCATCCCTCGCCGCAGCGCACCCCGATCGCCCATGAGCCCGCCCGTCACCCCCCAGCTCGCCAGCCGCCTGGCCGAAATAGAGCCTTTCCACGTGGTTGTGCTGGTCACCCGGGCGAAGGCGCTCGAGGCCCAGGGCCGGTCCATCATCAGCATGGTGATCGGGGAGCCCGACTTTCCGACGGCCGAGCCGATCGCCGAGGCTGGCATCCGGGCCATCCGCTCGGGCAATGTCCGCTACACGCCGGGCCTGGGCACCGGTGCGCTGCGGGAGCGCATCGCGCACTGGTACCGCACGCGCTACGGAGTGGAGGTGCCGGCTTCGCGGGTCGGGGTCATGCCCGGTTCCTCGGGGGCGTTGCTCATGACCATGGGGGTGCTGCTGTCGCCGGGCGACGAGGTGCTGCTTGCAGACCCGGGCTATCCCTGCAATCGCCATTTCGTCCGAGCCATGGAGGGCCGTCCGGTGCCCATTCCCGTGGGGCCGGAGTCGTCCTACCAGCTCACTGCGGCGCTCGTGGACCGGCACTGGGGGGCGCGGACCCGCGCGGTGATGCTGGCTTCGCCTTCCAACCCGACGGGTACCGTCATCGACTTCGGGGAACTGGCGGCCATTCACGAGGTGGTGCGGCGCCGTGGCGGCACCCTCATCGTGGATGAGATCTACCACGGGCTGACCTACGCCGGTCGCGACCGCACGGTGCTGGAACTGGCGGACGACGTCTTCGTGATCAACAGCTTCTCGAAGTACTTCGGCATGACCGGGTGGCGGCTCGGCTGGATGGTCATGCCCGAGGCGGTCGCGCCCGAGGTCGAGAAGCTCGCCCAGAACCTGTTCATCTCGGCCTCGGACATCGCCCAGCAGGCCGCCCTGGAGGCATTCTCGCCCGAGGCGCTGCAGGTGCACGAGCAGCGCCGGGAGGCGTTCCGCGCCCAGCGCGACTTCCTGGTGCCGCGGCTGCGCGAACTCGGCTTCCGCATCCCGGTGGAGCCGACCGGGGCGTTCTACGTGTATGCCGACTGCAGCGCTCTGACCGACGACAGCTACGGTTTCTGCCTTGACGTGCTCGAGCAGGCCGGGGTCGCCATCGCACCCGGCATCGATTTCGGCGAGCACCTGGCATCGCGCCACGTGCGGTTTTCCTATCCCAAACCCATCCCCGTGCTGGCCGAGGGTCTGGCCCGGCTGGAGCGCTACCTGAGGTCCCGATCATGAGTCTGATGCCCGGTTTCAAGCCGTCCTTCATCCGCGCCAACGGCGTTCGCATCCACACCTGGACCGGCGGTGCCGGGCCTGCGGTGGTTTTGCTCCATGGCTACCCCCAGAGCGGCATCATGTGGCGCAAGGTGGTCCACGAACTGGCGCGCACCCACACGGTGGTCGTGCCGGATCTGCGTGGCTATGGCGACTCGGACAAGCCGCGTGACGGCTACGACAAGCGCACCATGGCGGCCGACATCCACGCCGTCATGACCGGCCTGGGTCACGAGCGCTATGCCGTGGTCGGCCACGACCGGGGGGCACGCGTCGCGCACCGCCTGGCGCTGGACCATGAGCAGGCGGTGGAGCGGCTGTGCGTGCTCGACATCGTCCCCACGCACACGGTGTTCCGCGATGCCGGCAAGGACCTCGCCGCGGCCTACTGGCACTGGTTCTACTTCCAGGTGCCCGATCTGCCCGAGGTCATGATCCAGGCCGCGCCGGAGCCGTTCCTGCGGTTCATCATCCGCAGCCTCACCGCCAACGCCGGATCGATCGAGGAAGAGGCGTTCCAGGAATACCTCCGCGTGTTCCTGCTGCCGGGGACCATACGCGCGGGCCTCGAGGACTACCGGGCGGCGCCGACCCGCGACTGTGCCGACGACGAGGCCGACCAGCACCGCCGGGTCCACTGCCCGGTGCTCGTGCTCTGGGGGGAGATGGGCAAGATGCACACGCTGTTCGACGTTCTCGCCACATGGCGGGAGAAGGCGCTTGACGTGCGCGGGCGGGCGCTGCGCTGCGGGCACTTCATTCCCGAGGAGGCGCCCGCCGACCTGATGGCGGAACTGCTGCCCTTCCTGGGTGAGGGGCGCTGAGAACTTGCCCGCCGGGCCGGTGTCCGAGACCGACATTCCCCTGATGGAGCGCCTTCCATGAAAGCCCTCGCACTCGTCCTCTGCCTGCCCCTGCTGGGCGCGCTGCCCGCTTCCGCAGCCGATCAGGAGGAGACCTTCACCACTCCCGAGGATGGCGCCGATTACATCAACGGGCACAAGCTGTCCAAGCTCATGGAGCGCTCCGACCCGAAGGCCGCCACCAACATCGGCTGGCTCTATGCCCGCGGACAAGGGGGCGTCAAGCAGGACTACGAGGAGGCGATGAAGTGGTGGCGCTTCGCGGCCTCCCGCGGCTACACGCCTGCGATGAACAACCTCGGCCTGATGCACGCCAACGGCCACGGTGTGGCGCAATCCCACGAGGAGGCCCTCAAGTGGTGGATGCGGGCCGCAGAGCGCGGCGACGCCTGGGCGATGAATGCCGTCGGTGACCTCTACGAGAATGGCCAGGGCACGCCGCAGGACTACGAGCTGGCCCTGACCTGGTACCGCGAGGCGGCGCGCGAGGGTGATGTCCTCGGAATGTGGAACGTGGGGCACCTGTATGAGCGGGGCTTGGGTACCACCGCCGATCTGACCGAAGCCATGGACTGGTTCCGGCGCTCAGCCGAGAGCGGCTATGCGCCGGCCATGCTGAGCCTCGGTCGCCTCCTTGCCGAGGGCAAGGCGGGCAGCCGGGACGAGGTCGAGGCCCACGCCCTGCTGAGCCTGGCGGCCCAGCGGTTCACCGAGGAGGATGCGGCCGACGCCGAAGCCAACCGGGAGTTGCTGGAGCGCCTGACGCCGCGTCTGTCGGCTGAACAGCGCAAGGCTGCGCAGGAGCGTCTCGGCGTCCTGTCCCAGCAATATCGCAAGCCCGAGAAGCTGAAGGAAGGCGCATCCTCGACCTGAGCGGTGATCGAACCCTGGTCGCTGGCATGACACGTGCAGATGATGTTTTCGACGTAAAGGCCTGATGGGTCGACAGACCCCGTTGTTCAGGGGGCGCCTGATGATGCAGCGGGCGTAGTATGCGTGCATTGCGGATCCGTAGGATCCGCACAATGCCCCAGGATGGGGATGACGAGGCGCGGGATGCCCCTGATCGGGGCATCTCTGGAACGCCGAAATCTGATGGAGAAGCGCACATGGCGACGATGACACGCACTGGCGGTCGGATGGTGATGAGCGCCGTGCTCCTGGCGGGCGTTGCTTTGCACGCTGCGACGGCATCGGCCGGTGAGTCGGGCGTCAAGGCCAGGGCCGCCAGCGCCTACAGCGTCTACAAGGAGGACGGGGACCCGGTCTCCTACGACGATCCGCACGCCACCGCCCCGTTTCCGAACCTGGTCAGTCTCTCGAGCTATCTCCTCGAGAGCGCCACGCGCATGTCGAAGTACCGGATGCCTGAAGCCTTGCCGATGGTGACGCGGGTGCCACGGGCCGAACTGGAAAAGCGCGCCTGTCCCGAGGGCAACCCGCACTGCCAGGTCGCAGCTCTTTTCGAGCCCGAGCGGGGCATCATGATTGCCGAGGACCTCCGGCCCGAGACCAACATCTTCCATCGCTCGATCCTGTTTCACGAGATCGTTCACTACATGCAGGAAGTGGGGCGGGAACTGGCGACCGCGGCCCCCTGCGAGCGTTGGTACCAGCGCGAGCTCGAGGCCTATTCACTGCAGAACCGCTTCCTGACGCAGGCCTTCAGTCCTGATCGCGTGTCGTACTCAGGCGCTCGTCCCGCCTGCGAGGGGCCCGACGAGGCGGCCCTCACGCACCGCGCCAAGACGGTCAAGGCGCCGGGCGTCACCGACTGAACTCCGGTTGCCGCCGAGGCGCGGCGGCACACGCGACAGCGATTGTCCGGTACCGCCCCCGGACGCACGGGCGCTAGACTGGCGCATCGGTGTTGCCCGAGGGGCCCGTCATGCCAGATCTCGCCATCCATTTCCCTGATGTTCAGGCAGCCGCCGGCCGCCTCTCCGGTGTCGCCCATCGCACCCCCGTGCTGAGGTCGCGTACCTTCGACGAGCGGGTGGGCGCCAGTGTCTTCTTCAAGTGCGAGAACCTGCAGCGCATGGGCGCCTTCAAGTTCCGCGGGGCGTTCAACGCGCTGGCCCGCTTCACCCCGGATCAGCGCCGACGCGGTGTGATCACCTTCTCCTCCGGCAACCATGCCCAGGCGGTGGCGCTGTCGGCACGCCTGCTGGACATGCCCGCAGTGATCGTGATGCCCCGGGATGCCCCGGCCGTGAAGGTCGAGGCGACCCGCGGATATGGCGGTGAGGTGATCCTTTATGACCGCTACTCCGAGGATCGCGAGGCCATCGGCCGGCGCATCGCCTCCGAGCGCGGCATGACCCTCATCCCGCCCTACGACCACCCTGATGTGATGGCCGGGCAGGGCACGGCCGCCCTGGAACTCATGGAGGAGGTCGGGTCTCTCGATCTTCTGGTGGTCTGTGTCGGCGGCGGTGGCCTGATCTCGGGCTGCGCGACCGTGGCCAAGCACCTCCAGCCGGGCTGCCGTGTCGTGGGCGTCGAACCGGAGGCGGGCAACGATGTCCAGCGCTCGCTGGCCGAGGGGCGCATCGTCCACATCGACGTGCCCCGTACCATCGCCGACGGTGCCCAGACCCAGCACGCCGGACAGTTCACCTTCCCGGTGATGCAGGCACGGGTGGACGAGGTCGTGACGGTGACGGATCCACACCTGGTCGACACCATGCGCTTTTTCGCCGAGCGCATGAAGCTCGTGGTCGAACCCACAGGCTGCCTGGCGGCAGCGGCGTTGCTGCACGGCGTCCTGGCCGTCCAGGGCAGCCGCATCGGTGTTATCGTCAGTGGGGGGAACATCGACGTGCAGCGTTACGCCGCGCTGCTGGAGGGCAGGTGCTGAATCCTTTGCGAACGTAAGCCGATGGCCCATGCAGGCACCCAGGCTTTCCGTCGGGGCTTTCCGCGACATCGCAGCCTTCTCTTCTGTGCCAGTGCCATCTCGGTGGAGCGGTTCCTCCGCGTCCCGGCGTGACCCTGGTTGACAGGGGCGGGTTTCCGTCTTTATGTTTCGGACAAATATGCGGCCGGTCACGGGTCGCGCGCAGGAGGCCTCCATGTTCCGTCGCACCATCAGCACCGTCGCAGTGGGAATGCTGCTCGCGGCAGGCTCCTCACAGGCGGCGATTCCGCTCGATCTATCCGGCGTGGCCAACGCCCGCTTCGACAGCACCGGCTTCATCGGTGGTGGGTCCTACCCGACAGGGTCGCCGCTGGTCACGTTCGATGGCATCGACTACCGCCTGCCCGCCACCGGCAACTACATGTGGCACAGCGCCAATCAGTTCGTGGGCGGCATCCCCAATCCGCGCAGCGTGACCATCCCGGTGAACCTGTTCGGCATCGACCTGGTGTACACGCTCATGGGGACGTGGTGGGGTGAGAAGGCGGCGGGCAGTCTCGCCAACATCACCTTCAACGGCAGCGGAGGTCTGGTCCATTCGCTGGACCTCGACGGCGGCGTTCACATCCGCGACTACAACTACAACCCGACGTACACCACCACCCTCGATCCCCTGATCACCCGGCAGGTGTGGAGCAACGGCACCGGTCCGGGCAGCCAGCATGTCGACCGCCAGCGCTTCGATCTGCCGGCGGCCTTCGACAACGCGACTCTCGAATCCATCGTCCTCACCGACAACGGCAGTGATGGCGTCCAGAGGGCCTTCATCGCGGCGGTGACCCTCCAGCCTGTTCCGGAGCCTTCCACCTGGGCCAGCCTGGCGGCCGGGCTGGCGGTGCTGGGCGCGTTGCTGACGCGTCGCCGCCATCGGATGTCGCACCTGCAGTCTTCTTCCCGCTGAGCGGAGCGTTTGCCCGGCGCCTGGCCGAGTATTTGTTCACGTCCGGGCGCCCCGACGCAACCGGATCTCAGTGGCGCGGCGCAAGCAGTGTCACCAGCTCACCCTTCAGCACCTGCCGCATCGCCTCGATGGCGCCCGTGTTCCGGCCAGCGGTGGCGCCCCGCCTGATGCAGGTGGCGTATGGCTCCGGCGGCTCCGAAGGACCGAGGATGGAGAGGTAGCGCGGGAAGCAGGCCGCCAGATTGGTCACCCAGGGCAGTGACACCACCGAGCCGAATGGCGCGTCGAAGGCGTGATGGGCACCCGCATGTACCGTGGTGCCGGCGTCGAAACCATGGCGTCGAAGCTCGGCGGTGAGGCTCACGCAAGGGGATGCGGGTGTCCAGTCGTCCAGCGCACCGGCGTGGATGCGCAACGGCGCCGAGATGGCCTCGTATTCCGGAACGATGGCGTTGCAAAAGGGGTAGACCGGAAAGAAGGCGCGAAAGCGGGGCTGCCCGGGAGGCGCGAACGCATCGCGCGCCCAGTTTGTGGCCGCGCTGAGGGTGGTGATGCCGCCGTGAGAAAAGCCCATGAGAGCGATCCTGCCGGCATCGATACGGGGCTCGGTAGCGAGGCTGCGCAGTGCGCCATAGACATCGGGCACACGCTGGATCGCATAGAGTTTCTGGAAGTCCCCGCACACCTCCTTCAGGCCGCGGCCCCCGAGGCTGTCGACCACGAAAGTGGCGAAGCCCCACTCCCTAAGCTGCGGCGACCAGGTGTGCTCGGCGTAACCATTTCCCATGCAGCCATGGGCCAGGATCACGGCCGGAAAGGGACCCGCCCCCCGGGGCAGGCGCAGCTCGCCCGTGAGCGTGAGGGATTCGGCGCGTAGTTCCATGGCGTTGCGCGGACCCCGGGCGACGATGCTGCCAGCCGTTTCGAAAGTCCTGCGCAGCACATCCTGAGGTGCCGAAGGCTCAGTCGCGCATGCCGGTGCGACAGGGCTGGACAGGGTGATGAGGGCCGCCGTGACCGCGGCTCCGACGGGTGCCAGGATGGCCATCCCGCGCCTGCGACCCGAGAGCCGCGGCATCGGGACTTCGCTGGCATTGAACCAGGACCTCGACATACGGGCTCCGGGATGCGTCATGACCTTTCCCGAAGCAGGCCTGCAGCGGGTTTCGGCGACCTGGAACGGCCTGTCATGAGAGGACAGGGCACGCGCCCCCATGACCTCCCGGGAACGGGAGCCCGGGCCGGGGAGATTCGCGGTGCGATCGGCCCTGAGCCGACGCCAGGATCATCGGATGGCATGAGACGGCCCGCCGAGGATGAAAGCGCACCGGGGCAGGAATGCCCCGGTGCGCCGTCAGATCACATCTTCTTCCAGTCGCCGGATTGCTCGAAGGCGTAGGCGGCCTTGTAGATGGTGGCTTCGTCGAAGTGCTTGCCCGCGAGCATGAGACCCACTGGCAGGCCGTCGGACATGCCGCAGGGCACGGTGATGGCCGGGTGGTGGGTGATGTCGAACGGGCAGGTGTTGGTGATCATCTCCAGTGCGCGCTGCACATACAGTTCGCGCGAGGCGTCGGCCGGTGGCAGCGGCGTGGCTTTCATCGGCATGGTGGGCAGAAGCAGGAGATCGTATTTCGCCAGCACGGCGTCGTAGGCGGCCTGGATGCGGCGCGAGATGTTCACCGCCTTGCCATAGAAGCGCGAGCCGTACTTCTTCTTCATGTGCACACCGAGGATCGTGAGGATCTTGGTGGTCTCGGAGAGCTGGTCGGCACGCAGCTGCCAGCCGTGCAGCTTGTCGATCAGGCTGGTGACGTAGAGATCCTGGCGCGACAGGCCATAGCCGTCACCGCCCATCATGGTCTGGGCGATGCCTTCCGTACCGATGGGCGTCCACACCGCAGGGCCGAGCAGGTGCTCGGGGATGGATACCTCCTCGACGATGGCGCCGAGGCTGCGCAGCTGGTCGGCTGCCTTGCGCACCTTCGCGTCGGAATCGGCCTCGGAGTTCGGGTGAGCGAAGCCCTCCTTCACCACGGCGATGCGCATGCCCTTGACGCCGCCGGCGATACCGGAGGTGTAGTCCAGCGTGCCGACCTTCTTGTCGTGGTACTGGCGCGGATCGAGGCCGTCGGTGCCGGCGATCACTTCGAGAAGCACGGCGTTGTCCATCACGTTGGCCGTCATCGGGCCGGTGTGGTCCACGTAGATCTCGATGGGCATGATGCCGGTGTAGGGCACCAGGCCGTGGGTCGGCTTCATGCCGACGATGCCACACCAGGAGGCCGGCATTCGGATCGAGCCGCCCTGGTCGCCACCGATGGACATGTCGGACTCGCCCAGGGCCACGACCACCCCGCTGCCGGAGGAAGACCCGCCCGCCGAGAAGCCCATCTTGTGCGGGTTGTGCACGGGGCCCTTGGCGCCCGTGTGGCTGCCACCCGAGATGCAGAAATTCTCGCAGTGGGTCTTGCCGGAGATCTCGCCGCCGGCCTCCAGGATGCGGGTGACGATGGTGGCGTCCACGTCGGGCACGTAGCCTTCGAGGATCGCGTTGCCGTTCATCATGGGCACACCCGCCACCATCACGTTGTCCTTGATGGCCACGCGCTTGCCGGCGAGCTTGCCCGACGACGCACCCTTGATGGCGGTCTTGACGTACCAGGCGTTGTGCTTGTTGTCGGCGGGGGACGGGAACACGCCGGGGGTGCGCGGATACTTCACCTCGGGCAGGTTGTCCGGCATGGCGTCGACCAGGTTGTAGGCGTCGACGTAGCCTTTCATCAGGCCCAGATAGGACGTGACGTCCTCGTCGCTCAACGACACGCCCACGGTGTCGGCGGCTTCGAGCAGTTGTTCAGGGGTCAGATGTGGGACAGACATGGATTTCCTCCTTGTGATGACTCGGGTTGCATCAGATCGCCTGCGCACCGCCTGGCAGGAACCTGCGGCGCGTTGCGCGCATGGTCGTGGAGTGGTTCCAGGCAAAGCGCGGCCGCGCCGGATCCGCTCTGCCGTCGCGACTTCACGGAGCCAGCAGTTTCAGCAGTTCGGGATCGTCTCGGACCTGCGCCGACGGGCCCTCCAGAGCGACTCGGCCGCGGTCCATCACGTAGCAGTACTGCGACACCCGCAACGCGAGCTGGACGTGCTGCTCCACGATGACCACCGCCATGGTCTGGGTGAGTTGCTCGAGGCGTTGCGCGATCTCCTCGATGACGCCGTGCCAAACGCCCTCGGTCGGCTCGTCGAGCATCAGAAGGTGGGGCCGCGCCAACAGTGCGCGGCTCATGGCGAGCATCTTGCGCTCGCCACCGGAGAGGGTGCCCGCCTTTTGCGACAGCCTCTGCCCGAGCCGCGGGAACAACGCAATCATCTCGTCCATGCCGTTGCGCCCGCTGCGGTCTCCCATGGCGCCGATGAGCATGTTCTCGCGCACCGTCAGGCCCCCGAACACGGCCTGCTCCTGGGGAACGTGACCGAGACCCTCGCGGACCCGTTTCTCGGTCGGCATGTGGGTGCAGTCCTTGCCGTTGAAGCGTACCGATCCTGCCGAGGCACGCAGATCCCCGGCGAGCGTCTTGAGCAGTGTGGTCTTGCCCGCACCATTGCGTCCCAGGATGGCGACGCCGCCGCGTGACGGCACCCGCAGGGAGACGCCGAACAGGGCCTGGCTGGTGCCGTAGTGGGTCTCGATGCCGGAGGCCTCGAGCAGGATGTTCTCAGGCATGGGACAGGTAAGCCTCCTTGACGCGCGGATCCTCCTGCACGGCGGCGGTCGGGCCGCTGGCCACCACCTTGCCCTGGTCGAGCACGGTGAGCGAGTCGCAGATGTCCTTGATGAAGTCCAGATCGTGCTCGACGATCAGCAGGGAGCAGTGGTCCTTGATCGGGGCCAGCAGTTCTCCGGTGGCACGCCGCTCCTGCGGGCTCATGCCGGCGGTCGGCTCGTCGAGCAGCAGGATCTTCGGGTTGCGCGCCAGCGCCATCGCGATCTCCAGCCACTGCTGCTGGCCGTGGCTCAATTCGCCCGCGAGATCGTCGGCGCGCTGGGCCAGCCGGAAGCGCTCCAAAGACTGCATGACCTCGGGATGCAGTGCGCGCCGCGTCTTCGACATGCCCAGCGACCACACCGGGTTGCCCGCCTGAAGGCCGAGCAGGATGTTGTCGTAGACGGACAGTTGCGGAAGGATCGCCGTGATCTGGAACTTCAGGCTCATCCCCAGCCTCGCGCGCTCATAGGGCGGGGCAGCGGTGATGTCGTGTCCGTCGAAGCGGATGCGCCCGGAGGTGGCGAAGTGGGCGCCGGCGATTGCCTTGAGAAGAGTGCTTTTGCCTGAGCCGTTGGGCCCGATGAGACCGTGAAACGAGCGGGTGTCGACAGTCAGGCTGGCGCCATCCAGGGCGCGCAGCGTGCCGAACACCTTGCCGACATCCTGGACCGAGAGCAGTGCCATGGTTTACTCCCCGTCCTGGTTGCGGCTGCGCTTCCAGCCATAGGAACCGATGCGTTCCCTGGCGGAGACCACCAGTCCCAGGAGGCCGCTGGGCTGGAAGGTCACGACGAGCAACAGGACGAGGCCGAGGATCACCGGCCAGAAGCGTTTCACCAGATCGATGTCCGCCAGCACGTAGCTGAGCGCCTCGATGGAAGCGGTACCGATGATGGGGCCGACCAATGTACCGGCCCCCCCGAACAGGCAGTAGATCACCGCCATGGTCGAGAGTCCGGGCCCCATGTTGCCCGGTCCGATGAAGCCCTGATGGTAGGCGTAGAGCGCGCCGGCCAGACCGGCGATCATGCCGCTGAAGGCGAACACGATGGCCTTGTAGAACTGGACGCGGTAACCGAAGAAGGCGAGCCGTTCCTCGTTCTGCCGCACGCCGGCGAGAACGAGGCCCAGTTGAGAGCGCGTCAGGAAGCGGCTGACCAGATAGACGGCCAGCAGGCAGCCGAAGGCCAGGAAATAGAAGGCCATGCCTTCGACGAATTCGTACTCGCCCACCTGCAGCAGCTTGATGGACGACAGGCCGTTCCCTGCGCCGACGTACTGCCAGCCGGACACCAGACGCTCGGCGGCATAGGAACCGGTCAGTGTGCCCAGGGCGATGAAGATGGGGGTGGGGGTGCGTCTCCCGAGCAGGAGGAAGGCTGCAAAAACGGTCGACAGGACCAGCCCGACGAGCATGGCAAGCGGCAATGTGCCCCAGAGGTGGCTGAACTCCAGGTCGCGCCCGACGAGGGCGATCACGTAGCCGGGCACACCGAAAAACAGCGCCTGGCCGAAGCTCATGATGCCGGAGTAGCCCCAGCACAGCTCGAAGCTCAGTGCGAGGATCGACAGGATGAGGATGTTGGTCGCGAGCGTGACGAGCTCGGGCCGGCTGTCGAGCGCGAACGGAGTGATCAACATCACCGCCAGGGTGAGGACTTCCAGGACCGGCAACACGCGGCGGGGTCGCGTGGACCCCGCCGCGGCGGTCGTCGCGCTGGCGGTCATCGCCCGATCATCCGGGCGGTGGTGGGCGCGGGACGGAACATCAGCACTCCTTCGGATCGACCATCTTGGACTGCTTGATCACGTCGTAGTGGGTCTTGCCCCCTGCGTCGACCTTGCACACTGCGATGTACATGTTCATCTTGCAGTGCATCTTGCCGGGCACCATCTCGGCGCCACCGCCTGGGCCCTCGGCGAGCTTGGCCGAGTCCATCGCCGCAGAAACGGCTTCGCGCTTGAGTTCGCCATTGGTGGCCTTGACGGCCGCCTCGTAGAACTTGACGCCGCGATACATGCCGGTGGAGGCGCTGCCCGCCGTGAACAGGTACTTCGTGCCCGGGAATTTCTTCGCGTAACCCTCCTGCAGCTTCTTGCTGAAGGGGTCCGGCACGGCCTGGAAATAGTCGAGGCAGGACAGCAGACCTTCCATTTCCTGGGCCGGGTGATAGTTGAGCAGGTTTTCGTCGTAGTAGACGCAGCTCACCACGCCGCCGTTCTTCTGGAAGCCGCTCTCGTAGAGCTGCTTGACGAAGGGCTGCAGGCCGGGCGGGATGATGGTGTTGAACACGCAGTCGACCTTGCCATCCTTGATCTTGCCGATGGTCGCCGAGTACTCGGCCTGGTCGAGCGGGTAGTACTCCTCGAACACGACCGTGCCGCCGTTGGCCTCGATGACCTTGCGGGCGTACTTGTTCAGCAGCTGCGGCCAGACGTAGTTGGCCGACGGCAGGGCGAAGCGCTTCTTGCCCAGCGTCTTGATGATGTAGGGAATGAGCTCGTCGCACTGCTGGGCCGGCGTCGGGCCGGTGCAGTACAGGTGCTTGGTGCACTCGAGACCTTCATACAGCTGGGGGTAGATGTAGAGCGTCTTGCCGCGGTTGACGATCGGATCCTTGATCGCCTGGCGCATGGCGCTGGTGATGCCACCGAGCACCACGTCGACCTTGCGTTCCTGGATGAGCTTGCGCACGTTGCCGACGGCGATCTTGGGATCGGAGGCGGTGTCTTCCAGGTACAGCTCGATGGGGCGGCCGAGGATGCCGCCTCCCTGGTTGATCTGCTCGACCGCGAACTGGGCTACCTGCCAGTTGGCATTGCCAGAGGGTGCGATGGCCCCGGTGATGTCGGTGGCGATGCCCATCTTGATGGGGCCGGCCGCATGCGCGAACGGCGCCTTCAGCATCCAGCCACCGGTCAGGCCGGCGACCCAGCCGGACGCGGCGAGCGCGCCGCCACCAGTCAGCAGGCGCCGACGGCCCAGGTCGACGGGGGCGATCCCGTCCGACCGAAGCCCACTGCCAAATCGGAAATCAGACATCTCAACTCCTCCCTTGGGTGATGAAGCCTTGCGGCCGGAACTTCACGATCGCCAGGGCGATCACGAACACGAGCGGGTCGGCCAGCACGGGCAGCACGACCCATGGCAGGCCTGAAGCCATCACCCCGACGACCGCGGCGCCCAGCACCGGGCCCTCGAAGGTGCCCACGCCGCCGAGCATGACGGAGAGGAAGGCCTGCACCAGGAAGCGGGTGCCGATGTCCGCCGACAGTTGGTAGAGCGGCACGATCAGGGCACCGGCCAGGCCCGCAAGGGCCGAGCCGAAGGCGAATGTGAGGGCGTAGAGCCGGGTGGTGGAGATGCCGCAGGCGCGCGCCAGGGAGGGGTTCTCGAGGGCGCCGCGAACCTGCAGGCCGATGTTCGTGCGCGCCAGCAGCAGCCAGCTCAAGGCGATCACCACCAGCGTCGTGAAGATGATCACGGTGCGCCAGATGGAAAAATCCAGCCCGCCGATGCTGAACATGCCACCGATGGGTTCAGAGATCGACTTGTAGTGGCCGCCCAGCAGTCCGCGAACGATCTCGCGAATCACGAGGCCGATGGCAAAGGTGCCGAGCATGGCGATGATCGGCGCGGCATAGAAGCGCCGAATGACCAGCCGTTCCAGCAGCAGGCCACTCAAGGCCACCACGACCGGTGCTGCGAGGATGCCGATCCAGGCGGGCATGCCGCTCTCCTGCACCAGGAACATGGTGTAGGCGCCGAGCAGGACGAACTCGCCATGCGCGAAGTTGAAGATGCCCATCATGCTGGCGATGACCCCCAGGCCGAGCACGATCAGCACCATCACGGAGGTGAAGGCAAGCAGGTCGAAGACGAGTTTGACGGCGATGTCCATGGCGGGCCTCAGCGGGTGGGGCGGGCCTGCGCCGGAGCGGATCTCCGGCGGGACGGGGGACAGAGCGGAACCATCGTCAAGCGCGTTCTCCTGGTGGTGACGCGGCGATGCAGCAAAGCCGCGGCGAAGTCACGGGATTGCACACTCCGTACCATGCCGTTGCGTTGCGGCGACATGATCCGTTTCGCAGATGATGGTACGCAATAGCGCCAAAACCACAAGCAAGGTCGCTTCCTCCGAGTGAGGGACCCGGCTTTTGGCCCCGTCGCGGCAGGGCATTCCGCGCACGGATGTGGTGCCTGCCCCCGGCCCGGTGCACCATGGAGGCGCCGGCCGCCGGGTGTTCCGCATCGTGCTGCGCTGCGAAATGAACACCCAGCGCGGCGGCTCGGCGCTTCAGCGCAGCAGATACTTGCGGGCCAGGGGAACACGCGAGACCGGATCGACGTGCAGCAATACGCCGTCGGCCCGCACCTGGAAGGTCTGCGGATCGACCTCGATGTGCGGCAGGGCGGCGTTGCGCACCATGTCCCCCTTGCGCAGGCGGCGCACGCTGCGTATCGGCACCAGCGGTTTCTGCACGTCGAGCTTGCGCGCGACGTCGTTGTCGATGGCCAGCTGGCTCACGAAGGTGGCGGACAGCACATTCCTGGCGCGTCCCAGCGCACCCCACATGGGTCTCTGCACCATCGGCTCGGCGACCATGATGCTGCCGTTGCCGTCACCCATCGCGGACCATGCGACGAAGCCACCCTTGATCACCAGGAAGGGCTTGATGCCGAAGCTCGCCCGCGGCCAGATGATGAGGTCGGCCATCTTGCCCGGCTCGATGGACCCGACGTGCTGGTCGATGCCGGCGGCGATGGCCGGGTTGATGGTGAGCTTGGCGACGTAGCGTTTGATGCGCTCGTTGTCGGCGCGGGCCGTGGTCTCCTCCGGCAGGCGGCCGACCCGGTCCTTCATCACCGAGGCCAGCTGCCAGCACTTGGCCACGTTCTCCGCCAGCCGGCCCATGCCCTGGGTGTCCGTGGCGAAGATCGAAACCGCCCCCATGTCGTGCAGCAGGTCCTCGGCAGCCATGGTCTGGGGCCGCACGCGCGCCTCGGCGAAGGCCACGTCCTCCGGGATGCCGAAGTTGAGGAAGTGGGCCAGCATGGTCATGGGCAGGCCCTCGGCCAGGCCGGCGGGGGTGAAGGGGTTGGTCGGGTTGGTCGACGAGGGAATGACGTTCGCGTGGCCGTTGACCCGCACCAGGTCGGGTGCGTGGCCGCCGCCGGAGCCCTCCGTGTGATACATGTGGATGGTCCGGTCGCCGATCACCCGCAGCGTGTCCTCGCAGAAGCCGAACTCGTTGATGGTGTCGGTGTGGATGTGCACCGAGAAATCGTTGGCGTCGGCGGCGCGCAGCGAGCCGTCGATGATGGCAGGCGAGGCGCCGTAGTCCTCGTGGATCTTCACGCCCAAGGCGCCCCCGGCGACCGATTCCTCCACTGCGCCCGGTTCCATGCAGCCCCTGCCCAGGAAGCCGAAGTTGAGCGGGAACTCGTCGGCGCCCTGGATCAGCCGGCCCAGCACGTTCGGGCCGGAGCAGCTGACGTCGAAGTGCGGCCCCGGCGTCATGCCGATCATGGTGGTGGTGCCGCCCGCCAGCGCGTGCCAGCACTGCTGGGGCGAGATGAAGTGGGCGTGCGCCTCGATGGCGCCGGCGGTGACCACGAAGCCGTCCGCGTGCACCACGGTGGTGTTCGGCCCGCAGCGCAGGCGCGGATCGACGCCGTTCATGATCTTCGGGTTGCCGGCCTTGCCGATGCCGACGATGCGGCCGTCGCGGATGCCGATGTCCGCCTTCACGATGCCGGCCACCGCATCGATGATGGTGGCGTTCTGCACCACCATGTCGAGGGCGCCGGAGGCGTAGGTGCCGGTGGGCTCGAAGCCCTCGCCGTCGCGCATCACCTTGCCGGCGCCCGTGGTGAGCTCGTCGCCGTGGTGCGTGAAGTCGTGTTCCACCTCGGCCAGGAGCGAGGTGTCGGCGAGGCGGAACAGGTCGCCGGTGGTGGGGCCGTAGAGGTTGGCGTAGGCCGCGCGGGAGATCTTCGCCATGATCAGGCCCCCCGATAGCCGGCGGCGCGGGCGCGCTGAAGCGCGCGCTCGCGTACCGAGTCGTCGGAGACCGGCCCGTTGGTGAGGCCGCCGAAGCCGTGCACCTCGCCCGTGCCGCCATAGGCCACGAGGTCCACCTCGACGCTGACGCCCGGGTCGAAGCGCACACCGGTGCCCGAGGGTCGGTCCAGGCGCATGCCGAAGGCCTGGCCGCGATCGAAGTCCAGGGCGCGGTTGACCTCGAAGAAGTGGGCGTGGCTGCGTACCTGGATGGAGCGGTCGCCGGTGTTGGTTACCGTCAGGCGCACCCGGGGGCGGCCGGCGTTGAGTTCGATCTCGCCCTCGGCTGGCAGGATCTCGCCGGGCACCGGGCCTGCAGGTCGTGGCTCCCGCCCGGGCTTGATGGGGTCGAACACCACCACCAGCTTGGTACCCTCCTCGAAGGTGGGCTCCACCGCCACGTAGGGCAACATCTCGGCCACGCCAGGCTCGACGTCGTCGGTGGTCAGCAGGGTGGCGCCGAGGGCGAGCACATCGGCGTGCGCCAGCCCGCGGCGCGCGGCGGTGAGGAGCTCATCGGCGATCAGCGCCACCGCTTCGGGGTGGCTCAGGCGGATGCCGAGGCTGTGGTAGCGCCGCGCCAGTTCCGCGGCCATGAAGATGGTGAGGCGTTCCTGCTCGGTGGGCGTGAGGTTCATCACGGCGGCAAGCTCCTTCGGGATGGCGTTGAGAAAGGCCCGGTCAAGGCAGGCGGACCCATGTCGCGACCGTGTGCCTGGACCGAACCTGCCTGGAACAGCGTAGCGCGGCGCGGCGGGTCTGTGGAACCGTGCACCGATGCGGGGCGGGGCGCCGTCGGCCACCGGTGTGGCGGCGCGCGCCGCGGGGCTTCCGGTAGACTGCGTCCACCCTGCGTACCCGAGTTCCCGCATGCACGCCACCCTGCCACTGCTCCAGACGACCACCTTTCCCGCCATTCGTCGCCGCAGGATGACCACGGTTCAGGTGAACCTCGGCTATCGCTGCAACCAGTCCTGCCTGCACTGCCACGTCAACGCGGGGCCCGACCGCACCGAGATGATGTCGGAGGAGACGCTCGCCACATTGCTGGAGGTGCTGCGGGTGTCCGGTGCCGGGACCCTCGATGTCACGGGCGGTGCGCCCGAACTGCATCCCGGCTTCCGCGCGCTGGTGCGCGAGGCACGGCGCCTCGGCGTGCACGTCATCGACCGCTGCAACCTGACCATTCTGTCGGAGCCGGGACAGGCGGATCTCGCGGAGTTCCTCGCGGAGCATGGGGTCGAGGTCACCGCGTCGCTGCCGTGCTACTCGGAGGAACTGGTGGACCGCCAGCGCGGCCGAGGCGTACACCGCAGGAGCATCGAAGGCCTGCGCCGGCTCAACGCGCTTGGGTATGGCGACCCGGGCGGGGCGCTGGTGCTCAATCTGGTCTACAACCCGCAGGGGCCCGTCCTGCCCCCGCCCCAGCAGGCACTCGAGCAGGATTACCGCCGGGTGCTGGGAGAGCAGTTCGGGGTGAGGTTCACGCGGCTGTTCACACTGGCCAACATGCCGATCCAGCGTTTCGGGTCCACCCTGGTGTCGAAGGGCCAGTTCGAGGGCTACATGTCCCTGCTGCGGGCGAGCCACCGCGAGGAGAACGTGGATGCCGTGATGTGCCGCTCGCTGGTGTCGGTGGACTGGCGCGGCTTCGTCCACGACTGCGACTTCAACCAGATGCTCGGCATCCCCCTGGCACTCGAGGGCCGGCCCCGGGCGCGGCTGGCGGATCTGCTGGAGCGAGATCTCGACGGCAATCCGATCGCGGTGGCGGATCATTGTCACGGCTGCACCGCCGGCCAGGGATCGAGTTGCGGCGGCGCGCTGGCCGGGTGAGGGTGGTCGCGGGACCGGGGCGCGGGAGGCGCGCATGACGCGCGGCCGCTGGGGGCTGCTGGTCGGGCTGCTGGCCGCGGCGATGTTGTTCTTCGCGCTCGACCTGGACCGCTTCGCCAGTCTCGAGCTGTTGAAGGCCGAGCAGGCGCGCTTCGAGGCGGCGCGGCGCGAGGCCCCCTGGCGCACCGCGATGCTGTACTTCCTCGCCTATGTGGCCGTGACCGGGCTTTCCCTGCCCGGTGCCGCGGTGATGACTCTTGCCGTGGGTGCGCTGTTCGGACCGTTCGCCGGAACACTGATCGTATCCTTCGCCTCCACCATCGGTGCGACGCTGGCGTTTCTCGCGAGCCGGCACGTGTTCCGCGATGCCGTGCGCGCCCGCCTCGGCTCGCGGCTGGAGGCGCTGGACCGGGGTATCGCCCGGGAGGGGGCGTTCTATCTGTTCACCCTGCGTCTGGTGCCGGTGTTCCCGTT
>JBEICA010000155.1:0-8238 GCA_040373665.1 Burkholderiales bacterium | reverse complement strand
TCCTCACCAGCCCACCGAATTGCGAAGTGACCGGGGTGGTCAGCACGCCGGATGGTCGCACCCTGTTCTGCGGCATCCAGCATCCCGGCGAGGACTCCCCTGCGAACAACCCGGCCCAGTTCAGCAACTGGCCGCAAAGCCAGTGGGCCACCAACAGCGCCGGCCAGCCCCTGCCCAACACCCCGGGCAAGAGCCGTCCCCGTTCCTCCGTCCTGGTCATCACCCGCGAGGACGGCGGCATCGTCGGCGGTCTGTGACGCGACAACGACAACTCAGGAGATCGAGACCATGAACCAAGCACGCAAACTCCTGGCCGCCGCCGCTCTGGCGGTGGCCGCCTCCGGCGCCCAGGCGGCCCTCACCACCGGCTTCGCCGCCGACACCGTGTTCGACTTCGAGACGGTGGTCGGTGGTCCCGGCCCGGTGGTGCTGAACGCCGACGTGACGCTCACCGGCTTCGGCTATCCGGCCGATACCCTCGAGGTCGGTGCGCCCGCCTTCTGGGACCTGGGCGAGAACGGCTTCTGGAGCCTGGGCAAGACCTTCGCCGGCAACAACACCGCCATCGGCGGCATGCTGGTGCAGTTCAATGGCACCACGGTCCAGTCGGTCGGCGCTGTCTTCAACTACCTCGCCGCGCCCGCCGGCAACCCGCTGCAGCTGCTGGCGCTGGACGTGGACGGCAACGTGCTCGAAGGCCACAGCATCACCATCGGGACGGTGTCAGCCCCCCCGGGAGGCGCCGTCAACGCGGGTGAGTTCTACGGCATCACCCGCGCCACGGCCGACATCGGTGCTCTGGTGATCACGGCGCCCTTCGTCGTGATGGACGATCTGTCCTACACGGCGCCCATCCCCGAGCCCTCGACCTATGCCATGGTGTTCGGTGGCCTGGGTCTGCTGGCCCTGGCACGGCGTCGCGCCGCGCGTCGCTGAGCGACGGGCGAGCAGGTCACCTGCGGCGGGACGCCATGTCCCGCCGCAGTTTTCTTTGAGCCGGCCCTCTCGGCTCTCGTGCTATCCGGTGTCGAATTGAACCACGCGAATCCGCGGCGACTCGCCGCCTTGATCGCCGTCACCGCGGCCTGCGTTGCGAATCCCGCCGGTGCCACCACGCTCGTGCTCGAGGCGGCGCGGGACACGGCCATCTTCGCCGACAGCGTCGACTACGCCAGCGGTGCCGGGCAGCTGTTCGTCGGCAACACCGCGGGCAGCCAGCCACGGCGGGCCTTGCTCTGGTTCGACCTGTCTCAGGTGCCGGCTGGCATGCGCGTGGTGGAGGCCAGCCTGCGCATTCTGGTGAACCGTCATGCGCCAGCGGCTCCGGTGAGCAGCATGGCCCTGCACCGGCTGAGCGGTGCCTGGGGCGAGGGCGGGTCCAACTTCGGCAGCGGGAATGGCGGTGGCGATCAGGCGCAGCCGGGCGAGGCGACGTGGCGGTCTCGTTTTCATGGCAACGCGGCCACGATCTGGCGCCAGCCGGGCGGTGACTACGTCGCGGCGCCGAGCGCCACACTGTCGTTCTCGGGAACCGGGCTGTTCACCTGGACCGGCCCTGGGCTGGCGGCGGACGTGAACACATGGCGCGCGTCACCCGCGTCGAACCACGGCTGGATCGTGATCGGTGACGAACGCGAGAGCTACACCGCGCGCCGGTTTCACAGCCGGGAGACCGGTGATGCGTTTTCCCGGCCGCAGTTGCATCTCACGCTTGCGCCGGACACCGCAGCCGGGGACGAGGACGTCCCGCTGCCCGCCTGGGCGCTGGGCGCGCTGGGGCTGGGTCTGGCGGGTGCGTTGTCCGGCCGCGGACTGCGGGGTGGGCGGCCATCGCCGCCGCGCCGCTGACAGCCCTTCCATGACCCGGAGGAGAGCCGGACATGTCATCCCCTGAACGCGGCATCAGCAGGATCGTCGGCCTGTCGAAGCGCCGCGGCGGCGGCAGTGTGCTGCCCGCCCTGGCCCTGGCCCTCACCGTCGACGCAGGCGCTGCAGACCGGGACGAATCGGTGGCGGGTGATCTTTCCGGTGATCGCATGGCGCCGACGCGCTGGGTGCTCGACCATGCAGGGACGGGAAGCGTCCCCGGTTCGAACGTGCTGGCGGGTGCCACCGGGCGCATCGCCGGCGTGGTCGACCGCGACTACCTTCACGTGGTCGTGCCGTCCGGATTCGAATGGGTGGCGTTGCGCGTGGGCACCCAGACCACGGTGGGTGGCGGTGGATCCTTCATCGGAGTGGCGGCCGGACCAGTGATGCCGGTGGCGCCGGACGCCGCGGACGGCTCCGGGCTGCTGGGGTTCCGCGTCTACACCCTGGCGGACCGGAACACCGACATCCTCCCGGCCATGGCCACCGGCGGAGGCGGAGCCTCCGGCTTCACCGTGCCGCTGCCCGCGGGGGACTATGCCGTCTGGATCCAGGAACTCGCCCCCGGTGCCTACGGCTACCGCTTCAGCTTCGTGCTCGCACCCGTGCCGGAGCCCGCGACGGGACTGCTCTGCGCCGTCGGCCTCGCCGGCGTGGCCGGCATTGTGCGGCGGCGCCGGCGCTGACCGGCGGGCAGACCGGACCGGTCATTCCTCAGGGCAGATTCGTGAGGGCGGTGCCCTCCAGCCACGGGAGGGTCGAATGCGTGATGCGCCATCGGTCGGGTCCGCGGGTGCCCAGCGAGATCTCGAAGTCGAGCGCGTCGCGCAGCCAGGCGTCGTCGGTGGCGAGTGCCAGCAATGCATCGGCAGGCGGCAGGACGGCCGCCCGCGGGCGGACGCGGATGAACCAGGCGCCGGTCGCGAGCAGGATTCCCGAAGGTCGGGTGGTCGTGCCGATCGCTGCATCGGGTTCCACGGCGACCACGACGTCTCCGGTGCTGCCGGGCAGACGCTCCCAGATTTCGAAATAGTCCTGCTGCACACCGTACTCCAGCATCCGGTCCTGGGTGGCGAATTCGATGCGGCCCACGTCGTCGAAGCGACCGGGCGGCTGGAAGTCCACGCGGCGCTGCCAGCGGCAGATGTCGCCCTCCACCGTGGTGATGCCTGCGAAACCCTGCTGCCGCGCGAGACCGGCGAGCTCCCCGGGCGAGCATTCGTCCAGCCCATGCCTGCCGGCACACGGCGGGCGTGAGGCCGGGATGCGGATGTCGCCATGCCAGTGGGGCGTCTGCAGCCAGAACACCGCCGAGGTCGTGTCCTCGGACTCCGGGGTGCGCAACAGGGTGCGCTTCCACACGCCGAGACAGGCGTCGGGTACGGGCGCGCTCATTTCCTGAGCAGGGTCTCGATGAACCGGGTGCTCATGGTGTCCTCGCATTTCGGAAGTCGCGGGATCTGGTCCTTGGCCCTGAGGATGTCCGCGATGGCGGCGCATGCGGTGTGGAAGGACTCGGGCTTCGGCGACCTGGTGAAGGCCTGCAGCATCTCCGCCAGGCTGAGCGCGTGGATGGTCTGCTGCTGTTCCATCACCTCCGCCTCGGTGATGCCGAGTGCCTTGCCGATGATCTTCGCGGCCTCGCCCGGCTTGGTGCGGATCATCTCCAGGCCGTCCAGATAACCCCGCATCACGGCCTGGATCACCTCGGGGCGGGTCTTCATGGCCTTGTCGGTGAACACCAGCACGTCCGACAGGAGCCCGGGCGACTGCTTCGACGAATAGATCACGTGGAAGCGCTTGCCGCCGTCCATGGCGGTGATCTGCGACACCATGGGTTCGTAGGTGACGCCCACCCTGACCTGCCCGGAGGCCATGGCGGCCGGGATGGCCTCGGGGCCGGCGCCGACGGCCTGGATGTCGTTGTCCTTGAGGCCGTGCTTGCGCAAGGCGAAGGCGAGCAGGAAATCCGAGGGCGACAGGGGTGCGAAGGCGACCTTCTGCCCCTTCAGCGCGGCGATGCCCTTGATGTCCGTGGTGGCCACGACGGCGTCGCCGCCATCGGAGAAGTCGAGCGGCATCACGGCGCGCATGGTGTCGCCCTTGGCCACCTGCCCCACCAGTTGGTCGTAGGTGATGAACCCGCCGTCGAGGGCGCCACCCATGATGGCTCCTGGCAGCAGCGCCGGATCGGTGAAGTTCTGCAGCGTGACCTTCAGGCCGTGTTTCTTCCACAGGTCCAGCGACTCGGCGACGTACAGGGGCCCGTAGCCGATCCAGGTGACCACGCCGAGCTTCACCGGCTTCGGTCCGGCCGCTGCCGCGGACAGGGGCACGGCCAGGGACAGACCAAGGAGGGTGCCAAGTGCGGCGCGGCGCAGGCGGTTGAAGAGGAACATGGGAACTCCTGTGGGCGGGTGGACGGTTACGGGTCAGTGCCAGTCATGGGCGGCCATGGTCCCCGCCCAGAAGGCGAGGTCGTGATTCGGCCAGAGGGCGGCGCCGGTCTCGCCGGCCAGGCGCTTGAGCTTTCGGATGCTGTCCAGGGCCATGTCCTCGCGCCCCTCCCAGCACAGACCGGGCGCCACCTCGTGCTCGAGGTTCTCGGTGAGGTCGGCGGCGTCGCCGCACAGCAGCACCGGCGCCCCCTGGGCGCGCTCCACCAGCAGCGACATGTGGCCCGCGGTGTGGCCGGGCGTCGCGATCGCGTGAACGCCCGGCGCCAGCGTGTATTCGCCGGACTGCGTGCGCAGTCTTGGCGAGGCCATGAGGTGTCCGATTTCGTCGGCGAAGTAGCCGGCGTCCCCGGGCGCGGTCGCGCCGGCCAGCTCGGCGGTCTGGACGTGGACCTCGCAGCCCGCCACGTCGCACAGCCCGCCGGCATGGTCGAAGTGCAGGTGACCCAGGAACACCAGGTCGATGTCCCGCGCTGTGATGCCGAGGCGGGCGAAGTGCGCGGGCAGCCGCTGGGACTCGGTCATGTCGGGCGCCCCGAAGGCGAAGACTGCCGGGTCGTAGTGCCGGGCCCGTTTCTCCGGGTCGGCAAGCTTGCCGTAGTCGCAGCCGACGTCGTAGAGGATGCGTCCGTTCGGGGTCTCGATCAGATAGGCAAGAATGCGTGCCTGGATGATCACGCCGGCGCCGCGGTTGCGCGTGGACAGGGTCTTGTCGTAGCGGTGCGTGGCGGTGAGCAGGGCCTGGATGCGGTTGCCCGACATGTCAGCGCCCGGCCAGCGTCGCCGCCACCTGTTCGACCGTCGCCACGCTGCCGAACACGCCGCCCTCGACTTCGACCATGCGCAGCGCGGCCTCGTGCAGGTCCGGGTAGGCGGAGGCGCAGGCATCGAGCAGCGTCACACAGCGGAAGCCGCGGTCGATCGCGGTGCGCAGCGTCGAGGAGACGCAGACCTCGGTGGTGATGCCGCAGAGGATCAGCCGGCGGATCCCGCGGGCGAGCAGCATCGCGCCCAGCGCGGTGCCCTCGAATGCGGAGAAGCCCGGCTTGTCGATCACGATCTCTCCCGCGATCGGCGCCAGCTCGTCGATGATGCCGCTGCCGGGCTCGCCCCGTATCAGCAGCCGGCCCAGCGGCCCCGTTGCGCCGACGCTCGCGCCGGTGCGGGCGGTCGCGTCCGCGAACGCCGGCGGCACGTCGGACAGGTCAGGAGCATTGGCCTCGCGGGTGTGGACAACGAGCAGGCCGGCCTCGCGCGCGGCGCGCAGCATCCGCGCCACGCCGGGAATCGCCTCGCGCAGCAGGGAGATGTCCAGACCTGCACGGGCGGCGTAGCCCCGCGGGTCGAGGAAATCGCGCTGCATGTCGATCACCAGCAGCGCGGTGGACCGGGGGTCGAAGGAGAGGCTCATCGGGGCTCCGTCCGGAACATGTTCAGGCAGTCGGCGGCCAGGACGCCGCCCTCGAGGGCCAGTGGCTCGGGCGTGGCCGAATTCATCACGGTGACCGGCACTGTCACCTCCCGCTGCGAGGGCACCACGGCCGCGACTTCGGCCATGGTGCAGCCGTAGACGATGCGCGACACGCGGGCGAGCCACGCCGAGGTGAAGCACATGGCGCAGGGCTCGGTGGTGGCGTAGAGGGTGCAGCCGCTCAGATCCGGGCCGAGGACGACGCAGGCGGCGCGTATGGCCTCGATCTCGGCGTGCCGGGACAGGTCGTAGAGGCTGTTCACCCGGTCGTGGGCGCGCGCCACCTCGATGCCGGCCGCATCCACGACGATGGCACCGAATGGGGGTTCGCCGGTCGCCAGCCCGTGCCGCGCCTCGTCCATGGCAGCACGCATCCAGGCGAGGTCCGCGTCGCTGGCCATCTCAGGGCGCCACCAGCGAGGGAACGAGCAGCGCCTCAGGCCTGACGGGGCGGTTGCCCAGCTTGCGCGCTGCGATGAAGTCCGCCACCAGGCGCATGGAGTCCCAGGCCGGTCCGGGCTGTCCCGCCGCACCGAACAGTGCCCTGTTGTCCGCCAGCCCATAGACCTTGTCCCCGGCAAGCATGTCGGAAACCTCCGCCGGTGACACCTTGAGCCATTTGGCGAGGACGGCCCGGGACTCCCTGGGTTTCGCGACGAGGTAGGCGTGGCCGGCATCGATGCCGCGAAGCAGGCGCGCCAGGAGCGGCCCCTTCCTTGCGAGCACATCCCTGCGCACCACCACGGCGTCGAGGATGAGGTTCGGCGTGTCGGCACTGCTGAACACGACTTTGCCGCCGGCGCCACGGGCCTTCGTGACCCAGGGCTCCCAGGTGACGGCCGCGTCCACCTGACCTGCCAGAAGCGCCGCGCCGGCGTCCTCGGCGTTGAAGTTCACGAGCTGCACGGTGTCGGCGGGAACGCCGCCACGTTCCAACGCCGCGAGCAGCAGCATGTGGTTGACCTCGTCGAGGGTGACGGCGATCTTCCGGCCCTTGAGCCGGGCCGTGCTGTCGATGCCCTTCGCGGCGACGACGGCGTCCGCGCCGTTGGACGTGTCCAGCAGGTAGATGGCCACGAGATCGTCATTGCCCTTGGCGGACAGGAGCGCAAGGTTGAACAGCGTGGTGAAGGCGACGTCCAGATGGCCGGCGATCAGCGGCGCGAGGGTGTCTCCCGGTCCGGGGAACGACACCGTACGGACGTCCAGCCCCTCTTTCCGCAGCAGCCCCTTGTCGCGGGCGACGATGGCGGCGGCGTAGCCGATCCAGGCGTCGTGCCCGATGCGCAGCCGCTCGGCAGCGCTCGCAGTCGTGGCGATGGCGAACAGAATCAGGGTGACGAGAGAATTCTTCATGGCGCTTCCGGCGGATGTGTTCAGGGGAACTCCTTGCGCACCGCGGCGGCGATGCGGTCGGTCACTTCCTCCACCAGCCAGTCGCCCTTCTCGCGGGTGGCGGCGCGGGCGGAGGACAGCACGCCCGATGGCGGAACCAGATGGGTGTAGGGCGGAAAGGTCTCGTACTCGGGGAAGTGGGCCGGACCGTCGCCGGGGATGAGGTCCATGCGTACCAGTTCCGGGTGGTAGTGCAGCATCATCGAAGTCTCCAGCACCGCGGCGTGTTCCAGGGCGAAGCCAGGGAAACCCTCGGGGAACACCTTCTCCAGCGTGCCGGCCGTCATGAAGTCCCAGTACTCCAGGCGCATGACCCGGAGCGGCGGATTCGGGCCCAGTTCACGCATCGCGAGCTCGACGCCCTCGATGAGGAACCAGGTGTTCTCGTAGTGCCCGTTGCAGAGCACGACGCTGCGGGCGCCGTGGCGCGCGAATTCGCGGATGGTGTCGCGCACGTTGCCGATGAGCGTGGCGGCATCGAGGCTGGTGGTGCCGCAGAAGTGCTGACCGCCGCCGCACTTGACCTGGGACTTGTAGCCGTAGGACAGCGCCGGAGCGACGATGCCGCCGACCCGCGTGGCGACACCGGTGGCCACCGCATGCGCCAGGAGGTGGTCGGTGCCCAGCGGCAGGTGCGGGCCGTGCTGCTCGGTGGCGCCGCAGGGCAGGAAGACGGTGGCGCCGTCGCCCTGAACACGGGTCTGGTAGTCGGTCCAGCTCATGCGGTTCATCAGGACTTCGGGTGTGCTCATGGCGACTCCGGTGTCAGGGCGTGGGTGTTCGTCGGGGATGGCGGCCGACTGCCGGCCCGCGCTTCGATCAGGGCGGCGGCGACGATGAGGGCGGCGCCGGTCCAGCCGGCGCTGTCGAGGCGCTCCCCACCGACGACCATGGCGGAGACGATGGCGGTGAGCAGTTCGAAGATCACCAGAACGCCCATGGTGCCGGCCTCGAGGTGGGTGGCGCCGTAGAGCTGCGTCCAGACGCCCGCGACCAGCCAGACCGCAGTGAAACCGGCGAGCGCGGCGAGCGTGGCAGGGGCGGGCG
>JBEICA010000085.1:0-12588 GCA_040373665.1 Burkholderiales bacterium | reverse complement strand
TTTGGGGTCAGGTCTTGCCTTTTGCCTGTCTGGTCCGAGCCCCCGGTCAGACGGCGAGGTACTTGTGGCGGGTGGCTTCGTCGGCCATGAGTTCGCGCATGCCGGATGCGTGGCGGACGCTGCCCTGCTCGAGCACGTAGGCGCGGTCCGTGATGGTGGCGGCGAAGGTCAGGTTCTGTTCCGAGATGAGCAGCGTGAGGCCCTCACGCTTGAGGTCGCGGATCGCGCCTGCCATCTGCTCCACGATGACCGGGGCGAGGCCTTCCGAGGGTTCGTCGAGCAGCACGGCCAGCGGGTTGCCCATGAGGGTGCGGGCGATGGTCAGCATCTGCTGCTCGCCGCCGGACATCTCGCCGCCGCGGCGGGTGCGCATGCGGCCGAGGTTGGGAAACAGTTCGAACAGCTTCCCGGGGGTCCACCAGGGCGCGCCCTCGCGGCGCGGCCGGCGGCCCACCTCGAGGTTCTCCTCGACGGTAAGCTCGGTGAAGACACGCCGCTCCTCGGGCACGTAGCCCAGGCCCAGGCGACAGATCCGATAAGGCGCCACGCCATCGACGCGCCGGCCGTCGAAGCGGACCTCGCCGGCGCGCGGACGCACCAGCCCCATGAGCGACTTCAGCGTTGTGGATTTGCCTGCGCCATTGCGACCCAGCAGGGCCACCACCTCGCCACGTCCGAGTTCCAGGCTCACGCCGAACAGCACCTGCGCCCGTCCATACGCGCTGTCCATGTCCGCGGCCGAGAGCAGCGCCGGGGGCCGTGCCGCGGCCAACGCAACATCCGGGGGCATCGTCATGGCTCAGTGACCTTCCGTGCCGAGGTAGATGCGCCGCACCTCGGGATCCTGGCGCACCGCCGCCGGATCGCCCTGGGCGACCAGCCGGCCGCGGTCCAGCACCAGCAGCCGGTCGGCGTGGCCGAACACGATGTCCATGTCGTGCTCCGTGAACAGCACGGCGACGCCACGGTCCTGCACGAGCGCGCTCACCAGGGTCATGAGGGCATGGCGTTCGGCCGGCGCCATGCCGGCGGTGGGCTCGTCCATGAGCAGCAGGCGTGGCCTGTTGGCCAGCGCCAGCGCCAGCTCCAGGCGCTTGAGGTCGCCGTAGGCCAGCTGCGCGCAGGGCTCATCGGCGCGATCACCGAGCCCGACCCGGCCCAGCATCGCCAGGGCCTCCTCGCGATGCCGTCGGCAGGCGTGGCCGGTCAGGAGCAGACTGCCGCCATGGTGCGATTCCAGCGCCGCCTGCACGTTCTCCACCACCGACATCGAGGCGAAGGTCGCGGTGATCTGGAAGGTGCGACCCACACCGGTGTGGAACAGCCGGCGCGGCCCGAGTCCCGTGATGTCCCGCTCCTCCAGCCGGATCCGGCCGGCATCGGGGCGGATCTGGCCGCCGATCATGTTGAAGCAGGTGGTCTTGCCCGCGCCGTTCGGGCCGATGAGCGCCACCCGCTCACCCTCGGCCACGTGGAAGTCGACGCCGGCCACGGCATGCACGCCGCCGTAACGTTTCTCGAGTTTCTCGACCTGCAGCAGCATCAGTCCCGCCTCCCGGTCAGCCGGGTCAGGCTGCCCACGACGCCGTGCGGGAAGGCGAGCACGATCAGAAGCACCGCCACGCCCAGGCACAGCCGCCAGTACTCCGTATGGCGCAGTGCCTCGTCCTGCAGCCAAGTGAACAGCGCTGCACCCGCCAGCGGTCCCGTCATGGCGTGCACGCCGCCGAGCAGCACCATCACCAGACCGTCCACCGAGCGCGGGATCGCCATCACCTCGGGAGACAGGCTGCCCTTGGAGTACACGAACAAGGCCCCCGCGAGGCCGGCGGCGGCAGCCGCCACCGGGAAGGCCAGCCATTGCACCCGTTGCACCGGGATACCGATGGCCTCGGCACGCGCGGGGGTGTCGCGCCCGGCGCGCAGCGCGTGGCCGAAGGGGGCGTGCGACACCAGCCACAGCGCGCCGATGCCGAGGGCACAGCACACCAGCGTGAGTTCGAAGAAAGCCGCCTTGCCGCTGGCCCATGGGGCTGGCCACACTCCGACCAGTCCGTTGCTGCCGCCTGTGACCTCGTCCCACTGGAAGGCGATGGACCAGGCGATCTGGGCGAAAGCCAGGGTGAGCATCGCCAGATAGACCCCGGACAGGCGCACCGCGAACCAGCCCACCAGAAGACCGGCGACGCCGGCCGCGATGGGCGCCGCTGCCAGGGTGGCGGGCATCGGCCAACCGGCACCCTTCATGAGCAGCGCGGCCGCGTAGGCCCCGACGCCGAAGAAGGCGGCGTGTCCGAAGGAGGCCATGCCGCCGGGGCCCATGAGGAAGTGCAGGCTGGCGGCGAACAGCGCGAAAATCAGAATGTCGGTGGCGAGCACCAGCGCGTACTCGTCCACCATCAGCGGCGCCGCCGCGCACAGGGCGAGCGCACCGGCCCAGCCCACCCAGAAGCCGCGCCCCGGGGCATGCACACGCCTGATGCCGCGCGCCGCCTCGGCGTGACGCTGCGGCCGGCCGAACAGTCCCCAGGGCCGCACGGCGAGGGTGAGCGCCATGAGGGCGAACTCGATCACCAGGGTCAGTTTGGTGACGTTGAGCGACCAGGCGCCCAGCTCGACGTTGCCGAGGGCCATGCACAAGGCTTTCACGATGCCGATCAGCAGGGCCGCGACGAATGCGCCGCGCAGGCTGCCCAGGCCACCGATGACCACGACGACAAAGGCGTCGGTGATGGCCATGAGGTCCAGCGACAGGCTGGCGGGTTCCCGGGGCATCTGCAGGGCACCGGCGAGGCCGGCGAGCAGGCTGCCCAGCGCAAATACGCCGGTGAACAGCCAGCCCTGGTTCACGCCCAGGGCACCGACCATCTCCCGGTCCTGGGTCGCGGCGCGTACCAGCACACCCCAGCGGGTTCGGCGGAACAGCAGTTCCAGCGCGATCAGCACGATGGGGCCGAGGACGATCAGCAGCAGGTCATAGCTGGGAATGAGGCTGCCCGCGACCTCCACCGCGCCCGTCAGGCCCGGGGCGCGAGGCCCGAGGATGTCCTCCGCCCCCCAGACCATCAGCGCCAGATCCTTCAGCACCAGCACCACGGCGAAGGTGGCCAGGAGCTGAAACAGTTCAGGGGCGGCGTAGATGCGTTTGAGAACCGCCACCTCGATGGCCACGCCCAGCACCGCCACGGCGACGGCGGCCACCACCAGCCCGCCCCAGAAGCCGGTCGCACCCCCGACGTGCTCCGCCACCGAGATGCCGGCGTAGGTGCCGATCATGTAGAGCGAGCCGTGGGCGAAGTTGACCACCCGGGTCACGCCGAAAATGAGCGACAGCCCGGAGGCCAGCAGGAACAGCGTGGATGCGCTGGCCAGTCCGTTGACGATCTGGGGGGCGAGATCGGCGAGAGTCACGTTGGCGCAGGCGCGGCTGGGCTCTGGGAGACGACAGACTCGGGAGTATCGGCGATTCCCGTGCGCACGCGAAGGGGCAGGCGGCAGGGGGTATCATCACCGGGCCGCCGTGCGGGTCGCCCCGCCGCGCCCGAGGGTCGTCGGCGGCACTCGAACGACATCACGGAGAATCCATGAACAAGCGTCGCGATCTGTTGAAGGCAGCCGCCCTGGTCCTTCCCCTGTCCGCACTCACCGCCTGCGAGTCCCTGCCGATGCTGGGCGGCGGCGGGGGAGACATCGTCAGCCAGTTGAGCAAGCAGGTCGGGGTCAGCAACGCCCAGGCGGGTGGCGGTCTTGGATCAGTGCTGGCGTTCGCGAAGGAAAAGCTGAGCGGACCGGAATTCGACAGGATCGCCGCCGCCATTCCCGGCGCCGACAAGTACCTCAAGACGGCGAGGGACCTGGGGGCGGTGACCGGCAAGCTCGGCGACATGAAGGGTCTGACCGGCGCGCTGGGCAAGCTCGGCATGAATGCCGACCAGTCCGCGAAGTTTCCGGCTGCGGTCTCCGAGCAGGTCGGCAAGCTCGGCGGTGCCGATCTCGGCAAGCTGCTGGGCGGCATCCTCAAGTGACGCCCTCGCGGCGCATGGGATCCACCCGACCGGGGGCGATCCGATGTGCCGCGGTTGCTCTCAGGGTTCGGGCGGACGTAGCTTCCTGACCTCCGCGTCCGTTGGCAGGTAGGAAAGGCCGTCGCGGTATACCCAGTCCACCATCACTCCGCGTCCGTCGCGTTTCGCCAGTCGTCCGACGTAGGCGCCCATGGTCGACTGGTGATCCAGCGCGCGGTAGGTGATTTTTCCGAAGGGGGTGGGCACGGCGAGCCCCCTGAAGGCGGTCACCACCTTTTCCGCGTCCGTGCCACCCGCCTTGACCAGCGCTGCCGCCAGCGAGTGCATGGCCGTGTACCCGACCACCGAGCCGAGCCGCGGGTAGTCGTTCCAGCGGGTTCGGTAGGCTTCCAGGAAGCGGCGGTGCTCGGGCGAGGCGATTTCGGACCAGGGGTAGCCGGTCACGGTCCAGCCCTCGGGGGTCTCATCCTTGAGCGGGTCCAGGTATTCCGGTTCGCCGCCGAGCAGGTTGAAGACCTCGCGCCCGCGGAAGAGACCCCGGGTGTTGCCTTCACGCACGAACTTCGCGAGGTCCGGGCCGAACAGCACGCTGAAGATGGCGTCGGGTTTCGCGCTGGCCAGTGCCTGCACCGTGGCACCGGCGTCGATCTTGCCAAGGGGCGGCGCCTGCTCCGTGACGAATTCCACGTCCGGCTGGCGCGCCTTGAGGAGCTTCTTGAAGGCGTTGGCCGCCGCCTGCCCGTACTCGTAGTTCGGATACACCAGGGCCCAGCGCTTCCTGTTCAGGCGCGCGGCCTCGGGAATCAGCATGGCCGTCTGCATGTATGTGGAGGCGCGCAACCGGAAGGTATAGCGATTGCCCTGCTCCCAAACCAGCTTGTCGGTCAGCGGTTCGGCGGCGAGATAGGGAATGCGGCGCTGGCGTGCCAGATCGCTCACCGCCAGTCCGACGTGCGAGGCGAAGCTGCCGACCAGCGCCACCACCTGCTCCCGGCTCACCAGTTCCTCGGCCACGCGCACCGCGTCCCCGGGGTTGCCGTTGTCGTCACGGGAGATCACCTCCAGGGGCCGCCCGCCGATGCCGCCCGCGGCGTTGATCTCCTCCACGGCGAGCTGCCAGCCTTTCCGATATGGCTCGAGGAAGGCCGGGAACGCCTTGTAGGAATTGAGCTCACCGACCCGCACGGGCGGTTGGGCGGCATTCGCCGCAAGGCACCACAGTGTGGCCGCAAGGCCCAGCCAGAAGCGTCTCATCGTTGTCCGTCCCACTTGCTGATCTGTGAAACCTCGAGCCCTCCCATGCGGGCGTGAACCCGCCCTCCGCAGGCCATCACGAGCACCAGTGCCAGTTCGTCCGGACGCGGCGCGTCCGGCACTCCGACTTCCATGGCGTCGAAATGCGATCGCACGTAGGCGGCGTCCTTGTGGTGGATGGGGATGTCGATGCGGGTGCCCAGGGTGCCCATTTTCGTGGTGGACGGGACGATCGCCTTCGCGCCGCCCAGCACCTCTCGCATGGCATAGCCGCCCGGAACGTGCCAGAAGGCCCCGTGCTCGATCTCGCCGGCGGATCCGACGACCGTGCCCTTGCCATAGGCATCCACCTGGGCGGGGGCGCCGCCCAGGGCGGAGAGCAGGCGCGTCGCCATCTGCAGCCCCAGCGGCTTGAGCGCTTCCATGTAGGGCTCGATGGTTTCGACGTAGCGGCCGGCGAAGGGATTGCGGATCACTGCCACCACGGCGGCCCGGCGCCTGGGGTTCGCGACGGGCGGACCGCCGTCGTGATGGATCTCCTCCACCACGGTGCAGACCTTGCGGACTTCCACGGGGGCAGAGGCGGGGGCGATGTCGGGGCTGGCCATGGCGGATCGCTCGCGTTGTGAGATGCGATGATGATAGGCGATCCCGATCCGGAACGCGCCGCTGCCGGTCGGTGCCAGCCACGGCGAGACGCCTGCCGCGCATTGCCTTGCATCCGCGCGGCGGATTAGACTCGCGCTGCGGGGAAGTGTCCGGACAGTCTGCGCCCAGCAGGCCGTCCCGGTGAAGACTGTCTGGGTACCTTTCCGGAGAAGAGCATGAACAATCCCGTCGTACGCCTGTTCGCCACCGGGCAGCAGGCCCGCGATGCGGCGCAGCGGCTGAGCGCCGAGGGCTTCGCACCCGAGAGCATCATCGTGGCGTCTCCCGACGAGGCGAATTCCGCGCGTGGGTCCGAGGTATTGGCCAACCTCGCCAGCCGTGGGCTGCGCTATCAGGCCAGCATCTACGGCGAGGGGCTCGCCGCCGGTCAGTCGCTGGTCGCGATCGATGCGCCCTACGGTTGCGGTGAGATCGCGGCCAACGTCCTGGATGCCTGCGGCCCGGTGGACTTCGGCGACCGCCTGTCCCGGCCGGATCATTTCTATGGGGGCGAGGCTGCGCCGCTGTCCGCGATATTCGGCATGCCCACCCTCATGCGCCGGCATCCCGCGCCCCTTTCCGATTTCATCGGCCTGCCCATGTTGTCCAGGCGCCGGAGCATCTTCGGCGCGTCCTGCCGGGAACTGGCTCGTTCGCCCATCGTGTTCAAATCCTTCCTCGGGATGCCCCTGCTGTCGCGCAACGCGACGCCGCTGTCCTCGATGATCGGCATGAAACCGCTGACGCGGGCACGCCGCGACTGGCACCGCAGTTTCGGTTTGCCGCTGCTGTCGCGCGGGGGCGGCGGTCGCTGGACGCACAGTTTCGGCCTGCCGCTGCTGTCACGGGGCGGTGGTGGCCGCTGGACCCACAGCTTCGGGCTCCCCTTGCTGTCGCGCGGCGGAGGCTCGCGCTGGACCCGCAGTTTCGGTTTCCCGATGCTCTCGGCCAACGCCGCCCCGCTTTCCTCGATGATCGGCATGAAGCCGCTGTCGGCGTCCGGTCGTGGCCGGACGCACAGTTTCGGCCTGCCGCTGCTGTCCAGCGGGAGCACCACCCGCAAGACCCACAGCTTCGGACTGCCGCTGCTGTCGCGCAACCCAGCGCCGCTGTCGTCCGCGCTCGGGCTCGAGACGCTGTTCCGCCTCTGATTCGACGCGCCCCCGTCTGCGGTCTCGCGGACGGGGGCGTCTTCCCCAAAGGTCGTTGTGTCAGGCACCTGACCAGAGTGCCCTGTTCAGCTTTACGTGTCCGCTGTGTCCACAAAAAATTACAGTTCAAAGCGACCATGGGAATTGACACGGATCTTTTCCTGGTCGTAGCATCGATCGGAGGGTGGGGTGGTCTTTCCTGAACACGGGTTGACCATCCGACCCTTCGGGCGCTTGGCGCATCCAGGGCATCGGCAGTCTCGCGCGCGACTGGGAGCGTCCAGGTGACAAGGGCTCGGCAAGGCGCTGTGCGAGGCGTGCAGGACGGTGGCCTGGTTCGAGACGCATCTTGTGGTTTTTGTCTAAGGAGGTAACCGCATGGCGACTGATCTGGACGATCCGAACCGGGTCTGGCCGACCGGATTGACGATCGTGGAGTCGGAGGAGTTGCACAAGCACGTGATCGACGGGGCGAGGGTGTTCTTCGTCATCTCCCTGGTCGCTCACATCCTGGCGGCGATCTACACCCCGTGGCTGGGCTGAGGAGAAGAGCATGAACCAAGGAAGAATCTGGTGCGTGGTGAAGCCCACGGTCGGCCTGCCGCTGTTCCTGGGCGCCGTCTCGGTGACTTCGCTCATCGTGCACTTCGCCGTTCTGTCCAACTCGACGTGGTTCCAGTCCTTCCTCAAGGGAGGCTGAGCGCCCCGGCGCTTCGGTAGTCCGCCCGGGGGTTCCGGGGCCTCGAAGGTCCCGGTACCCCCGGTCTCACACGGCGCTCCTCACCATGAACCGGATCGGCCACAAGCTGATGGACAACTGGGTCCGCCTGGGACCCCGGTTCATGCCTTTTGCCGACGTCGCGACGGCCGACGTGCCGCTCGGCCGACTGTTGCGGCTGTCCCTGTTCCAGGTCTCGGTCGGAATGGCCCTCGTGCTGCTGGTCGGGACGCTCAATCGCGTCATGATCGTCGAACTCGGCGTACCGGCTGCGGTGGTCGGCGTCATGCTCGCGCTGCCCCTGCTGTTTGCGCCCTTCCGTGCCCTGGTGGGGTTCCGCTCCGACGTGCACCGCTGCGCCCTGGGCTGGCGCCGCGTGCCCTTCATCTGGAAGGGCACCCTGCTGCAGTTCGGCGGTTTCGCCATCATGCCCTTCGCCCTGCTGGTGCTCGCCGGCAAGGGGCACGCAGCCCATGCTCCGGCCTGGATCGGTCAGATGGCCGCGGCCGCCGCCTTTCTGCTGGTCGGGGCCGGTGTGCATGTGGTGCAGACCGCGGGTCTCGCGCTGGCCACCGATCTCGCCGCGCCCGAATCGCGTCCCCGTGTGGTCGGTCTCATGTACGTCATGCTGCTGCTGGGCATGCTCGGCAGTGCGCTGGTGTTCGGCGCCGTGCTGTCCCCTTTCAATCCGGCCCGTCTGGTGGCCGTGGTCCAGGGCACCGCCGTGCTCACGGTTGCGCTCAATTGCCTGGCGTTGTGGAAACAGGAGACGCGCCGACCGGCGCGCGGCCCCGCCCCGGTATTGGTCGATCCCGGGTTCGCCGAGTCCTGGGCGGCCTTCCGGTCCGGAGAGGGGGCGATGCGCCGGCTCACCGTGGTCGGGATCGGGACCATGGCCTTCGGCATGGCCGACATCCTGCTCGAGCCGTTCGGCGGACAGGTGCTGGGACTCGATGTCGCCGCCACGACGCGGCTCACCGCGTTGCTGGCGCTGGGCGGTCTGCTCGGCTTCGGCCACGCCTCCCGGGTGCTGGGCCGCGGCGGTGACCCGCAGCGCATGACGCTGCAGGGCGCCCTGATCGGGGTGCCCGCGTTCCTGCTCGTCATCGCCTCCGCGCCCGCCGCAGCCACTGCCCTTTTCCTGGTGGGCAATTTCCTCATCGGTTTCGGTGGTGCGGTGTTCGGCCACGCGACCCTGACCGCCACCATGAACCGGGCGCCACTGGGGCAGGCAGGTCTCGCCCTGGGTGCCTGGGGCGCCGTGCAGGCCACCGCCGCCGGCATCGCCGTGGCTCTGGCCAGTGTTCTTCGGGACGTGCTCAATGCCACCGCGGCCGCGGGTGACGGCCTCTGGGGGCTGCCGGTGGTGGCCAACGGCTACTTTGGCGTCTACGCTCTGGAGATCGGTTTCCTGATCCTGACCATCGCCGCCTTGGTGCCGATGCTGCGGCGCCCTGCCGTGCCCTCCGAAACACCCCGGTCCGCCATCCGCGCCGAGGCCGGGCGCGAGCGCACCGCCTGAGGCGTCGCGGGTCTGTCATGAGCCGTCTGACCATCCTCGAGCACCCGGACCCCAGGCTGCGTCTCGCCGCCGTCCCGGTCGACAGCTTCGACGCCACGCTCGGGCAATGGGTCGAGGATCTGTGCGAGACCTTGCGCGCCAGCGGCGGGATCGGCCTCGCCGCGCCCCAGGTCGGGGTGGCCAGGCGCGTGCTGGTGATGGACCTGTCGGGCGGCGCGCTGCCGCCCCAGGTCTACGTCAACCCCGAGGTCCTGCACGCCGCGATCCCCGCCCTCGTGGAGGAGAGCTGCCTGTCCGTGCCTGGGGTCGTGGGCAACGTGGTACGCGCCACCCGTCTCAGGGTGCGGGCCCGGACCCAGACGGGCGCGGTGTTCGAGACGGACCTCGAGGACATGCACGCTGTCTGCCTGCAACACGAACTCGACCACCTCGACGGACGCCTGTTCGTCGACCGCCTGCCGTGGTGGCGTCGGCTTGGCTGGCGGGCCCGAATCGTTCTCCAGGGCCAGACCCGGGCGGCCTAGGAACTGTTCACACTACGGATGCCAGTGCGAATGGGCCTGCCGGGGCGCGGGTGCGTGGGTCTCGCCCGAACAGTCCCATCGACGGCTCGCCCGCCTGTCGGTCTGGCATCGACGGGCGCCGTGCAGCTGCGACCGTCATCCTTGGGTGCATGCCTTCGGCTGGTCGTGCGAGAAGTCACTGTCGGCCGGTAACTCGTCGGTAACCTTCAGCGTGCTATTCCTCCCGGCAATCCCCGCAGGGGTTGATCAGGAGAGCCGGAATGAATCGATTCGTGTCACTCGCAGTGGCAGCGGCAGTGCTGGCGACCGGAGCTGGAAGCGCCCTCGCCGCGCCCGTGAGCGCTTCCGGCCTCTACACCTTCCGGGACAATAACTTTGGTCTCGTCGCTGGCCCTGCCCGCGACATCATCGTCATCGGCGCGTGGGATCCGGTGCCGGGCGCGCAGGCCGGGACGACGGGCACAGCGACCCAGATCGACAGTCTGACCGGCAGTCTCGTCATCGTGCCGCTGGTGGAGCAAGGCTATACCGCCAATCCCGCCGCCCTCGAAAACATAACCCCCTACAGCCCGGGGCTGACGGGTGCGTGGACCTATGATCTTCAGAACGGGGGCGACAGCACGCAGTTGACCGGGCCGGTCGTTGGCAACGTCGGTTCGATGCCCCTCGCCACCCATATCACCGTGACCGGCACCGGGCCAACACCCACCGTGTCGTGGGATCTGCCGGCGGCAATGCCGGCCGGCGTGGAGGTCGATTGGGTCCAGGTCTTCGTTTGGGAACGCGACGCCACCGAACCAGACCGCCTGGACCTGCTCCACCTCGGTCCCTTGCTCTCGCCCACCCAGACCAGCTACGAGATTCCGCTCAACCTGATTGCCGAGCCGTGGAGGGCCGCTGTTCCCAGCCTGTCGATGGAAGCAGGTCGGAACTACACCATCGCCGTGGGCCTCATCGACGGGAATGCCCTGAACTTCCAGCTGACGCGATCCCTCTACGGTGTCCACTACGCGCCCGTTCCGGTGCCCGAGCCGTCCCGTCTGGTCATGCTCGCGGCCGGCCTCGGGGTCGTGGTCGCCGCAGGTCGGCACACGCGTCGGTCCGGGGTGCACACGCATCGGGCCTGAGTTGGTCCGTCCGATGTTGAAACGGGCCTGCTGAACCGGCAGAGGCTGTGGCACGGCCCCGGTGGATGCCGGCCGCCACGATGGGCGGCCGGTCCGGGGCGGGGCGGGGCAGCAGGGCTCCGGGTGCGACGGTCCCGCTGCTGTGACAGTAGAGCCCGCGAGCGTGCAGTCGCGGGCTCCCGGCCAAAGCAGTGCTCACGCGGTCCGGTCGACCCGGAGTCAGATCTGCAGCATGGAGCGCATCGCTCGGTCATCGCCGTGCAGGGCGGTGATCGCGTCTTCGAAACGCAGGTGCGGCATGTGCTCGACCACCATGCGTGCGACCGCCCGCGCCTGGCCAATGTCCCTTGGCCGCTTCAGCGGTTCACGATCGGGCTGGCTTGCGAGCCAGGCCTTGTGCAGGGCGAAGGCACGCGGGTCGGGAATCCTGAAGGGTGCTGGCCATCCCGTCTCGTCGATGGCGAAAGTCTCGAGCTTGGGTGCATTCAGAAGCCACTGGAGTCCAGGCACTTCGGCGGCCACGAGATCGTCGTCCCCGAAGGTGACGGGTTGGCTGTCGCGCATGGAGCGCGGTGGAACGATGAGGTCCACCATGAACTGGCCGGCGTTGGCGGCACGAAACCCCCGCTTGCGCACGCACTCGAAGCTGCGATCAGCCTTCTTCAACAGCCCGAGAAGACCTTCACCGCTCATGCGACCGGCCACCACAGCCACGCTCTTGCGTGTGTCGTAGAGGAGGTCCACGTCTCCGGACGCGAGAAGTTCTAGCAGGAACTGCAGGCCGCCCGCAGCCTCGTAACCATAAAGCGCCTGCGGGCCCAAAACCGTGAAGGAGTCAAGCAATCCGGCCCGGTCGATCTCGCGGAGAATGCGTCCCACCACGCGGGGGACCCGCGCGAGTCGGAGTGCCACGTTGAGGCGGGCCTGCTCATCCATCTGTTCACGAACCGCTGAAAGCCGCGCCTCGGCGGCCACTTTGCGGGCGAGAAACGCCTCGAGCGTCCGCTCGGTCTCTGCGCTGCGGCGCCCAAGGAGCCTGCCGCGTCCTTCGCGGTCCGATCCGCGGAACAGATACTCCACATCGCGTAACCGCTTCCACCGCATGCCGTATGCGTGGCAGCGTACCTGTGCTGCAGCAACGCTGAAGTTCTCTTAGAGCTGCTGGGAATTGACTAGATGGAGCCGCTGCTGATGGGACAGTGGCTTCATGCTGCTTCCTTCAAATTGAGGAATTTTGAAACATGAAGGAACAACATATTTTATTCAATAGGTTGACTGATTTTCTTGTCGTCATTTCGGGTTCACCCATAGCCCTTTGTCGACTCTTGAGCCCGCGCCAGAGACCCCTCTGTCTCCGGCTCGATGACCACCACGCGCCCCTGCAGCCGCAGGCAGGCGGGGCCGATCAGGCCGAGGGCCTGCATGCGCTGCGCCTCCGCCATCCCCGCGTCGAGGGCGGCGTCGACGGCGCCGGCTGGCAGTGGTGGCACGTCCACCGTGACGGGCAGCATGGCCAGGTCGGAGTCGTCGCGCAGTTCGCGGGCGGGCCGGCGGAGGATGCCGGGGTGGTCGACGTTTACGGCATTGGCCAGCAGGGTGGCGGCGGCGTCGGCGGCGGC
>JBEICA010000161.1:0-7965 GCA_040373665.1 Burkholderiales bacterium | reverse complement strand
ACATCATGCGCATGACCATCGAGACGGTATGCCAGCCGCTGGCGATGAGCCCGCCGAACATGCTGGCGCGGGCCGCCTCCTCGTCGATGTGGAAGGGCTGGGGGTCGAAATCGCGCGCGAAGGCGATCACCTCGTCACGATCCACCACCCGGCGTCCCATCTCGGACGTCTCGCCAACCTTGAAATCCTCGAAATAAAGCATGCCCCGCACTGACCTCCTGCGGCGACGCGATCTGCGCCACGCCGCTTCTGTTTGCCTTCGACGCCCGCCCGCGCAATGCCGGCCGGCGGCCCGGGCGATGGTGCCCGCAGGCCCGGGACCCCAGGTCGACGGGCGTCAGGCCTTCGGTTTGGCCGCGTAACGGTACCAGCCGCGCCCGGCACGCTTGCCGTTGTAGCCGGCCTTCACCATCTGCTTGAGAATGGGCCGCGGTCGGAATCGTTCACCGTAGGCCTGGAACAGGATCTCCTGCGCCTGCAGGGACAACGAATTGGTCACCGCATCCAGCAACTCGAACGGGCCGACGGGATGGCCCAGACCCAGCCGGCAGGCCACGTCGACCTCCTCGGGCGTGCACACCCCCTCCTCGACCAGACGCATGGCCTCGATCATGAAGACATGCAGCACGCGGTTGACCGCGAACCCGACCACGTCCTTGACCCGGATCGGTGTCTTGCCGATCTCGCGCGAAAAGGCCATCACCGCCTCGACCGTCGCGTCCGAGGTGTCCAGCCCCGGGATCACCTCGACCAGCTTCATGCGGGACACCGGCGAGAAATAGTGTGTGCCGAGAAAGGCCGCACGCCGCTCCGGTGCGACATAGGAGGAGAGAATGGTGATGGAGATGGTCGAGGTGTTGCTCGCGATGATGGCGTCCGGGCGGCAGACCTGATCGAGCGTGCGGAACACGGCCGCCTTCACCTGCTCGTCCTCGAACACCGCCTCGACCACGAGGTCGCGGTCGGCGAAGGCCGACAACTCGGTCGAGGTCCGGATGCGCTCCAGCGCCTGCTGCTTCTGCGCGACCTCGAACAGCCCGCGCTGGATGCCCTTGTCCAGCACCCGCCCGAGGTTGTCGAGGGCCCGCGTCAGATTCGCCTCGGACGTGTCCGCCAGCACCACGTCGCGCCCTGCCAGCGCGCACACCAGCGCAATCTCCGCCCCCATCAGGCCCGCGCCCACCACACCCACCTTGCCAATCATCCCGCTCTCCCGAACCCCGTCATGACCGATCGCCCATCGCCGATTGCCTATCGCCTAGATCTTCTTCCACCTCGACCGCGGCTTCACCAGTATCGGCTCCACCGGCGTCTGGTCCGCCGTCACGAAGCGCTCGCGATGATGGTCGGCATCGCCGTACTGCATGCCGATGGCGGTCAGACGCTTGACGTAGTGCCCGACGATCAGCTCGTCCGTCATGCCGATGCCACCGTGCAGCTGGATCGCTTCCTGGGCCACGTCGCGCCCCTTGCGGCCGATGAGCTCCTTCGCCGCGGACACCGTGCGACGGCGCTCGACCGGGTCTTCGTCGTCCACCTTCACGGCGGCCAGCAGCGCCATGGAGCGCGCCTGCTCGCAGTTCATGAACATGTCCACCATGCGGTGCTGCAGTGCCTGGAAGCGGCCGATCGGCACACCGAACTGCTGGCGGGTCTTGAGGTAATCCAGCGTCAGGCGGTAGAGCGAATCCATGATGCCCACCGCCTCGGCGCACACGGCGGCGACGGCCCGGTCGATGGTGAGTTCGATCAGGGGCAGGCCCTTGTCCGCCACGCCGATGAGCGAATCCGAGCTCACGTGCACGTCCTCGAGGGTGATCTCGGCGGCGCGCATGCCGTCGTAGGTCGGGTAGTCCCGCCCCATCACGCCGTCCTCGGAGGGGTTCACGAAGAACAGGCTCACGCCGTCACGATCCGTGGGCCCGCCGGCGGTGCGCGCCGAGACGATCAGCAGATCGGCCACGGCGCCGTGGACCACCACCGACTTGGACCCGTTGAGCACCCAGAAACCGCCGTCGAGCCGTGCCGTGGCCTCGACATGCGCCGGGTCGTGGCGCGAGCCGGGTTCGCCGAAGGCACAGGCCAGACGCATGGAACCGTCGAGGATGCGCGGCAGCAGGTAGCTCTTCTGGTCCTCCGTGCCCGCCGTGGCGATGCAGCGTGCCGCCATCACGGCCGTCGCAAGATAGGGCTCGACGCTCAGCGCCCGGCCCAGGGCTTCCATCACGATCATGGTTTCGACGCCACCACCACCGAAGCCGTCGTACGCCTGCGGGATGGCGACACCGAGCAGGCCCAGTCCCGCCAGGCCCTCCCACGCCGTCGGGCTGTAACCGATGCGCGATTCGATGATTTCGCGGCGTGTCTCGAACGCGTAATTCCTGTCGAGAAACCGGCCGATCGATTCCTGCAGCAGACGCTGCTCTTCCGTGTAGTCGAAGTCCATGATGTCCCTGTCCCCGCTCTGGCGCGCCCGGGCTCAGAGCCCCAGCACCGCCTGGGCGATGATGTTGCGCTGGATCTCGTTCGAGCCGCCGTAGATGCTGACCTTGCGGTAATTGAAGTAACGCGCCGCCAGCGGCGCTGCGTACTCCGGCCCGACGCGCTCGCCGAGCCAGTGGTCGCTCCACTGCGCCGGCAGGTGCGGCAGCGCGTACGGGCCGACCGCCTCCATCATGAGCTCGGTGAGTGCCTGCTGGATCTCGGTACCCTTGATCTTCAGGATGGAGGCCTCGGGGCCGAGCGGCTTGCCCTGACGATCGGCCGACAGCACGCGCAGCACGGTGATCTCGAGCGCCATGATGTCGATCTCCACCCGGGCGACCTTGTCGCGGAACACCGGGTTGTCGATGAGCGGCCGGCCACCGGAGTGCTCCTGGGCCGCAATGGCCTTCAGGTAGGCCAGTTCACGCTTGGAGCGCGACACCGCGGCGATGCCGGTGCGCTCGTTGGAGAGCAGGAACTTGGCGTAGGTCCAGCCCCTGCCCTCCTCGCCGACGAGATTCTCGACCGGCACCTCGACGTCCTGCAGCCACACCTCGTTGACCTCGTGCTCGCCATCGAGCGTGATGATGGGTCGCACCTCGACGCCCGGGCTCTTCATGTCGATCAGCAGGAAGGAGATGCCCTCCTGCTTCTTGCCCTCGGCGGAAGTGCGCACGAGGCAGAACATCATGTCGGCGTACTGCGCGAGCGTGGTCCAGGTCTTCTGGCCGTTGACCACGTAGCGGTCGCCGCGGCGCTCGGCCCGGGTGCGCAGAGAGGCAAGGTCCGAACCGGAACCCGGCTCCGAATAGCCCTGGCACCACCAGTCCTCGGACGACAGGATGCGCGGCAGGTAGTGCTGCTTCTGCCACGGACTGCCGAACGTGTGGATGACCGGGCCGACCATGTAGACGCCGAAGGCGATCACCGGCGGCGCGCCCGCCGCCGCGCTCTCCTCCTCGAAGATGTGACGCTGCCCCGGGGTCCAGCCGCAGCCGCCATGCTCGACCGGCCAGTGGCGCGCGATCCAGCCCTTGCGATGCAGGATGCGCTGCCAGAGCACGTAGTCGTCCTTGCCGAGCCGCTTGTGCTCGATCACCTTGCGCGACAGCTCGTGCGGCAGGTTTTCGCGGATGAAGGCGCGCACCTCGTCGCGGAAGGCCAGCTCCGCGGCCGTGTAGTTCAGATCCATCGTTCAGTCCTCCTGGGCCGGCGTCAGGCGGAAGCCCGCGCGCGGGAAATGCACGTTCACCTCGCCGACGGCGGGATCGCTCCGCCGGATCACCACGCGCTGGGCGGTCAGCGCCACCACCCGTCCGCGCACCGGATCACGACCGTAGTCGTCCGCCGCCACGGTGATCGGACGGCCGACGTCCAGCCCCGGGTCGGCCACGGGATGCGTCACCACCAGGTCGGCAGGCGCGGCTCCGCGGGCCATCTCGAGCGCTTCTCCCGAGGACAGGTCCCGCGGCTCGCCATGCCCGATGGCCTCCATGCGCGCGGCCCAGGCCTGCAACTGCGGCATGTCGCGCAACGGCTCCAGTTCGGCAACGCGACGGATCAGCATCCAGACCGGGCCCCAGGCGCAGAAATCCGCGTAGCACGGAGCGTCCCCCAGCAGGAAGGCATGACCGGCGTCGAGGGCATGCTCCAGCCGGAACAGGTGTGCACGCAGTCGGGCACGCAGGTGGTCCTGGTCCGAGGCGTAACGATCGATGTCGATCGCGCCCTCGGAGAACCGCCTGCGGTCCTCGCGCAGTTCGGCCGGCACCGAGGCGCCGTGCGTGCCGAACACCACCCCCACGACGTCGAAGAACAGGACCGAGTCGGCCCACGCGCCCATGATGGCCGCCGGGCCGCGCAGGGGTGCCGGAAACAGCGGGCGCCCCGGCGCGCGCCGGTCCAGCTCCCTGGCGATGCAGGCAGTATCGCAGTAGATATCGGCGCCGATCTGCATGACCGGTGTCCTGCGGTAGCCGCCGGTCAGAGGCATCAGGTCGGGCTTGGGCATCCACCGGGGAATGGTGACGGAGCGCCACGCCAGGGCCTTGTAACCGAGCATGAGACGCGCCTTCTCGGCGAACGGCGAAGTCGGGTAATGATGCAGGATGAGTTCGGGCATGGGACGGTCGGCGTTCCGGGCAGGCGGACGGTAAACGGCGGACAAGGCACGCGAGGGCGGTACTCCCCGACCTTTCCGGCTGGCGCAGGGGCTGCCGGCGAGCCTCCGGCACGCGCCGGATGATAGCTTGGCCAAGGCGCCCGGGGCTATACTTGAATGTCCTGAATTCAAGCCCTTGACTGCTTCCCCGCCCGCCCGCGGGGCCTGTCCAACCCGGAGTGCCGCCCATGAACATCCGCGATCTGATCCCCGAGCGCCTGCAGGACCTCAACCTCGACCCCCTGTGGCTGCCGTTCACCGCGAACCGGCAGTTCAAGGAGCAGCCGAGGCTGCTGGTGTCCGCCAAGGACATGCACTACACCGCCATCGACGGGCGCCAGATCCTCGACGGCATCGCCGGGCTGTGGGCGGTCAACGGCGGCCACTGCCGGGCGCCCATCGTCGAGGCCATCCGCAGGCAGGCAGAGAACGTCGATTACGTCACCGGCTTCCAGCTGCACCACCCGGCGGCCTTCGTGGCGGCGGAGCGTCTGGTGCGCATCACGCCGCAGGGCATGGGCCATGCCTTCTTCGTCAACTCCGGCTCCGAGGCGGTGGACACGGCCCTCAAGATGGCCCTGGCCTACCATCGTGCCCGCGGCGAAGGCACCCGCACCAAGTTCATCGGCCGGGAGCGTGGCTACCACGGCGTGGGCTTCGGCGGGATCTCCGTCGGCGGCATGGTGGCCAACCGTCGCGTCTTCGGTGGCGGCCTGCTGCCCAACGTCGATCACCTGCCCCACACGCACAACCTCGAGGCCAATGCCTATTCCCGTGGTCAGCCGGAGTGGGGCGCGCATCTGGCGGACAGCCTCGAGTCCCTGGTGGCCCTGCACGACGCCTCCAACATCGCCGCGGTCATCGTCGAGCCGGTCGCCGGCTCGACCGGGGTTCTCGTCCCGCCGAAGGGGTACCTCGAGCGCCTTCGCGAGATCTGCACGAAGCACGGCATCCTGCTGATCTTCGACGAGGTCATCACAGGTTTCGGCCGCACCGGCAGCGCCTTCGCCGCCCAGACATTCGGCGTGACACCGGATCTCATCACCTGCGCCAAGGCACTCACCAACGCCGCCGTGCCGATGGGGGCGGTGATCGTGCGCAACGAGATCTACGACACCTTCATGACCGGCCCGGCCAGCGCCATCGAGTTCTACCACGGCTACACCTACTCGGGTCACCCGCTCGCCGCCGCTGCCGCCATCGCCACCCTCGACCTGTTCGAGTCCGAAGGCCTGTTCGAGCGCGCCGCCGGCCTTGCGAAGTACTGGGAGGACGCGGCCCACTCGCTCAAGGGCCTGCCCCACGTCATCGACATCCGCAACATCGGTCTGGTGGCGGGCATCGAACTGCAACCCCTGCCGGGCAAGCCCACGGTACGGGCCTTCGAGGCCTTCCTGCGGGCCTACGAGAAGGGCGTGCTCATCCGCACCACCGGCGACACCATCGCCCTGTCGCCGCCGCTGATCATTGAAAAGGCGCAGATCGACCGCATCTTCGAGACCATCGCGGACGTGCTGCGCACCCTGCCCTGAGCCGCCTCACCCCGCGGACCGGGCCCCCGCCGCGGGGCCCGTCCCGGGCGGCATCCCGACGGATGCCCGCACCCGCCGTGCGGGGGTCCGCAACTCCGCACCCAGGCGGCCGCCCCGCCTTCATCCGCCATGAAAGTCGTCATCGCCCAGCTGCAACACGAGACCAACACGTTTTCCCCGGTGCCCACGCCCTGGGAGTCCTTCGGCGGCCACGGCGGCCCGGCCCTCGGGCGCGACGCCTTCGACGCGATGAAGGACACGCGCCTGCCCATGGCGGCCTTCATCCACCTCGCCCAGGCCGAGGGCGCACAGATCGTCACCCCCTTCGCTGCCTGGGCCAATCCCAGCGGCCCGGTGGACGGCACGGCCTTCGACCGCTTCTGCGACATCCTCTGCGAGGAGGTGGCGAAGGGCTGCGACGCCATCTTCCTCGATCTGCACGGCGCCATGGTGGTGGCCGACCGCACCGATGACGGCGAGGGTAGCCTGCTCGAGCGCGTGCGCGCCGTGGCGCCTCACACGCCGCTGGCGGTGTCGCTGGACCTGCACGCCAACGTCACCGACGCCATGGTGCGCAACGCCACCGTCATCGCCGGCTACAAGACCTACCCCCACGTCGACCAGTACGAAGCCGGTCACCTCGCGGGCAGCATCCTGTGGCGCGCCATCCGGGGGGAGGTGAAGCCCGTGATGGCCTGGGGCAACCGTCCGCTGCTGGCCCACACCCTGCGCCAGAACACCGAGGAAAGCCCGAACAGGGACTTCACCGACGCCGCCCGCGAGGCGGAGCGCCGGGGGCTGCTGGCGGCCTCGGCATTCGGCGGCTTCCAGCAGGCCGACATGCACGAGGCCGGCGTCAGTGCGGTCGTGGTGTCGGACGGCAACGCCGCCGAGGCACGCGACGCCTGCGAGCGCATCCTCGACGTCGCCTGGGCACACAAGGAGGACTTCATCTACCGGGGTCGCCCGCTGGACGAGGCCCTGGTCGAGGCAAAACGCCTGGGCGAGGAAACCGGCGGGCCCATCCTGCTGCTCGACCACGCCGACAACTGTGCCTCGGGTGCCAACCAGGACACCATGTACGTGCTGCGCGCCGCGCTCGCGGCCGGTCTCACCGGCATCGCGGTAGGTCCGACGCGCGACCCGGAGGCAGTGGCCGCCATGATCGCCGCGGGGGTCGGCGCCACCGTGACCCTGGACATCGGCGGCAAGATGGACATGCCGGCGATCGGCCGCAAGGGTGAGCCGCTGCGCCTGACCGGCGTGGTGCGCGCGATCACCGACGGCGAGTACACCGTCACCGGCCCGCAGTTCACGGGCATGCGCTGCTACATGGGCCGCACTGCCGTGCTCGATACCGGCGCCGCCGAGATCGTGCTCATCGAACGCAACCAGGAACCCTGGGACCGGGCGGTGTTCACCAGCGTCGGCATCGACCCGACGCGCAAGCGCTTCCTGCTGCTCAAGTCGCGCATGTACTTCAGGCCGGTGTTCCTGCCCATCGCCAGGGGCATGGTGTTCTGCGACGCCCCCGGCGTCGGCACCTCCGACTGGACCGCCTTCGAGTACCGCAAGCTGCGCCGGCCGATCTACCCGCTGGACGCCTTTCCCGAACCGCATCGCTGAGACCGCGGCGGCCCGCCGCGACGGTCACGCCCCCCGAACCCACCTTCCGAGGTATCGCATCATGGACACGCCCCTCGACGCCAGCGTCACCCTCAAGGACATCCCCCACTGGATCGGCGGTACCACCGTCTCCGGCACCAGCGGACGCAGCGCGCCGGTGTT
>JBEICA010000231.1:0-5813 GCA_040373665.1 Burkholderiales bacterium | reverse complement strand
GGTGCTGGGTCTGGTGGCCGCCGTGGTGCTGGCCCAGGGCTCCCTGCTCAAGGCGGTGGCCATGATCGTGCTGGGCGTGCTGCTGGGTCTGGTGGGGATGGATCCGACGACCGGCGACCAGCGCTATACCTTCGGCCTGCCCGAGTTGTCCGACGGCATCGGCTTCGTTGTGGTGGCCATGGGTCTGTTCGGCTTTGCCGAGGTCATCGTCAATCTCGAACGCAGCGAGCACCGCGATGTGCTCACCCGCAGCATCGGACGCCTGCTGCCCTCCGGCGAGGAGATGCGCCGGGCCTGGAAGGCCATCCTGCGCGGCACCGGGATCGGGTCGGTGCTGGGGGTACTGCCGGGTGGCGGCGCGACGCTGGGCTCCTTCGCGGCCTACATGGTGGAGAAGCGCCTGGCCAAGGACCCGTCCCGTTTCGGTCAGGGCGCCATCGAGGGCGTGGCCGGCCCCGAATCGGCCAACAACGCCGGGGCTCAGACCTCGTTCATTCCCATGCTCACGCTGGGCATTCCCTCCAACGCGGTCATGGCGCTCATGATCGGCGCCATGACCCTGCACGGCATCCAGCCAGGGCCGCAGGTCATGTCGGGGCAGCCCGAACTTTTCTGGGGCATGATCGCCAGCATGTGGGTGGGCAACCTCATGCTGGTGGTGCTCAACCTCCCGCTGATCGGCCTCTGGGTGCGGCTGCTGTCGGTGCCCTACCGCTTCCTCTACCCGGCGATCCTGCTGTTCTGCGTGATCGGTCTCTACAGCCTGCAGTCCAGCGTGCTCGACGTGTTTCTGGCCGCCGGTTTCGGCGTGCTGGGCTACATCTTCATCAAGCTTCAGTGCGAGCCGGCGCCCCTGCTGCTGGGTTTCGTCCTGGGCCCGATGCTCGAGGACAATTTCCGCCGCGCGCTCACCATCTCGCGAGGCGACCCCATCGTTTTCCTCAACCGCCCGCTGTCGGGTGCACTGCTGGCGGTGGCCGTGGTGCTGCTGCTGGCGGTGATCGCACCGAACGTCCGACGCGCGCGGGAACAGGCCTTCAAGGAGTCATGACCATGACCGCATTCGACTGGGAATTCCCGTACCGCTCGCAGCGCATGCCGGTGCTGGCCGCCAACGTGGTCTCTACCTCCCAGCCGCTTGCCGCCCAGGCCGGGCTGCGTGCGATGCTCGCAGGTGGCAACGCGATGGACGCGATCGTCGCCACAGCAGCCGCGCTCACGGTGGTGGAGCCGGTGATGAACGGCATCGGTTCGGATGCCTTCGCCCTGGTGTGTGACGGCGAGCGCCTGGAGGGGCTCAATGCCTCGGGGCGCGCACCCGCCGCCTTCACCCCCGAGCGCTTCGCCGGGCGCAACGCGATGCCGGCCCAGGGATGGGACACGGTCACCGTGCCCGGTGCGGTGTCGGCCTGGATCGCCCTGTGGAAACGGCACGGCACCCTGCCGCTCGCCACCCTGCTCGCGCCGGCCATCGACTACGCGGAAAAAGGCTTCCTGGTCTCGCCCACCGTGGCGCGGCAATGGGCCGCCCAGGCCGAGGCGCTGCGCGACGAGCCCGGCTTCTCGACTGCCTTCCTGCCGGGCGGCCGACCGCCACGCGCCGGCGAGCAGTTCCGGTTCCCGGATCAGGGCGCGACCCTGCGCGAGATCGCCGCCACCGAGGGGGAGTCTTTCTATCGCGGCGACCTGGCGCGGCGCATCGCCGAATTCGCCCAGCAGACGGGCGGCGCGATGACGGCGGCCGACCTCGCCGGGCACCGTGCCGACTGGGTCCGGCCGGTGTCCCAGGACTATCGTGGATACACGCTGCACGAGATCCCGCCCAACGGTCAGGGCATCTCCGCCCTGATGGCACTCGGCATGCTGGGCCACTTCGACCTCGGCGCACTGGCCCCCGACTCGGCCGAAAGCATTCACCTCCAGGTGGAGGCGATGAAACTGGCCTTCGCCGACGTTTACGCCCATGTGGCCGACCCGGCCAACATGGCGGTGGGCGCTGACGATCTGCTCGATCCCGCCTACCTCGCCCGCAGGGCGGCACGCATCCAGCGCGGTGTGGCACAGGACTTCGGTCCGGGGTCACCGCCCTCGTCCAGCACGGTCTATCTCACGGCCGGGGATGCCGCCGGGCGCATGGTTTCCTACATTCAGTCCAACTACAACGGCTTCGGCTCCGGGGTGGTGGTGGCCGGCACGGGCATCAGCCTGCAGAACCGCGGCGCCGCCTTCTCGTTGCAGCCGGACCACCCGAATCGGGTCGGACCCGGGCGGCGTCCCTTCCACACCATCATCCCGGGGTTCGTCACCCGCGACGGGAAGGCGGTGAGGAGCTTCGGTGTCATGGGGGCCGACATGCAGCCCCAGGGACATGTGCAGATGCTGGTGCGGCTGGCCGACCACGGCCAGAACCCCCAGGCGGCGGTCGACGCGCCACGCTGGAAGATCTCCAGGGACGGCGCCCTTCTGGTAGAGCACGACATCCCGCAGGCCACGGTCGAGGGTTTGCGGCGCCTCGGCCATGCGGTGCGGATCACACCTCGCTGGGCGCTGGACTACGGCTCGGCCCAGCTGGTGCACCGCCTGCCGCACGGCTATCTCGCTGCTTCGGAGCCCAGGCGGGACGGTCAGGCCGTGGGGTTCTGAACGGCGGCCCCGTCGCCGACACCCGCTGCCAGGACTCAGACCGCAGGCGGCGGGTTCTGCGCCTCCAGCGCCTTGGCTCGGATGGCGCTCAGCGTCGTGCGCGTGGTGATGACGTCCGGGTCGATGCGCACCTCGATGATGGCGGGTTTGCCCGACGCCGCCGCGCGCTGGAAGGCCGCGAGAAATTCCTCGGTCGCAAGCACCGTCTCCCCGTGGGCGCCATAGGCCTGTGCCAGGGCGGCGAAGTCCGGATTGGCGAGCGATGTGCCGTGGACGCGCCCCGGATACTCCCGTTCCTGATGCATGCGGATGGTCCCGTACATACCGTTGTTGAGCAGGATGATCATCACGGGCAGGTCGTACTGCACGGCGGTGGCGAGTTCCTGACCGTTCATCATGAAATCGCCATCGCCCGTGAAGCACACGACCGTGCGATCGCGGTGCACCGCCTTCGCCGCGACCGCTGCGGGCACGCCGTACCCCATGGCGCCGCTGGTGGGCGCGAGCTGGGTGTGGAATGGCGCGTAGGGATAGAAGCGGTGCACCCACCCGGCGAAATTGCCTGCACCGTTGGCAATGATGGTGTCGCGCGGCAGGTTGGCCGCCAGCCAGGCGACGATCAGGCTGGGGTTGACCGGCCCGGGCACCTCCACCGGCTCGGCGTTGTCGCGATACTCGGCGTTCGCCGCCGCCGTCCACTCCTCCCAGTTCTCCCACTCGGCCGGTCCCAGAACGGCGGCGGCCTCGGCGAACTCGGGCATGCCTGAATTGATCAGCAGATCGGCCTGGTAGACCCGCCCGAGTTCCTCGGCACCCGGATGCACGTGCACCAGGCGCTGCTTCATGCGCGGCACACCGAACAGTGTGTAGCCGCTGGTCGCCATCTCGCCCAGCCGTGAACCCACGCTGAGGATCAGGTCGGCCTCCTGGAGACGCTTCGCCAGCTTCGGTGAGATGCCGATGCCGACGTCCCCGGCGTATTGCGGGTGCTGGTTGTCGAACAGGTCCTGGCGGCGGAAGGAGCAGGCCACGGGCAGGCGGTTGCGCTCGGCGAAGCGCTGGATCTGCGCGCAGGCATCACGCGTCCAGCCGCTGCCGCCGAGGATGAGGAACGGTCGGCGGCACATCTGCAGCAGGTGTCGCACCATGGCCATGTCGCGCCCTGCGGGGCTGGGAGCCACCCGGCGGTAGGGCTCGCTGTGCAGGGGCGCAAGACGGGTGGTGAGCATGTCCTCGGGCAGCGCCAGCACCACCGGGCCGGGGCGCCCGGACACGGCGACGTGGAAGGCGCGGCTCACCATCTCGTGGATGCGATCGGCGCGGTCGATCTGCGCCACCCATTTCGCGATATCGCCGAACATGCGGCGGTAGTCGATCTCCTGGAAGCCTTCGCGCTCCACCACATCGCTGCCGACCTGGCCCACGAACAGGATCATCGGCGTCGAATCCTGCTGCGCGGTGTGCACCCCGATGGAAGCGTTGGTGGCGCCCGGGCCGCGCGTGACGAAGCAGATGCCCGGGCGACCGGTGAGCTTGCCGTAGGCCTCGGCCATGAACGACGCGCCGCCGTCCTGGCGGGCCACCACGAGGCGGATGCGCGCCTGCTCGTCGTGCAGCGCGTCCAGCACCGGCAGATAGCTCTCTCCGGGGACGCAGAAGGCGGTGTCGACACCGTGGGTCAGCAGCGCATCGACGAGGATGCGTCCGCCGTGGGGGAGGATGGGTTCCGTGGTCATGGGCGGTTTCTCGTTTTCCAGAGTGGCGCGGCCGGTTCCGCTGTGGCTGATGATGCCATGCCCCGGGACGCCCCGCCGTCGACCCCGCCGGGCGCGGCGCCCGGGCACGAAGCCGGGGTGAGGAGACCCGCAGTGACTCAGTCCGTGGCCAGGGACTCCGTGTCCACCTCGGAAGCCGCCTGCGGGTTGTAGCGGTTGCCGACCACCAGACGGTCGTGCATCACCGCGTCCACCTCGGCCAGGGTCTGCGCCGACAGGGTGATGTCCGCGGCCGCCACGTTCTCCTGCAGATGCGCCACGTCGGTGGTCCCGAAGATGGGCAGGATGTCGTCGCGCCGGTGCAGCAGCCACGCGAGGGACAACTGGGCCGGCGTGCATCCGGCGCGAGCCGCCAGGGACTTCCAGGCGGGCAGCAGCGCCAGGTTGCGCTCGTAGTTGCCAGGTTCGAAGCGTGGCATGCTGCGCCGGATGTCCTTGGCATCCAGCGCGGCGGCCGTCGGCGGCGCGTCGGTCAGGAAGCCTCGCGCCACCGGACTGAAGGCGACGAAGGCCACGCCGAGTTCCGCGCAGGTGTCGAGCACCGCGATCTCGGCATTGCGGGTCCAGGGCGAGTATTCGGTCTGCAGGGCGGCGATCGGGTGGACCGCGTGGGCGCGACGCAGCGTCGCCGCCGACACCTCGCTCAGGCCGATGGCGCGGATCTTCCCGGCGCGCACCAGTTCGGCCAGCGCGCCCACGCTGTCCTCGATCGGGACGGCACGGTCCCAGCGGTGCAGGTAATACAGGTCGATGACCTCGGTGCGCAGCCGCTGCAGGGCCTCGTCGCAGGTGGCGCGGATGGTCTCCGGCCGGCCGTCGATCACCCGTACCTTCCGGCCCGAGCCATCGATGTCCACGCCCGTCATGCCGCACTTGCTGGCGAGCAGGAAACGCGACCGATGGGCCGACAGGAATCGTCCCACCAGGGTCTCGCTCATGCCGAAGCCATACAGCGCCGCGGTGTCGAAGTGTGTGATGCCGGCGTCGAGCGCCGCCAGGAGCACCCGCTCGGCCTGGGCCTCGGTCACTGGCGGCCCGTAGGCGTGGCAGATGTTCATGCAGCCCAGTCCGAGCGCACTGGTCTCGAAGGGGCCGAGTCTCCGCGTCTTCATCGTGATCTCCTGCGCCGTCAGCCGCGCAACTGGTCTTCGAGCTGCTGCAGCACCTGATAGCAAGGCAGCACCTGTGCCACGGAGGCGTTGGGCTCCCTGCCCTCGCGGATGGCGGCCACGAACTCCCGGTCCTGCAGTTCGATGCCGTTCATCGACACGTCCACCCCCGACACGTCGATCTTCTCGTCCTTGCCGGTGACCAGATCGTCGTAGCGCGCGATGTAGGTGCCGGTGTCGCCGATGTAGCGGAAGAAGGTGCCGAGCGGGCCGTCGTTGTTGAACG
>JBEICA010000237.1:0-5680 GCA_040373665.1 Burkholderiales bacterium | reverse complement strand
CCCCTGCCGCCGGCGGCCGCATGAGGAGCGCGGCCGCCCACCGGCTCGGCATCGTTCTGATGATCGGCGCCACCACCTGCTGGGCCATGGCCGGGGTGCTGGTGCGCACCCTGTCGCTCAAGGACGCCTGGGAGATCACCTTCTGGCGGTCATTTTTCATGGCCCTCTTTCTGGTTGTCGTGCTTGGCATCCAGTATCGGGGCGAGCTGTGGGCGCGCATCCGGGACACCGGGCGTGGCGGCGTGGTGTCGGGCCTGTTGTGGGCCCTCATGTACGTGTGCTTCATCGTCGCCCTGTCGCGCACCACCGTGGCCAACACCCTGGTGGTGTGCAGCATCTCGCCTTTCATGGCGGCGCTCATGGGGCGCGTCTTCCTCCGCGAGTTGGTTCCGCTGCGCACCTGGGTCGCCATGACCGTCGCGGTCGCCGGCATCGTCATGATGTTCGTCGAGGGCGTGGCCACCGAGGGTGCCTCGGGCATCCTGCTGGCGCTGGTCATCCCGGTGGCCTTCGGGGCCAACGTGGTGCTGAACCGGAAGATGCACGCACGGGTGGACATGGTGCCGACGGTGTTCCTGTCCGGCGTGTTCTCCTGCCTGCTCACGCTGCCCTTCGCGTGGCCGTTCGAGGCGGCGGGCACCGACTTCATCAATCTGGTGTCGCTGGGTGTGGTGCAGCTCGGTCTGGGCTGCCTGCTCATGGTCATCGCTTCCCGCCACCTGCTCGCGGCGGAGGTCGGCTTGCTGGCTGAGCTGGAGACGGTGCTCGGGGTGATCTCGACCTGGGCCATCGTCGGCGAGGCCCCCAGTCGTGCCGCACTCATCGGCGGGATCGCGGTGATCGTGGCGCTGACCGCCGATACGCTGGCGGGCTTGTGGCTGCGGCCGGCGCGGGCGATAGGCGATAGGTGATGGGCAATGGGCAATGGGCGATCGGTATGGGCGACAGGGAATCGGCGATGGGGGATCGGAGGGAGATGACGCAGGTCTTTGGGCGGGTGGCTGACGCCTATACTGTCCGCGAGCTTTCCTGTTGCCGAGGATGACGATGACGCCCGACCCCACCGACCTGACCGAACGGCTGGAGGCCTGCCACGCGGCCGCTGTGCACGACGTGCTGCGCGCCATGGGCCACGCCCGCTGTGTGCTGCCGCCCGAAATCCGCGCCCTGGATCCGGCGCGCAAGCTCGCGGGAGAGATCTTCACCGTCAGCGGCCACGTGGACAACACGCTCGATCCGCACCAGACCCTGCTGGAGTGGACCGGTCTGCTGTCGCGCGCGCCGGCGGGGAAGGTGCTGGTGTGCCAGCCCAACACCCACGAGGTCGCCCTCATGGGAGAGCTGTCGGCCGAGACGCTGCAGTTCCGCGGCGTGCGCGGCTACGTGGTGGACGGTGGCTGCCGCGACACCGGCTTCATCCTCGACATCGGGTTCCCCGTCTTCTGCAGCTTCAACACCCCCAAGGACATCGTCGGCCGCTGGGTGCCGGATCGTTTCGGCGAACCGGTCACCATCGGCGAGGTGACCATCTCCACCGGGGACTGGCTGCTGGCTGACCGCGACGGCGTGGTGATCATCCCCGGGGCCCTGGCGGCCGAGGTGGTGTCGCGCACCGAGGTGGTGATGCAGCAGGAGAACGGCGTGCGCACCGCGATCCTGGCGGGGATGGATCCGCGGGAGGCGTATCTGAAGTACGGGAAGTTCTGAGCATGATTCAGAGTGATTGAGAGGGTCAGGTCTTGTCTTTTGCCTGTCCTCTTCGGCTCTGGACTGTCGGCGAGGATCGGTCAGCCGTGGCCAGCCGATCGGTTTCGCTTCCTGACATCGACCCGGAGGCAAAAGGCAAGACCTGACCCCGTTGACCCCGTTGGCCCGCGCAACGAGATTGCGTTGACGCGCACTCACAGCTGAGGCTATAAACTGTGGTTGCGGTGTATCTCTCACAGTGCATAAAGGAGCTGTCCGATGAAGATCAGGTTCGCAGGTGCAGCGTTCGTGGCTGCGCCCCTCCTCGCCCTTCCGCTGCTGGCACAGGCCGCTGGCGAAAACAACATCGGGACCTGCGGCCCCGGGTCGAAGCTGTTCGAGGGCCAGAGCGGAGTGCCTCCTCAGGTCCTCGCGGTGACCACGAACGAATTCTATGGAATCAACACATTTGCCATGACTTCGGGCACCTCCGGCTGCTCGCAGGACGGCACCGTCAGGTCGTCCTGGAAGACGGCCGCCTTCATCGACGGCAACAAGGACCGGCTCGCGCGCGCCATTTCGCGCGGGAAGGGGGAGTCGCTTGACGCGCTCGTGCAGCTGCTCGGCGTCAGCGAGCAGGACCGCGCCCGTTTCGTTCGTGCCGCCCAGGACAACGTGGCCGCCATCTTCCCCAACGGCCAGGCCTCGACCGATGAGATCCGCGCCGGCCTGCGCCGTGTGCTCGCCGCCGATGACAGCCTCGCAGTCTATGGCGCCCGCGTCTGAGCGGCCGTCACATCCGACAACGATCCCGAATTCAAGCAAGGAGTAGACAGATGATTCGCACGATTGCGCGCTCCGTGGCCACCACCGCGGCGCTTGCTGTGCTCTCGATGGGGGTTCACGCCGCCGACGGGGAAGTGGGTACCTGCGGTTGGGGTTCCAAGGTGTTCGATGGTCAGTCCGGTTTGCCGGCCAAGGTGCAGGCGGTGACGACCAACGGTACCTCCGGCAGCCAGACCTTCGGCATCACCTCCGGCACCTCCGGCTGCACCCAGGACGGTACGGTGCGTTCCAGCTGGAAGCTGTCGTCCTTCATCGAGGGCAACAAGGAGAAGCTCGCCCGCGACATGTCCCGCGGCTCCGGCGAGACGCTCGATGCGCTGGCCCAGATCATCGGGGTCGAGTCGCAGGACAAGGCAGCCTTCGTGCGCTCCACGCGCGAGAACGTGGGGCGCATCTTCCCCACGGCCGACGTCTCGGTGCAGGACGTCCGCGTGGCGTTGCGTCAGGTGATGGCCGACGATCACCAGCTCGCGGTGTACATGGCCCGCATCTGAGCCAATCCAGCCCCGTCAGGAACCCAGTGCGAGAGCACTGGGTTTTTTTATGAGATCGCTCTGGCTGATCTTCTGCCTGCTGGTCACCGGCGCCGCCCACGCCGGGGAGATGCACTATACCGGCGAGCTGATCGCTCGCGCCCGCGCCCTGCGTCTGGCGGAGGACCCAGGCTGGCACGGGTTGCTCCACTATCGCCGCACACTGGCCGGCGGCGTGCGCAGCGAGACCGACGACCCGGCCTTCTTCAACGCGGCCGATGGCAAGACCAATCCCGCCACCGAACTCGACGCGACCCTCGGGGCATTCTTCTCCACGCTGGAGGAGAGCGACAAGCAGCAGAACCCGCAGTGCCTGTTCGTCGCCCGCTACCGGTGGCTCAAGGAGCGGCTCGGCTTCGATCCCGCGCGCCTCCCCGAGCAGCCGTGCCCGCGTTTCGAGCGCTGGCGGGCCGAGCTCGACCCGGTCAGCGTCACGCTGGTTTTCCCCGCCGCCTTCATCAACAGCCCCGCGTCGATGTATGGCCACACCCTGCTGCGCCTGGATGGACGGGCGCAGACGGATCGGACGCGGCTGTTGGACTACGCCATCAACTTCGCCGCCTACACCGGGGAGGACGGTGGCCTCGCGTTCGCGTGGAAAGGCCTGATGGGGGGCTACGAGGGGCGCTTCAGCCTTACGCCCTACTATCTGAAGATCGCCGAATACAACGACCTGGAAAGCCGGGACATCTGGGAGTACGAACTGGCCCTGACCCCGGCGGAGATCGAGCGCCTGCTGGCACACACCTGGGAACTGGGCTCGGCACGCTTCGAGTACTACTTCCTCGACGAGAACTGCTCCTACCAACTGCTGTGGCTGCTCGACGTTGCGCGCCCGTCGCTGCGCCTGGCGGAACGGTTCCCCGCCTGGGTCATCCCGGCCGACACCATCCGTGCAGTGCGCGACGAGCCGGGTCTGGTCCGCCGGGTGAGCTACCGCCCCTCGCGGACCAGCCAGTTCCAGGACGCTGTCTCTCGGCTGCCGGCGGCGGACGTCGATCTCGCCCTGGCGCTGGCGGATGGTGGTGCGGCACTTTCGGATCCGCGGCTGAAGGACCGGGAGCCCGAGCCGCAGGCGCGGATCCTGGATCTGGCATTCGACTATCTCGACACCCAGCGGCTGAGCGGCCAGCGCCAGGCCGGGGTCGCGGGACCGCGGCTGCGCGAAATCATGCTGGCGCGCAGCCGGTTCGACGTTGCCGAGGCACCGCCCGTGCCGACACCCCGGGTGCGGCCGGACGAGGGACACGGTTCGGCGCGTCTGCGCGTCGGTGGCGGCACGGTGGACGCGAACGGTTTCGCGGAATTGCGTTTCCGAGGGGCTTATCACGACCTGCTCGATCCCGCAGCCGGATACGGCCGTGGCGCCCAGATCGAGTTCGGCGACATCGTGGCGCGCCGGGAGAGCGGTGACGGTCGCCCGTTCCTGCATCGCTTCACCGTCATCGACGTGACCTCCATCGCACCCCGCGACCGGCTGGCGAAGCGGATGTCCTGGCAGGTGCAGTTCGGGCTGGATCGCAGCCGGGGCCCCGCCGGAGACCGGCCGATCCTGTACCAGGTGTCGGGGGGCGCCGGCATGGCCTGGGCCCTCGGCGGGTCCGCCACGGCCTACCTGATGGGCCAGGCGGGGACGTATTTCTCGCCGCATCTCGCGCAGGCGGCGAGTGTCGGGATGGGCCTGCGGGCCGGTCTGATGCACGACTGGAACGACCGGGTGCGGCTGCACGCCGTGCTCCAGGGGCTGGCCTATCTCGACGGACCAGCCGCCAGGCGCAACGCCGCCACGATGGGCGTCGACGCCACACTCACGCGCCAGCTCGGCCTGCGGCTCGAGCTCGAGCGCCGTCATGAATTCGGCTACGGTTGGAGTACCGTGGGCCTTCACCTGAACGGGTACTTCTGATGCTGCGATCCCTGACGGCACTGCTGGCGATGTTGATGCTGGGCGGCTGCACCGGCCTGTTCTTCCAGCCGATGAACCGACATGTCCGTACCCCGGCCGACATCGGTCTGAAGCACGAGGACATCGAACTGCGCGCGTCCGACGGCGTCGCCCTGCACGCGTGGTTCCTGCCGGCGGCCACCACGCCAGCCCGCGCCACGGTGCTGTTCCTGCACGGCAACGCCGAGAACATCAGCACCCACGTGGCGGCGGTGCAGTGGATGCCCGCCGCCGGCTTCGACGTCCTGCTGCTCGACTACCGCGGCTATGGCCGGTCCTCCGGTGTCCCGACGGTCGACGGGGCCATGCGCGACATCGATGCGGCCACGCGCCATCTGGTGGGGCGCGTCGGCATCCGTCGCGACCGCATGGTGCTGTTCGGCCAGAGCCTCGGCGGCTCGCTCGCCGTGTGGTATGCCGCCCGCGGTCCGCGCCGGCACGTGTTCAGCGGCGTGGTGGTCGACAGCGCGTTCTCCAGCTATCGCGAGATTGCCCGCGACGCTCTCGATACCGTCTGGTGGGCGCGCTGGGCGAAGTGGCCGGCGAGCTACACGGTGGACGACAGCTTCAGTCCGGTGTCGGTGGTGGGCGACATCGCGCCCACGCCGGTGCTGTTCATCGCTGGCGGCCGCGACCGCATCGTGCCCCCGGCCCATTCCGAGCGCCTGTT
>JBEICA010000126.1:0-9815 GCA_040373665.1 Burkholderiales bacterium | reverse complement strand
GCGCTGATCGGCGGGCTGAGGTGGGGGATCACGTGGCGGGGGGGGGCGGGACGGTCGTGTTCGGGGGTGGATCCCCGAGCCTGTGCGATGATAGCCGAAGCCATCCGTCGGCCGTGTTCCGGAGGTGTCATCCGTGGTTCCCGATCCGTTCGCCTTCACGCCGGCGACCCAGCTGGCAGCAATGATCCGCGCGCGCCAGATCTCGCCCGTGGAACTGATGCGCTCCACCATCGCCCGGGCGGAGGCGCTCGATCCGGTGCTCAACGCCATCTGCACCCCGACCTACGAGGCGGCAATGGCGCAGGCCCGGGAGGCGGAGACCGCCGTGATGCGTGGCGACCCGCTCGGGCCGCTGCACGGACTGCCTCTCACGATCAAGGACCTCGCCATGACGCGCGGTGTCCGGACGATGGGAGGCTCCGCCATCCATGCCGGGCGGGTGCCAGCCTTCGACCACGTGCACGTCGAGCGGCTGTACGCGGCGGGCGGCATTTCCATCGGCAAGACCACGGTCCCGGAGCTGGGCTGGAAGGGCAATGGCGACAGCCCGGTGACCGGCATCACCCACAACCCCTGGAAGGCGGGCATGAACGCCGGCGGTTCCAGCGCCGGGGCGGCGGTGTGCGCCGCCGCCGGCATCGGCGCCCTGCACCAGGGTTCCGACGGTGCCGGGTCGGTGCGCATGCCGGCGGCGTTCTGCGGGGTCTACGGCCTGAAGCCCTCGTTCGGCCGCATTCCCTACTGGCCCATGCCCAACAACGGTCTGATCTCGCACGTCGGACCCATCACCCGCACCGTTGCGGACGCCGCCCTGATGTTGCAGGCCATGGCCGGGCCGGACGACCGCGACGGCTGGAGCCTGGAGGCCGTGCCGGAGGATTTCGTCGGGGGTCTGTCGGCGGGCATCGCAGGGCTCCGGGTCGGCTACAGCCCGGACCTCGGCTATCTGCGCGTAGACCCCGAGGTTGCAGCGCCGGTGCACGAGGCGGCCCGGGTGTTCGAGGCTCTGGGTTGCCACGTCGAGGAGATGAGCCCTGGCTGGGCGGACCCGGCGCCCATGGTGCACTGCCTGTTCGCGGTCGGATTCGCCGGCATGCTCGGCCACCTGCTGGACGAATGGCAGGACCGCATGGATCCGGGGCTGGTCGCGCTGACGCGGCACGGACTGGGCTACTCGGGCGCCGACTATGTTCGCGCCCAGGGGGAGCGGCTGGCCCTCCACGACCGCATGACAGCCTTGTTCCAGCGCTACGATCTGGTGCTGACGCCTGCGTTGTCGGTGGCGGCCTTCGATGCCACGCGGCTGATTCCTGCCCACTGGGAGCAGCATCCCTGGGATTGGCTGCGCTGGGCGGGATTCAGCTATCCGTTCAACCTGACCGGTTTTCCGGCGGCCACCTGCCCCTGCGGTCTGACGCCCGGGGGACTGCCGGTCGGGCTGCAGATCGCGGCGGGGCGGTTCCGTGATCTCAGGGTGCTGCAGGCCTCCCGGGCCTTCGAGCAGGCGCGTCCGTGGGCGCACCTGATCCCGCCGCTTGCGGCCGGTCCCGCGTCGGACGCGAGCGATCGCAAATAGCGCATCACCGAAAACAGAAGAGGGAGGACGCAGCACCATGAAGGGACTTCTTGCCATCCTGGCACTGGCGGGTCTGGTCGCCCAGGCGTCGGCCGTCGAACCGATCCGCATCGGGGTCGTCAACGAGATCAGCGGCCCGCAGGCCGAGGCCGGACGCTTCACCCTCAACGGCATACGGCTCGCGCTGGACGAGGTGAACAAGGCGGGCGGCGTGCTGGGACGCACCATCGAACTGCGGGTGGAGGACAACGGCAGCACCAACCCGGGGACGGTGCTGGCGTTTTCGAAGCTGGCCGGCGAGACCAACCGGGTGGCGGGCATCATCGGCCCGATCCGCAGCACCCAGATCCAGGCGGCGAGCCCGACCATCGCCAAGGCCGGCATCCCGACGATGATCGGTGGCACCGAGCCGGGGTTGACCAGGACCGGCAACCGCTGGCTGTTCCGCGCCCGACCGAACGACAGCTACTCCTCGCGTGTGATCGCCGATTTCGGGGTCAACACGCTCAAGCTGCGCAAGTGGGCCATCGTGCACACCACCGATGCCTTCGGCACCGGCGGGAAGACGGCACTGATGGCGGCGCTGAAGTCCCACGGCATCGAACCGGTGCTGGTCCAGGGGTATACCGCCAACTCCCAGGACTTCACCCCCATCGTCCTCGCGGTCAAGAAGTCCGGTGCGGATGTCCTGGGCAGTTACTTCACGACTGCGCCCGACCAGGGGATCTTCGCCAAGCAGATGCGACAGCTCGGTGTGAACATCGCCTGGGTCGGCTCGCCGGCGATGATCGCCGTGTCGGCCCTGTCACTGGCCGGCGAGGCCCTGCACGGCACCTACGCCATCACCGATTTCACGATCGATGCCAGCGACCAGACCCGGGCCTTCGGCCAGAAGTACCGCGAGCGCTACGGCATCAATCCGGACACCTACGCCTCCTGGGCCTACGATGCCACGCACATCCTCGCCAATGCCATGCGCAAGGCCGGCACCACCGATGCGGAGGCGGTGCGTTCCGCCATCCTGGGCCTGAAGGGTTTCCAGGGTGTCGAGGGCGCCTACGAGTTCGACGAGTCGGGCGACGGCCTGCACGGCTACAACGTGGTGCGCAACGACAAGGGCGCCATCACCTTCATCAGGCGCGTGGACTTCCCGGCGCGCTGATACGGTCTGGAGCCGCCACCGCGTGCCGTGCACGCGGTGGCGGGCACGCCGCAATCGGGCTGAAGAAGCGCTGCGGGCAGGTCGTTATTGGACAACGCGGTCCCGCCAGGGGGGTCGCCTGCCCAGTCGAGGACCACCGCTCCATGCCCGAATCCAGCCTACCCAAAATCGGCCGCTTCCAGGTCGTCAAGGCGCTCGGGCGCGGCGGTCAGGGGGCGGTCTATCTGGCGCACGATCCGGGGCTCGACCGGCTGGTGGCCATCAAGGTGGTGGGCAGCGCCCCAGGGTTCTCCGGTGAGGAGGACGTGTCACCGCAGGCGCGCAACCTGGCCCAGTTGCGCCATCCCAACATCATCGCCCTCTACGAGGCCGGTCGTTTCCACGGGCTTTGGTATTTCGTGTTCGAGCATCTCGAGGGTGACACCCTGCACCGGGAGATCGACCGCGGTGTGCTGAACGCCGATGCGGCCTGCAGCACCATGCTGCAGGTGGTCGACGCGATGGCCTACGCCCATGGGAAGGGCATCCTGCATCTGGACCTGAGTCCCGCCAACGTCATGCGCGACGCCGAGGGCAAGCCGCGCATCATGGATTTTGATCTGTCGCGCGCCGTCGGACCGTCGAACAGGCCTTCCCCCCATCTGTCCGGCACGCTGCCCTACATGGCGCCGGAGTGCGTCGACAGCGGCGAGGTGGACGCGCGCACGGATGTCTACGCCCTGGGACTGGTGTTCTACGAAATGCTGACCAGCCGGCGCGCGGCCCCCGCGCTGTCGGAACCGTCGTTGCTTCGCTGGATCGCCACCGGCGAGCCCGACCTGGGCAAGTTGCGCGGCATCGATCCCGAGGGGGAACTGGCGGCGGTGATCGCCAAGGCCACACGCAAGCTGCCCTCCGAGCGCTACGCCGACGCCGCGCAGATGCGCACCGCCCTGAGGCAGGCCTGGGACCGGTGGCGCATGTCCCGGGACGAGACCCAACTGCTGCATGGCACGCTTGCGTTCGTGCTCAAGCGCATCGAGCGGCGCGGCGAATTCCCCGCCATCTCCCGCACCCTGGCAGACGTCAACCACCTGACCTCGGACGACAACCAGTCGCCGCTGTCGCGCCTCGCGACGGTGGTGCTGCGCGACTACGCGCTCACCAGCCGGCTCCTGAAGATCTCCAACTCGGCCGCCTACGCCCGGGTCTCGGGCAACGTCAAGACGGTCACCGAGGCGATCAACCTGCTTGGCGTAAATCAGGTGCGCCAGATCTGCAACGGTCTGGCGTGCTTCTCCCACCTCGGGCAGCGCGAGTCCGACCGTCGCCTGCGGGAGGGCAGCATCGCGGCCTTCATTTCCGGGCTGATCGCGCGCCATCTCGCGGTCATGCTCCGGCGCCAGGATCCGGAGGAGGCCTTCCTGGCGGGCATGCTGCTGGATCTGGGCGGGATGCTGGCGCTGTTCTATTTTCCCGAGGAATTCGGCGAGATGGACGAACTGGTGTCCGCCGGCGCTTCCATGGAGGAAGCATCGCGCACCGTGCTCGGTGTGTCGTTGCCGCAGCTCGGGGCGGCCGTGGGCCGCATCTGGTGCCTGCCCGAGGCGGTGCTGGAATGCATGAGCCCGACGCTCGAGCAGGACCGCAACCGGAAACGGCTGAGGGCTCTGGCCCAGGTGGCCAACCTGCTGGCGACGGCCGATGCCACGGGTGATCCGGACCATCTGGTGTTGCTCGACGCCGCCCAGGCGCTGAGGCCGGAGATCACCCTCGAAGTCGAGGACCTGTCACGCCTGCTGGCCGCCGCCCTGGACAAGTTCCGCGCCTTCGCGCCGGTGCTGGAGGTCGACCCGTCGCGCAGCGAGACCGTGAAGCGCGCCGAGGCCTGGATGGATCGGGTACGTCAGCAGGCCGAGGCCGCCCGCACGGGTGCCGACGGCACGGGGACGGATGCTCTCACCACAGGGGATGCCGGAGCGGCCTGGGAGGCGTGGTCCAACCGGGCCGTGCCCGAGGCCGCCATGACGCGCATCTCCGTCTGATCGTCCGCGAGGGCGGACGCATCGGGTCGGACCGCAGCCCATGCGTGCGTACCTCGGGGTCCGGTGCGAAGTCGCGCTGCCCGGATCCGACCTGGGCGGCATCCCGGGGCCCGGGCGGGATCACCTGCCGAGATAATCGTGGTTGTAGTCCACGTAATGACGAGCGCCGTAGGCGATGACGTCGCGCTTGGCATCGTCCAGCGCACCCAGGCGCCGGGCCGGGCGGCCCGCCCACAGCGCACCGCCGGTGAGGCGCTGGCCCGGCAGGGTGACCGCACCTGCGGCGAGCAGCACGTCATCCTCCACCACCGTCCCCGCAGCGAGCACGCTGCCGATGCCGATGAGCGCCTGATTGCCGATGTCGGCGCTCTGGATCAGCACGTTGTGGCCGACCGTGACGCCTTCGCCGATGCGCACCGGACCGTGGTTGGCGAGGATCACGGTGTTGTCCTGGATGTTGGTGCCGGCGCCCGCCGAGATCGCGTGGCTGCCGGCGCGCAACTCGCAGCCGAACCAGACGCTGGCGTCGCGGCCGAGTGCGATGGCGCCTTCGAGCACGGCGGTCGGTGCGACATAGTTGGTCTCGCCGTGCGCGGGCGGGTGCAGCGGGGTGTCGACGCGTGCTGCGAGGCTCAGGCCCTGGGTGCGGGCACGAGCGGCGGCGAGTTGCTCCGGCGTGAGCTCGCGCACCGGTTTGGCCGGGCTGCCCTCGCAATAGTGCCCGGCCGGCAGGGTGGCGCGCGGGAACACCACCGAACCTGCGGCCAGCACGCAGCCCTCGCCGACGACGGCCCCGTCCAGGATGACGCAGTTGTCCTCGATCACGCAGTGGTCTCCCACGGTGCAGGCGTGGACGGTGGTGTTGTAGCCCACGGTGACGTCGTTGCCGACCACCGCAGGCAGTACCGCGTGCGCGATGTGGATGGTTGCCCGCGCAGCCATCCAGAAGTCGTCCCCCACGGTGACGTCGTGGCCGTCGGCCCGTATGGTGGCCAGGGCACCGAAGCGTGCGCGCCGGCCCAGCCGGGTTCGGCCGATGATGGCCACACCACCTCCGAGGGCCACGGGGGGCTCTGCGCATTCGGGCTCATGGTGGAGGTAGGGCAGCAGCAGGGCGGTTCGGGTCATCGTCGGGTTCTCGGGAGGTTCGGGGTGGTGGCAGGTTCGCGCGGGCGGCGGGGCGGCCCGCGACCGCAGTCTGGACGCGGATGCGGGGTCCCTCCGGCTTGAATTCTAGCCTGCCGGTCCAGACAGGCCACGCCGGCCCGGCGGGGTGGCCCGGGAGAACGGTCAGATCGCGGTGGCCTTGACTACAATCCGGGTCTGGACAACCGACGGGGGCGGCAGCGCATGGCATCTCGGGTGATGGTGACTGTGGAGGCGGACGGCATCGCCTGTGTCCGGCTGGCACGGCCGGAGAAGATGAACGCGCTGGACGCCGAGATGTTCGACGGTCTGCGTGCCGCCGGGGAGCGGCTGCGCGACGAGCCGGGTGTCCGGGCCGTGGTCCTGCACGGCGAAGGGCGGGCGTTCTGCGCCGGTCTGGACATGGCGAGCTTCGAGCAGATGCAGTCGGGCGACGCGCTGGCCCAGGTCGGGGCGGGCGGGGGGCTGACACTCCGGACCCACGGTGCGGCCAATGCCCCGCAGCACGCGGTGATGGTGTGGCGGCAGGTGCCGGTGCCGGTGATCGCCGCCGTGCACGGCGTGGCTTTCGGCGGCGGCCTGCAACTGGCCCTGGCGGCTGACCTGCGTTTCGTCGCACCCGACACACGTCTCTCCGTGATGGAGATCAAGTGGGGCCTGGTACCGGACATGGGGGGCATGGTGCTCATGCGTGAACTGGCCCGCGGCGACGTGGTCCGCGATCTGGTGCTCAGCGGCCGGGTGTTTTCCGGGGACGAGGCGCTGGGGCTGGGTTTCGCCACCCGGGTGACGGCGGATCCGCTGGGCGAAGCCATGCGCTACGCCCGGGAGATCTCCGGGCGCAGTCCGGCCGCCATCCGCGCCGCGAAGCGTCTGCTCAACGCTGCCGCGTGCCTGGACGATGCCGCACTGCTGCTCGCGGAATCGGTGGAGCAGGAGGCACTCATGGGCGGGGCCGACCAGGTGGAGGCGGTGCGCGCCAACCTGGAGAAGCGCGCGCCGCGATTCGCCGGATCCTGAGCATTGCCGATGCGCCAACCGCCGCGGGCGGCGCCTCGCACACACCCCTTTCTCAAGGAGTTTGCCCAATGAAGACCCGCATCACCGAACTGCTCGGCATCCGTTATCCCATCATCCAGGGCGGCATGCAGTGGGTTGGGCGGGCGGAGCTGGCAGCCGCCGTGTCGAACGCCGGCGGCCTGGGTATCCTGACCGCGCTGACGCAACCCACTCCCGATGCCCTGCGCGAGGAGATCGCCCGCTGCCGCGCGCTCACCGATCAGCCCTTCGGCGTGAACCTCACCATCCTGCCCGCCGCCAGCCCGCCGCCCTACGAGGCCTACCTGGATGCCGTGATCGACAGCGGCGTGCGCATTCTCGAGACGGCGGGCAACAACCCGAAGGAGTTCATCCGCAAGGCCAAGGATGCCGGGGTGAAGATCATCCACAAATGCACGGCGGTGCGGCATGCCCTGTCGGCGGAGCGCAACGGGGTGGACGCCATTTCCATCGACGGCTTCGAGTGTGCCGGTCACCCGGGTGAGGACGGGGTCGGCGGGCTCGTGCTGTTCCCCGCAGCGGCCGACCGGGTGAAGATTCCGCTGATCGCCTCCGGCGGCATCGGCGACGGCCGCGGGCTCGCGGCGGCGCTGGTGCTCGGCGCCGACGGCGTCAACATGGGCACGCGGTTCTGCGCCGTGCGCGAGGCGCCGATCCACGACAACATCAAGCAGGCCCTCATCAACGCGACCGAGCGCGAGACCAATCTGATCTTCCGCACGCTGCGCAACACCGGCCGGGTGCTGAAGAACGCCGTGTCGGACGAGGTGGTCTCCATGGAGAACCGCCCGGGCGGTGTGGCCTTCGAGGACATTCACCACCTCGTGGCGGGACGGCGCGGGCGTGCGGCCCTGGACAGCGGCGAAGTCAACGACGGCCTGGTGTGGGCGGGGCAGGTGGTCGGCCTCATGAACGACATCCCGACCTGTGCCGAGCTGATCGAGCGCATGGTGGCGGACTGTCGTGCCATCCTCCAGGCGCGCCTGACCGCCTGTCTCGCCTGATCCACCCGCGGAGATCCGACCCATCATGGCCATCGACTTCACCCCCTCCTGGACCACGCCGGAGCTGGACACCTGGCGGGATTCCGTGCGCCGCTTCGTCGAGACGGAGGTGCTGCCGGGCGACGAGACCGCACGCAAACGCGGTCACGTCGGACACGCGCTCTGGCGACGGGCCGGCGAACTGGGGTTCCTGTGCACCGACATCCCGACCGAGTACGGCGGCGGAGGCGGGGACTTCCGCCACGAGGCCGTCATCCACGAGGAACTCGGCCGCCTGAGCCTGACCGGCATGAGCACCGGGGTGCATTCCATCGTCGCCCACTATTTCGTCAACCACGGCACCGAGGACCAGCGTCAGCGCTACCTCCCCGCCATGGCGCGCGGTGAACTGGTCGGGGCGATCGCCATGACGGAGCCCGGCGGTGGCTCCGACCTGCAGGCGATCCGCACGCGGGCCGAGTTGCGTGACGGGCACTACGTGGTCAATGGCTCCAAGACCTTCATCACCAACGGCTATCTCGCCCAGGTGTTGCTGCTGGTGGTCAAGACCGACCCGACCCAGGGCGCGAAGGGCACCTCCATCCTGGTCGTCGACACGGAGGGCTGCACCGGCTTCCGCGTCGGCCGTGTGCTGGACAAGGTCGGTCTCAAGGCCCAGGACACTTCCGAATTGTTCTTCGACGACGTGCGGGTCCCGGCGGCCAACCTGCTCGGCGGGGTGGAGGGTCGCGGGTTCTACCAGCTCATGGGCGATCTGCCCTACGAGCGCTGCATCATCGGCGTTTCGGCGGTGGCGGCGATGGAAGGTGCGTACCGGGCGACGCTGGACTACGTGCGCGAGCGCACGGCCTTCGGCAAGCCGCTGGCCGAGTTCCAGAACACCCGCTTCAAGCTGGCCGAGATCGCCACCACGGTGAAGGTGGCCCGGGTGTTCGTCGACCGCTGCATCGAGGATCTGGTCGCCGGGCGGCTGGACACCGTCACGGCCTCGATGGTCAAGATGTGGGCTTCGGATCAGCAGTGCCGCGTGGTGGACGAGTGCGTGCAGCTGTTCGGCGGCTACGGCTACATGAACGAGTACCTGATCGCCCGCATGTACGCCGACGCCCGGGTGCAGCGCATCTACGGCGGCACCAACGAGATCATGAAGGAGGTGATCGCGCGCGGGCTGTGAGGGTCCGCGGCGCGGCGAACCGGCCTCAGTCGAAGGACAGGGTGTAGAGCAGGTCGACCGCGTCGGTGGTGCTGCTCTCGGTGCGCACCGACCAGTTGCGCGTCAGCTGATAACTCACCCGGACCAGGTCCTCGGCGGTGGACAGGCTCTTTTCGTAGGTGAGGTAGATGCGGTTGCCGATGCGCTTGCCGGCGGCGATCACGCCGGAGGCGTCGGCGCTTCCTGCGGCGGCCCGGCTGCCCAGACGCACCTCGTCCAGACCGACGGCGCGCGCAAGCTGTTGCTGGAAGGGCGCGGTGCCGAGACCGGCGGCCAGGGCCACGGCCGCCGCCTGCACCCGCTCGGCTTCGCTCGTGCCGGTGGTGGGCACGGGCTGGCCCAGCACCAGCCAGGACAGCTTTTCGCTGTCGGGCACGTCGGGTACCGACACCAGCCTCGCCCGCGGGGCGCGCGCGGTACCGCTTACCTCGACGCCTGCCTGCACCGGCAGGTTGCGGCGCAGCGCGCGGATCTCCAGACCGGGATTGTCCATCGGGCCGAGGAAGTGCAGCACCCCCTTGTCGATGTCCAGACGCTGGCCGTAGGCCTCGAAGCTGCCGCGCGCCACCTCGATGGCTCCCCGGGCGGTGACGGAGGCGTCGCCGGCGCCGGCGAGGGTGAGTCGGCCGGT
>JBEICA010000130.1:0-9512 GCA_040373665.1 Burkholderiales bacterium | reverse complement strand
GACCAATTTCAACGTCTCGGTGGGCATCACCGACGCCTTCATGCAGGCGGTGGAGGCGGACGGCGAGGTCGAGCTGGTGCACAAGGCCGAGCCCTCGGCGGACAGCAAGGAGGCCGGTGCCTACTGCCGTGAGGATGGGCTGTGGGTGTATCGCAAGGTGCGGGCGCGCGAGCTGTGGGAGCAGGTCATGCGCTCGACCTACGACCATGCCGAGCCGGGAGTGCTGTTCCTGGACCGCATCAACCGCGACAACAATCTCTACTACTGCGAGACCATCGAGAGCACCAACCCCTGCGCGGAGCAGCCGCTGCCGCCCTACGGCTGCTGCGACTTGGGCTCGCTGAATCTCACCCGCTACGTGCGCGACGCCTTCGGCGCCGGGGCGAGCTTCGATTTCGACACCTTCGGCCACGACGTCGCGGTGTCGGTGCGGATGCTGGACAACGTGCTCGAGGTGACCAACTGGCCGCTGGCCCAGCAGCACGCCGAGGCCATGGCCAAGCGGCGCGTGGGGCTGGGCTTCACGGGCCTGGGCGACGCCCTGATCATGCTCGGGCTGCGCTACGACACGGCAGAGGCGCGGGCCATGGCGGCGCGGGTGTCGGAGGCGATGCGCGACCGGGCCTATCTGGCCTCGGTGGAGCTCGCGCGCGAGCGCGGCGCCTTCCCGCTGTTCAATGCCGACATGTACCTGTCGGGCGGGAACTTCGCCTCGCGCCTGCCGGCCGAGATCAAGCAGCAGATCCGTCAGCACGGCATCCGCAACTCGCACCTGCTGTCGATCGCCCCGACCGGCACCATCAGCCTGGCCTTCGCGGACAACGCCTCAAACGGCATCGAGCCGCCGTTCTCGTGGACCTACCGGCGCCGCAAGCGCATGGGTGACGGCACCTGGAAGGAGTATGACGTCGAGGACTACGCCTGGCGGCTGTACCGCCACCTCGGTGGCAACGTGAAGCAACTGCCGCCGCAGTTCGTCACCGCGCTCGAGATCTCGGCCACGGCGCACATGGAGATGGTGGCGGCGGTGGCGCCGTTCATCGACACCAGCATTTCCAAGACGGTGAACGTGCCGGAGGACTACCCCTACGCCGATTTCGAGGACCTCTACCTCGCCGCGTGGCGCGCGGGCCTGAAGGGGCTGGCCACCTACCGGCCCAATGCGGTGCTCGGGGCGGTGCTGTCGGTCACCCCCACCGAGACCAAGCCGGAGACCCGGAGCGCGCCCAGCGACGTGCGTCTGGACGAGGCCAACCGCCGGCTGTCGATCCAGAACCTGCCCATGCCGGTGCTCTCTTCCCTGGTGTGGCCGGGGCGGCCGGACATGCCGGGCGGCAATCCGGCGTGGACCTTCATGATCCCCCACCCGGGCGGGGAGTTCGCGCTGTTCGTCGGCCACGTCGAGGACGAGGGACGCACCTTCCCCTTCGAGGTCTGGGTCAATGGCGCGGAGCAGCCGCGCGGCCTGGGGGCGGTGGCAAAGACCCTCTCGATGGACATGCGCGCGAACGACCGCGCCTGGCTCAAGCTCAAGCTCGACGTGCTGGCCCGGACGCCGGGCGAACACTCCTTCATGATGCCCATGCCCCCGACCGGCGAGCGCCGCCTGGTGCCAAGCGTGGTGGCGGGGCTGGCGAGCGTGATCCGCTGGCGCTGCGACAAGCTGGGCGCCCTCGACGACAAGGCGCCCGACCTGCTGTCGCCGGTCGGCCGGCCGCACCCGGTGCTGGATGCGATGTTCGCCGTGGACGAGCCGCGCACCGGTACCGACGGCACGCTGTCGTGGACGGTGGACATCGTGAATCCGGCCTCGGGCGAGGACTTCGTCCTGGGGGTGAAGGAGATCACCCTCCCGGACGGCGTCACCCGCCCCTACGCCATGTTCCTCGCCGGGCACTACCCGCGGGCGCTGGACGGCCTGGCGCGGCTGCTGTCACTGGACATGCGCGTGGTCGACCCGGCGTGGATCGGCATGAAGCTGCGCAAGCTGCTGAACTGGTCCGAGCCGCTGGGTGACTTCATGGCCTTCGTGCCCGGCGAGCGCCGGCAGCAGACCTACCCCTCCACCGTGGCCTACCTGGCGCGGCTCATCGTCCACCGCTACGCCATGCTGGGCGTGCTGGACGAAAACGGCTACCCGCGCCGCGAGATGGGCATCCTCGAGACCCCGCGCGAAGACGGCACTTCGCGGGTCCAGGCCGGCGCGCTGTGCCTGGAATGCGGCAACCAGACCGTGATCCGCAAGGACGGCTGCGACTTCTGCACCGCCTGCGGTGCGGTGGGGGCGTGCGGATAAAGCCCGAGGCGCCCTACCCCCCCATCGCCTATCGCCTGCCTATAGCCTGTTGACGACCGCCTCCGCCAGCGCCGCAATGGTGCGGGGCGCGCTGCCCTCGGCCTTGTTGTTGGCGACGACGCAGGCGGCGTCTCCGGCAGCCAGCCGGGGCGCGAGCAGCGCCGCGAGGGCTTCGCGCGTGGGGACGTCGGGCTCCATGAGGCGGTCGAAGGGGGCGTAGCGTTCCTTGGCTTCCTCGTAGCGATGACGCGGGTTGAGGTTCCACCGCACCACCACCTCCCCCGGTCCGGAGGCCTCGAGCAGCGCGGCCTGCTCGTCCAGCGTGGGCGCGCGCGGATGCACGCTGATACACAGGCGGGCGCCGCCGCTGCGCAGGACATCGACCAGCGCGGCGGTCCACAGCTCCGGATCGCGCAACTCGACGGCATAGACCGGACCGGCGGGCAGCCCGGCCAGGAAGGTCTCCAACCGCCGGAGGAATCTGTCTCCGGCGCGCACCACCGAGCGGCCCTGCGGCGGGAACTGGAACACCAGCGGCCCGCAGCGCTCGCCCAGCCCTTCCATGACCGGCTCGACGAAGGCCCGCAGCGCGAAGTCGAGGTCGAGGTAGCGCGGGTTGGCCGTCACCTGGCGCTCACCGCCGCGCATCCAGGATGCCGTGATCTCCGCGGGTGCCTTCACCATGAAACGGAAGTCCGCAGGCACCTGACGGGCGTGCGCCTCGTACTCGGCGGCCGACAGCGGCGCGTAGTAGGCGCGATCGATGGACACGGTGCGCAGCAGCGGATGCGCGGCATAGGCCGCGAGGCCGTGGCGCGACAGCGTGGAGGCGTCGTGCGGCCGGTCGTACACCAGACCCGCCCAACCGGGGAAGGACCACGACGACGTGCCCAGCCGCAGGCCGGAGGGCAGCGCGGCCGCGAGCGCCGGGATCTCGGCCACCACGCCCCCCGGGCCGGGCACACGCGCGGACGCAGCCGGTGTGGGCTCGGGGTCGGCGCCGAACAGTGAGAGCTGTGTGGACATGCGCGGAATGTACAAGACCTGGCCGGGATGTTTCATCAGGGCGGCCACACAGATGCGCGAACCGACCGGCACGACCGGATCTGCGGGCGCGTTGATCGGAGGACGCACGCCGGCAGGCGGCGTGCGTCCGCGGCTGCACGTCCCTGCCGCCGGAACGGCGAATGCTGGGCTCGCCGGCAGTGGCCTTGACTGAGCGCGGACGTGAAAAAGGGCCGCCGGAGCGACCCTCTGTCAGGACTGTGCGCGGCGGCGAGTGACCCGCCGCCGGCATGCCCTGCCGTTCACGTCCCGGCGATGGAGCGCTTGAGCGCCACGCCGGCGGTGAACTTGGGAACCTTGCGGGCGGGCACCTTGATGGCCTCGCCGGTGGCGGGGTTGCGACCCTTGCGACCCGCGCGCTTCACGACCTCGAACTTGCCGAAGCCGGTGATGTTGACGTCCTCGCCTTTCTTGATTTTCTTCTCGATCAGTTCGAGCAGCGACTCGAGGTAGCGGCGCGACTGGCTGACCGACATGTCGTTTTCGGTGGCGAGAGTTTCGATGAGTTCACCCTTGTTCAAGACAGCATCTCCTTCTGACTTCGCGAAAAGAAGAGGGAAGGCTACCTCAAAAATCGCCGGGCGATAAGGTGTCTTCAGGTCCATTATTCACGTGACATCAGTGCAGCATTACCGAGGCACAATCACGCTCCCGGCGCAATCGCCTTACACGAGGGTTCCATGAAACTGATCGGCTCACCCAACAGCCCATTCGCCCGCAAGGTGCGCGTGCTCCTGCTCGAAAAATCGCTGCCCTTCGAGTGGATTTCGGACATGCCCTTCGCGCCCGACACGCGCGTGCCCCACTACAACCCGCTGGGCAAGGTCCCGGTGCTGGTGACGGACGCGGGGCGCACCCTGTTCGATTCACGCGTGATCGTCGAGTACGTCGAGACCCTGCCGGCTGCGCAACGCTTCATCCCGCTGGACGATGCCAGCCGCATCGAGGTCAAGCGCTGGGAGGCGCTCGCCGACGGCTGCGTCGATGCGCAGGCGCAGATCATCTTCGAGCGTCGCCGCACCGACCCCACGAAGATCAGCGACGAATGGATCGCCTGGCAGGCCGTCAAGATCGACCGCAGCCTCGCCGAGATGGCCAAGGAACTCGGCGACCGCACGTGGTGCTTCGGCGACGCGCTCTCGCTCGCCGACATCGCCGTCGTCTGCAGCTTCGGCCTGCTCGACATGCGCCTGCCCGAAATCCCCTGGCGCACCCGCCACCCCAACCTGTCCGCGTTCTCCGACCGTCTCTCCACCCGCCCCGCCTTCCGCGACACCCTTCCCCCCGGCCCCTGACCGGGGTCGGACCTCGCACAGTCATTGATTCAAAAAGAAAAAGCGTCGAAAAATGGCCTTTTTCCGGCCTTAGCGGGTCACTTTGGGGGGTAAAAAGCCCGAGCTCTGCCCCCGTCGCGCCCCACCGGCCGCAGCTCGCGGCGCGCACGTGGCGATACCTCGGGCGTCACCGGCTTACACCTCCACCGCCGCCCGCGATCGGCGTCGCCTGCCCCGGGACAATGCGGAGTCTTTCGTACCGGGGAGGTCTTCATGCCGCGAGCACACCGCCACTTCGTGCCTGGCCTCGTGTGGCATCTGACGCATCGATGCCATCGCCAGGAGTTCCTGCTGAAGTTCAGCCGTGATCGGGACCGCTACCTGTGGTGGTTGTTGGAGGCGAAGCGGCGCTACGGTCTGTGTGTGCTGAACTACGTTGTGACCTGCAACCACGTCCACCTGCTCGTGCGCGAGGAATCTCCGGGGGCGATTGCGCGCAGCATGCAACTGGCGGCTGGCCGGATCGCGCAGGAGTTCAACGCACGCAAGGAGAGACATGGCGCGTTCTGGGAGGACCGGTACCACGCCACGGCGGTGGACAGCGGGATCCATCTTGTCCGCTGCATCACCTACATCGACCTGAATATGGTTCGGGCGGGCGCCGTGCGGCACCCGATATGGTGGCGGCACAGCGGGTACGCGGAGGTCCAGAGTCCGCCGCAACGCTACCGGCTCGTCGATACGGATGCTTTGGTCGAACTCGTCGGCGCGGGCACGCTGGCGGCGCTGCAGGCTGCGCAGCGCGACTGGGCGGATACAGCGATCGCGGCGGGCAGACTCTGGCGGGAGCCGGATTGGTCGGAGGCCCTCGCCATCGGCAGCCCGGCATTTGCCGAACGTGTGAAAACCAGTCTGATGGGACGATCCGACAAGAAGCGCATCGTGACTGGCATCGATGCCGCGCGGTTGGTACGGGAATCGGCAGCGACTTACGCGGTGGACCGGCTCCAGGCGGGTTCCGGGTGCGCGCTCCAGGCCGCGTGGGGCCGGATGGACGATGCGCACGCGCCGCCAGGCGGTGATGCTGGCGCGGGCTCCGACGGTGTATTGGCCGGCGCTGAAGCCGTGGCGGTACGGTCAGGGCAGAGTGTGTGAAAACACCCCCGAAAATGGCCCTCTAAGCCTGAAAACAGGGGGTTTTTGAGAGCTTTACCGCAATGGATCAATCAGTTGACTTGGTCCGACCCCGGGATGCAGTGGTGGACCACGACAAGCACGTCGCCGGGCGACTCGGCGAGCACGCGTTTGGTGACGCTGCCGATGAGCAATTCCTCGGTGACATGGGTCCCGTGCTTGCCCATGACGACGAGGTCGCAGCCGCGATCGGCCTGGGCCCGCAGGATGGTGGTGGTCGCGTCGCCTTGCTCGACGAGCATCGCCCAGCCGCCGTCGGGCAGGCCGGCGGCGCGGGCGATCTCGCGCATGCCGTTGACCGCGGTCTCGCGGGCCGTGCGACGGTAGTGGTCCACCACGTCGCCAGACACCCCGGCGTAATGCAACATGCCTTCGAAGGGAACGTCGAGCACGTGCAGAAGCATGATCTCGGCGCCCGGGGCCATCTCCCGCGCGTAGCGCACGGATGACGCGGAGGCCGGCGAGAAGTCCACTGCGATGAGCACGCGCCGGTAGGGGTCGCGGCCGCTCCCGCGGACGACGAGCACCGGACAGTGGCTCTTGCGCAGCAGGCGCGAGGCGGTGGAGCCGACGAAGATATGCCGCAACACACCTCTGCCCCGCGCACCGACGACCACGAGGTTCGCGCAGGCGGCGCGGATCTGCGCCGGGACTTCACTCGTTGCGAGGCCTGGAACCACGTGCAGATCGGCGCTGATGCCATAGTGTCGGGCCGATTCCGCCACCAGCGGCTCCAGCACGGCACGTTGCCGTGCAATGATCCTCCCGGTTGCACTGTCCGCCAGAGCACCTATCACCTCGCTCAGCGGACCTAGCGCATCGAGGCCGAGGGCGTGCACCACGGTGCAATGGCTACCGGTCAGTGCAGCGATGCCCATGGCACGTTCGACGGCGCGCAGCGACGCCTCTGAGAGGTCGGTCGCCGTGACCACACGGCGGATGAGATGGTCCATTGCGGTATCCCTTTCAGTTGGGTCCGGCGGCGCACGGCGGGCGCACGGGACGAGCGCGCACTGCCGATCAAATGGTCCTGCCCCTATTGCGTGCGGCCGGACCCCACAGGTCAGGACATCCGGGCGCGGCCCGGACCGGTCAGGAGAGAAAGCCTCAAAGGCGGAGCACGCGTGCGCCTCGCAACACCGCTTTTTCGATCTCAACGGCCAGGAACAGCACCGACGCGAAGCCGAGGATCACCGCCCACGAGACGGCGTCGAGTGCGACGCTGTGGAACAGGTACTGCATCGGCGGCGCGTAAGTGAAGGCGATCTGCAGCACGATCAGGATCACGCTCACCAGCAGCGCCACCGGGTTTCCCGACAAGCTCTCGGCCCGGAAGGCATGTTCGGTGAAGTGACGCACGTTGAAGAGGTAGAACAACTCGCAGGCGACGATGGTGTTGACCGCCGCCGTGCGCGCGACCTCGAGACTGTTGCCACGCCCGAGCTCCCAGTGGAAGACACTGAAGGTTGCGGCCACCATGAGGGCAACGACGAACAGGATACGCGCGCCGAATGCCTGCGTGATCAGCGCCTCGCGCGGCGACCGGGGGGCATGCCGCATCACCGCCCGCTCCGCCGGCTCGAACGCGAGCGACAGGGCGAGCGTCACAGACGTGACGGTGTTGACCCAGAGAATCTGGCCCGCCGTGACCGGCAGAGGCAGACCGGCGAAGATGGCAAGCAGGATCACCCCGGCTTCGCCGCCGTTGGTCGGCAGCATGTGCATGAGGGCCTTCTTGATGTTGTCGAACACGACGCGGCCCTCGCGCACGGCGCGCGCGATGCTGGCGAAGTTGTCGTCGGTCAGCACCACGTCGGAGGCCTCTCGGGCGGCATCGGTACCCTTGCCGCCCATGGCCACGCCGATGTCGGCAGCCTTGAGTGCCGGGGCGTCGTTGACGCCGTCCCCGGTCATCGCCACCAGATGCCCCTCGGCCTGCAACGCAGCGATGAGGCGCAGCTTGTGCTCGGGACTGGCGCGCGCGATGACATCGATGTCGGCCGCCACGCGCCGCAGCGCGTTGTCATCAAGTGTGCTGATCACCTCGCCGGTCAGGGCCTCCGTGGCCGACAGACCGAGTTGACGTCCGATGGCGAGGGCGGTGACCGCATGGTCACCGGTGATCATCTTCACGCGGATGCCGGCGCCGCGACACTCGGCCACCGCAGCGATCGCCTCCTCGCGCGGCGGATCGATGATGCCCACCATGCCCAGCAGTTCGAAACGACGTTCCATGTCCTGGACGTCGAGCTCGCTGCGATCGCCGCGAAGCGCACACTGGGCAAGCGCAAGCACCCGCTCGCCCTGCCCCGCCGCACGCTGGATCGCCTCGCGCCAGAAACCTTCATCCAGCGGCGCACCACCGGCCTGGGTGACGCACAGGGCGAGCACGCGCTCGGGTGCGCCCTTGAGCAGCACGAAGCGCTGGCCCGTGTGATCGTGATGCAGGGTTGCCATGTACTGCCGCTCGGATTCAAAGGGGATGGCGTCGACCCGGGGCGTGCGTGCCACCTGCTCCACCGGGTCGAGACCCGCCTTGCGCGCGAACGCGAGCAGGGCGCCTTCGGTGGGGTCGCCCACCAGTTGCCACCCGCCCGCCGAATCACGGTGGATACGGGCGTCGTTGCACAGCAGGGCACAGCGCGCGAGGGCCTGCAATGGGGCGTCGATCACCGGATCGAGCGCGCCGCCATCGTCGTGGAAGCCGCCGTCGGGGGCGTATCCGGTGCCACTGACCACGATCTCGCGATCCGCAAGCATCAGGCGCACGACCGTCATTTCGTTGCGGGTGAGGGTCCCGGTCTTGTCGGTGCATATGACCGTCACGGAGCCGAGGGTCTCGACAGCGGGCAGGCGGCGCACGATGGCCTTCTTGCGCGCCATGTTGCGTGTGCCGATCGCCAGCACGATGGTGACGACCGCGGGCAGGCCCTCGGGAATGGCGGCCACGGCCAGCCCCACCACGGCAAGAAACACTTCCAGCGCAGGCAACTTCGCGACGAAGTGACCGTACGCAAGCGTGAGCGCCGCGACCTGCAGGATGAATACGGTGACCTGCCGCGCAAACTGGTCGAGCCGACGCGTGAGCGGCGTGGCGAGGGTCTGCACGTCGGATACGAGCGTGCCGATGCGACCGATCTCGGTGCCCGTCCCGGTGGCGATCACCACACCCTGCGCCTGCCCACCTGCCACGAGGGTTCCGGAGAAGCAGAGGCTGTGGCGGTCGCCTATGCCGGCCTCGAGCGCGACCGGCTCGATACTCTTCTCTGATGGCGCGGACTCTCCGGTGAGCGCGGCCTCGATGACGCGCAGATTCTTCGCCCGCAGCAGCCGCAGGTCCGCGGGTACACGATCACCGGACTCGAGAAGGACGATGTCTCCTGGCACCACACCGGCGGCATCGACGTGGTGACGCTCGCCACCACGCAACACGATGGCCCCTGCCGCGAGCATGCCACGCACGGCATCCAGCGCGCGCTCGGCCTTGCCCTCCTGGATGTGACCGATGATGGCGTTGATCACCACCACGCCGAAGATGACGGCGGCGTCCACGTAGCCGCCGAGGCCGAGTGTGACCAGCCCGGCCACGATCAGGACGTAGATGAGCGGGTTGTGGAACTGCACCGCGAACCTCAGCCACGTCGGGCGGCGCGCGGCCTCCGGCAGCCGGTTGGGGCCATGTC
>JBEICA010000374.1:0-2791 GCA_040373665.1 Burkholderiales bacterium | reverse complement strand
GTCGAGGTTGGGGAACATCTTCTTCTCGCGCCACATGACGGCCTCGAGCCGGTCGGCGATGTCGAACAGCTTGGTGTCCTTGGCTTCTTTCGACAGGCGCTGCGCCACCTCCTTGATCACCTTGTTGCGCGGGTCGCCTATGGTGTAGACCGGGTGGCCGAAGCCGATCACGATCTCCTTGTTCTGCACCCGGCGCACAATGTCGGTCTCGGCCTCATCCGGGTTGGAATAACGCCCCTGGATGTCGAAGGCCACCTCGTTGGCGCCACCGTGCTTCGGTCCGCGCAGCGCGCCGATGGCGCCGGCAATCGCCGAGTACATGTCCGAACCGGTCCCGGCGATGACGCGCGCGGTGAAGGTCGAGGCGTTGAACTCGTGCTCGGCGTAGAGGTTGAGCGAGGTCTGCATCGCCCGCTCCCAGGTCGCGCTCGGGCGCTTGCCGTGCAGCAGGTGCAGGAAGTGGCCGGCAATGGACTCGTCGTCGGTCTCGGTGTCGATGCGACGGCCGTTGTGGCTCCAGTGATACCAGTACAGCAGGATCGAGCCGAAACTGGCCATCAGGCGGTCGGCGATGTCGCGGGCGCCGGGTACGTTATGGTCGTCTTTCTCGGGCAGCAGGGTGCCGAGCACCGAGGCACCGGTGCGCATGACGTCCATCGGGTGGGCGGAGGCGGGGATCCACTCCAGCGCCGCCTTCAGCGCCGTGGGCAGGCCGCGCAGGCGCATCAGCTTGGTCTTGTAGGCGTTGAGCTCGGAGATGGTCGGCAGGTGACCGTGCACCAGCAGGTGGGCGATCTCCTCGAAGGTCGCCTCGTCGGCGAAGTCGAGGATGTCGTAGCCGCGGTAATGCAGGTCGTTGCCGGTGCGCCCCACGGTGCACAGGGCGGTGTTGCCGGCGGCCACGCCGGACAGGGCCACGGATTTCTTCGGCTTCGGGCCGGTGGCGGCTGGGGTGTCGGTCATGTCGATCTCTCCTGGAAATTCCAATGGGTGCGCGGCCGGGCCCGTACGGGGCCGGCCGCGGATCAACCCTGCTTCTTCTTCGCGAACAGGGCGTCGAGCTTGTTCTCGTAGTCGTGGTAGCCGAGGTAATCGTAGAGCTCGGCACGGGTCTGCATGGTGTCCAGCACGTGCTGCTGCGTACCGTCGTGACGGAGGTGCTGGTAGACGTTCAGCGCCGCCTTGTTCATGGCGCGGAAGGCCGACAGGGGATAGAGCACCATGCCGACGCTGGCCGAGCGGAGCTCGTCGACGGTGAACAGCGGAGTGGCGCCGAACTCGGTGATGTTGGCCAGGACCGGCACCTTCACCGCCTCGGCGAAGCGACGGTACATGGTCAGCTCGGTCATGGCCTCGGGGAAGATCGCATCGGCGCCTGCCTCGACGCAGCGGCAGGCGCGGTCGATCGCGGCGTCCAGACCCTCGACGGCGAGCGCGTCGGTGCGCGCCATGACGACAAAGGACGGGTCGGTGCGGGCATCCACGGCCGCCTTGACCCGGTCGACCATCTCCTCGGTGGAGACGAGTTCCTTGCCGGGGCGATGACCGCAGCGCTTGGCGCCGACCTGATCCTCGATGTGCATGGCGGCGGCGCCGAATTTGACCAGCGAACGGGTGGTCCGGGCAATGTTGAAGGCACTTGCACCAAAGCCGGTATCCACGTCCACCAGGAGCGGCAGGTCGCAAGCGTCGGTGATGCGGCGGATGTCCGTGAGCACGTCGTCCAGATTGCTGATGCCCAGGTCGGGCAGGCCGAGAGAGCCGGCGGCGACGCCGCCGCCGGAGAGGTAGATGGCCCGGAACCCGGACCGCTGGGCGAGGCGGGCGTGATAGGCGTTGATGGTGCCGACGATCTGCAGGGGGGACTCCTCCTGCAGCGCCTGGCGGAACCGGGCGCCGGGGGTGGCGGATTGGGTCATGGCAACGGCTCCATGAGGCACGGGGCCTCTCGGGTGGGTGGGGCGTGGCGTGCCGGCGGCGCCGTCACGCCGCTGAAGGGACTCAACCGAGCAGGTGGGCGACGGCGCTGCGCTCCTCCTCGAGTTCCCTGAGGGTCGCGTCCATCTTCTGGCGGCTGAACTCGTCGATCTCGAGGCCCTGCACGATGCGATAAGCGCCACCGTCGCAGATGACCGGGTAGCCGTACATGACGTCCTCGGGGATGCCGTAAGACCCGTCCGACGGGATGCCCATGGTGACCCACGCGCCGTTCGTGCCGAGCGCCCAGTCACGCATGTGGTCGATGGCCGCGTTGGCGGCCGAGGCTGCGGAGGACAGGCCGCGGGCGTCGATGATGGCGGCACCACGCTTGCCCACCGTCGGGATGAACGTGTCGCGGTACCAGACCTCGTCGGCGACGGCCTGTGAGGCGGCCTGGCCGGCGATGGTGGCGAAGCGGTAGTCGGGATACATCGTCGGGGAGTGGTTGCCCCACACAATCATTTTCTCGATGGAATCGACCGGCTTGCCGGTCTTCTGCGCCAGTTGCGACAGGGCGCGATTGTGGTCCAGGCGCAGCATCGCAGTGAAATTGCCCTTGGGCAGGTCAGGGGCGCTCTTCATGGCAATGTACGCGTTGGTGTTGGCGGGGTTGCCCACCACCAGCACCCGCACAGACCGCCGGGCGACGGCATTCAGGGCCTTGCCCTGGGCGGTGAAGATCTGCGCGTTGGCGGCCAGGAGATCCTTGCGCTCCATGCCCGGGCCGCGCGGCCGGGCGCCCACCAGCAGCGCGAAGTCGATGTCGGCGAAGGCGGTCATCGGCTCGGCGTGGGCCGACATGCCGGCAAGC
>JBEICA010000176.1:0-7238 GCA_040373665.1 Burkholderiales bacterium | reverse complement strand
GCCCTGGCATCAAGAAACAGCCAGCGGTAGCGCCGTGCCAGGACGTCTTCCGGTGTGAGGGCGAACGCCTCCCGCACCAATCGCCGCACTGTGGTGGCGTCGGGTTCCGGACTCCCATCCAGGCCATGCACTCCCGGGGCGCTCGTCGGGACCAGGGGCTCCGAGGCGAGACGCAGGGACGCCGTCACACCAGGCCGCCGCTCCAGCAACCCGGCTCGGGCCGCTTTTTCCAGCACGTCGGCCGCCATGCGGCGAAAGGTGGTCCACTTCCCGCCCGTGACCGTCACCAACCCCGACGCCGCAACCTCCACCAGATGCTCCCGCGACAGGCCGGCTGTCCGGCCATCCTGCCCCTCCGGCGCCTGCAGCAGCGGACGCACGCCCGACCAGGCCGCCAGGATGTCTGCGCGACGCGGCGGCGATACGAGATGGCGACCCGCGGTCTGGAGGATGAAATCCACCTCGGCGGTCGTGGGCCGGACCGGATGCGCTTCGCGCAAGCCGCCCTCACCCGGCGCATCCGGCAGACGTTGCAGCGCCACGTCGGTGGTGCCGAGCAGCAGGTGGCCGTGCCAGGGCAGGATGAAAAGCACCCTGCCGTCCTCGGTGCGTGGCACCAGGATGCCGGCCTCGCCGGGATAGTGCCGACGGGGCACCACCACATGGGTGCCCTGGCTGGGTGCCACCAACGGCCGCACCTCCGGCTGATCCTGGCCCCTCAGGACGTCCGCCCACACACCACAGGCGTTGACGACGCAACGCCCGCTCACGCGGAACGCTTCCCCGGTCTCCACCTCACGTGCCTCGACGCCGGTGACCGAACCCGCCGCAGAGCGCACAAGCCCGGTCACGCGCACGTAATTGAGAATCAGCGCGCCGTGCCGTCCGGCCGCCATCGCCAGGGCGATGGCCAGTTCCGTGTCGTCGAACTGACCGTCCTGGAAGAGCACACCGCCGTTGGACAATTCGGGAATCAGGCCGGAGGCCATCCGTGCCATGCCCGCGGCGTCGAGCCACCGGCTCGCGCCGATTCCACGCCCGCCCGCGAGCGCGTCGTACACGCGCAGTCCCATGCCATACCAGAGGCGCTGTCCGAGGCCGGGCGCGGGGATCACCCGAGGCAGCGCCCGGGCCGCCGGGGCGGCATTGCGCAGCAGGAGTTGCCGTTCGCGAAGGGCCTCGCGGACCAGGGCGATGCGTCCCTGTGCCAGATAGCGCACCCCGCCATGGAGCAGCTTGGTGGATCGGGAGGACGTGCCGGCTGCGAAGTCGGAACCCTCGAGCAGCAGGACGCGGAAGCCGCGGCTCGCGCCGTCCAGCGCCACGCCAAGGCCTGTGGCCCCGCCGCCGACCACGATCAGGTCCCAGCAGGTGTCCGCCTCCTCGCGCAGACGCCGCAGCGCATGCCGGCGCGAGGCGTCGGGCCCGGGCTCAACGGAGTGCATCACGGTCCCACCCCGTGACGGAGCCCATGCGCGATGCCACGGGCTGTCGACCCGGCAGATCGGCGTCGATCCGGTGCTTGATGCGACATGCCACCTGCGCTGCGTCCATTGCGTCTCCGCGAAGCGCCGCATCATGCATCATCGGCATTCCCGTCGCCCGTCGGATTGAGGCGGACCATCGGGCCCGGCGCCGGTTCGGATCAAAATCAATGCGGCCCGCCCCCCGCGGGACGGTCATTCCAAGGAGCGCACGCATGCCCCACATCCCCTTTTCCGGACGCTCGGCGAGGAAGGCCCTCACCATGGTCGCTGCCGGCTTCACCATCGCCGCCCACGCCGGTGGTGAAGCAACGACGCGGGAAGGCGCCACGCCCGGAGACGGCGTCCACCGCGGCGTCTTCCGCGGCTGGGTGACCTATCAGATCGCCTGCGGCAGTTGTCACGGACCAGACGCCATCGGCATCGGGCTGGCCCCGGACCTCAGGCAACGGCTGCAGACACTGCCGGCGGCAGAGTTCGTCCGCATCGTCAACGCACGCTACCGCGTGACCCTGGGCCTGACGGAATCCGTCTTCTCCGACCAACAGCGCGAGTCGGTGCTCGGGGAGGTCGGCCCGAGAGCGCCCGCCTCCGGCGGCGCCCCGGTCATGCCGTCCTGGCAATCCGACGCCGCGATCCGCGAACGCGTGCTGGATCTGCACGCCTATCTGCGGGCGCGGTCCGAGGGTGTCCAGGGACCGGGACGACCCGGCGACGAAGCACCGTGACATGCGCCCGGCGGACACCTTGGGCGGCAAGACGCCGGGCCGCCCGGCCGCGCATCACGTCCGCGTTTGATCAGGATCATGATGCCCCGGGCGGGCCGAGGTAAAAGGAAAGCACGCGATGCATCGACATGTGGAAGCCCTTCCGCCATCGGCATCGCGTCCACAAGGAGAATCCGATGAGACACATCATCCTGACCATGCTCGGCCTCACCGCCTCGGCCGCCATCTCCGCGCAGACACTCAACCTGCCGGCGCGCAACCACAACCTCGAGCAGTGTCTGCAGTCCGCCATGGCCACCATGCCGGGCCAGGTGAAGAGCGCCGAACTGGAGGTGAAGGACGGCATCGCCTATTACGAGTTCAGCCTCAAGTCCTTCGTCGATGGTCACACCTGGGAGGTCGAGTGCAGCGGTGACACGGGCGCCATCGGCAAGATCGAGCGCGACGTCGAAAAGGACGACGAGGCCTTCAAGAGCGTCGCGAAGATCAACACCCGGGAAGCGCTGCAGGCAGCGCTGAAGGCCCACGACGGCATGCCCCAGGAAGTCGAGTTCGAGGTCTCGCCGGACGGACGCGCGTGGTACGAGATCACCGTGCTGAGGCGCGATGGAACCTCCATCGAGGTCATGGTGGATGCCGCCACCGGCGAGGTGCTGGGCGCCGAGGACGAATCCAACGAGCGGGAGTATTTCCGCATCGGCGACGACGACTGATCGGATCCGTCAGGACGCCACCGTCCCTGGCGCAGGACCCAGCGTCCTGCAACAGGGACGGTGGCCACGGCACTCAACGGTACAACAGCACCGCCCGCCTCTCCTCCTCCCAGGAAACCTCGTCGGGGCGGGTGAGCGCCTCCAGATCACCCGGCGCCGCTCCGGGGTCGTCGACCCATTGGCGCAGCAGCGCGCTACCGTTGATGAGGTCGATGGCCAGGCGATCGCGCTCGTATTCGTAGGGAAAATCGCGCCACAGTGCGTAATCCGGCCGCAGCCGGCGCAGCGCCTTGAACGCCATCGCCTGCAGACGCCACGGACGGAAGGCCGTGTGGTTGTAGGCGCCATCGTCGACATGGATCTGCACCCCGGCGCACAGCCTGCCCACGTGCTTGTGGAAGGTCGGCTCGAACCAGATCTCCCGCAGCCGGCATCCGTCGGTAGCCCCGAGCCGGTGCAGTTCGGCGATCCAGGCGTGTGCGTCCACGTCCGGCGCGCCGAAGATCTCCAGGGGCCGCGTCGTGCCGCGTCCCTCGGACAATGTCGTGCCCTCCAGCATGACCGTGCCGGCGTAGCAGCGCGCCATCCACAGGTTGGGCGCATTCGGACTGGGGTTCACCCAGGTCCGTTCGCCGACCGGCCATCCGAAACCCGGCCCCACATCGGGCTGCCAGCCCTCCATGGCGACGACACGGTAGTCGAGGTCGAGGCCGAGACTGCGCACGAACCAGTGGCCCATCTCGCCGAGGGTGAGGCCGTGGCGCATCGGCATGGGGCCCGCACCCACGAAACTCTCCCAGCCGGGACGCAGCCGCAGGCCCTCCACCGGACGGCCGGCGGGATTCGGCCGGTCCAGCACCCACACCGCCTTGCCGTGGACGGCCGCCGCCTCCAGCACGTAGCGCAGCGTGGTCACGAAGGTGTAGATGCGGCAGCCGAGATCCTGCAGGTCCACCAGCAGCACATCGAAGCTGTCCATCATGGCATCGGTCGGGCGACGCACCTCGCCGTACAGGCTGAACACGGGGATGCCATGCACCGGATCGACGAAGTCCGGCGACTCGACCATGTTGTCCTGCTTGTCGCCCCGCAGGCCGTGCTGCGGACCGAAGGCGGCTGTGAGTTGCACGTCGCCGAGGGCTGCGATGGCGTCGAGCGCATGCTCCAGGCCGGCCGTCACCGAGGCCGGGTGAGCCAGCAACGCCACACGGCGGCCCAGCAGCGGGCGGCGCAGGGCCGGCTCCGAGATGAAGCGGTCGAGTCCGAATTTCAAGTCATTTCTCCAGTGGTCGCAGGCGCAGCCGCTCAGGCCCTGTGCCACGACAGTTCAACGTTCCCATCGCAGCGCGAAAGCATCCGGATGATGGAAATCGGGGCTCCCCGCCACATGGTGCAGGGCCCAGTAGGACAGGTCGCCATCGCGGGTCTCGACCACGGCGCTGAGCCCCAGCAACACCACGGGAGCATCGGCCGCCGGGCCGAGCATGGACGCCGGCACCTGTGCCGTCAGACGCAGCGTCCGGCCCGCACGGGCGATATCGATCACCGGCGCCCCAATCGGCCGCCAATCCGTCGGCTGGCGGGTGTCGCGGAAACCGTACGCCGCCCAGCAGCGGGAGGGCGCGAGGTTGAGTTCGACATAGGCCGCGCCGCCCTCGGGCTTCAGGAAAGCCTCGAAGCAGGTGTGCTTCCAGAGCCCGTCGGCGAACTCGCCCTGCCCAGGGGATGCGATGTGCAACGCCTCCAGATCCCCGGTCAGCGCATACGACAGCCACAGGCCCCGGTCGTCCCGGGCGAGGGTCGCCTCGATGCGCCCGACTGCCGGACAGGGCGTATCCCCGTGGACGTGCAGCGGCGCGCGCGGGCTCATGCCGGGCCTGCTCCGGAAAGCAGCGGCGCCGCCGCCGTGACGGCGATGGCGCTCGGCACGACGTAGCGCAACAGCCACCGCATCCACCGCTGCCCGGTCGCGCCCAGGCCCAGTTCCCCGGCCAGCACTTCGGACGGCGCGATCCAGCCGGCGAACACGGCCAGCGCGAAGCCGGTCAGGGGCAAAAGCAGGTTCGACGTGGCGTGGTCGAGCAGGTCGAAGAAGGTGGCCTCCTCGAAGCCGGGCAGGACCGCCAGGGGATGCCAGTCGGCCCAGTGGCTGAAAGACAGCACCGTGCCGATGCCGCCCGCGTAGCACAGCGCCGCGATGCCCAGGCTGGCGCGCCCCCGGCCCCAGCCGAAGCGCCGCGTGGCCATGGCGACCGTCAGCTCGAGCATCGAGATCGCTGAGGCCAGCGCCGCCACGAACAGCAGCAGGAAGAAAGCCACGGCAACCGCGGTACCGAAAGGCATTCGGGCGAATGCGATCGGCAGGGTGACGAACACCAGGCCGGGACCACCCGCGGGGTCGAGGCCATTGGCGAACACCAGCGGAAACACCGCCAGCCCGGCCAGCAGCGAAACCGCAGTGTCGCCGAGCACCGACACCACGGCCACCTTCCGCAGATCGATGGCGGCATCGGCGTAGGCCGCGTAGGTCATCATCAGCCCCATGCCGACGCCGATGGAGAAGAAGCCCAGACCGAGGGCATCCAGTGCGGCGCGCGCGGTGAAATGGGCGGGATCCGGTCGCAGCAGGAAGTCCGCGGCGCGCCCTGCGTCACCCTCCAGCAGGCCGTAGACGGCCAGCAGCACCATGAGCCCCGCGAGCAGCGGCATCAGCACCCGCGAGGCGGCCTCGATGCCTCCGGTCACACCACGCGCGACGATGACCGCCGTGACGGCCAGGAAGAACGCGTGGAAGACGAGCATCCGTCCCGGCGCCGCGAGGAACCCGTCGAAGTGCGACTGCACCGCCGCGGCGTTCACGCCCGGCAGACCACGCGCAACGGTTTCCGCCACGTAGGCGAGCGTCCAGCCACCGATGACCGCGTAGTAGCTGAGGATCAGGAAGCCGGTGATGACGCCGGCAACCCCGACCAGCCCCCACAGACGGCTGGCGCCGCAGCGGGTGGCGATGGCGGCCAGAGCGGTGGCAGGGTCGGCACCGCCGCGCCGGCCGAGGGCGAACTCGGCCAGCATCAGGGGAACGACGATGAGCACCAGGCCGGCGAGATACAGCAGGACGAAGGCGCCGCCACCGTTGGACCCGACCTCGTAGGGAAACTTCCAGATGCTCCCCAGGCCCACGGCCGAGCCGATGGTGGCCAGCGTGAAGCCGGTCCTGCCGGTCCATCGGTCCTGCCGGTCGGTCCTGATCGCGCCCATGGAGCGCAATGCTACGTCATGCGGTTGTGGTTCGGTCCGTTGCCGTGACGTCAGCCCTGCCCCGCCAGGTAGGCGCGCCACCCCCCCAGGTGGGTGATGTCCTCGGCCCCATCGGCCGCGACCGCCTCGCACACGAAGCCCTGCACCGCGCTGCCGTCCTCCAGCCGCACGGTGCCGATGCCAAGGGGCGCAGGGATGCCGGCGACGAAGCTGCCGAACTCGCGTGCCGGCAGCGACCAGACCTCCATCTCGACACTGCCGCCGCCGCTGGCCACGCGGACCATGCCGGGGCGCCGCGGGGGTCCGCCCGGCAGCGCATAGAAGCGGTAGCAGGGCGCGCTGCGCACTGCTGCCAGCAACCTGCCGCCGCGGGAGGTCAACTGGCCATTCAAGGGCAGGCCCGACAGGTGGGCACCACACACCGCGACCCGCACCAGGCCCGGATCCACGATGACGGGCGTGTCCGCTTCCGCCGGCGGGATCGGCCGGCCGGTGGCTCCCATCGATGCCACCCGCGCCCGCTGCAGGCGACCTGCGAGACCGAGCAGCGCATCGTCGCGAAAAGCGGGAGCGAACAGCGTCACCCCGAAGGGCAGACCCTCGACGGTGAACCCGGCCGGCACCGCCGTGGCCGCGTAGTCGAGCAGGTTCATGAAGTTGGTGTAGTGGCCGAGTTCGGCGTTGAGCCGGATCGGTTCCAGTTCCACCTCATCGATGCGCGGATGGGTGCCCGCGGTCGGGGTGACGATCACGTCCACCGACGACCAGACACGGTCCGCCACACACTTCAGCGCGGTCAGACGGTAAAGCGCCTCGTAGGCGTCGGAGGCGCGCCACTCGCGGCTGGCGCCGATGATGCGCCGTGTCACCGGGTGCAGCTCGGTCTCGTGGGCATCGAAGAAGCCGCGGATGGCGGCGTAGCGCTCCGCCACCCATGGCCCTTCGTAGAGCAGGCGCGCCGCCTCCAGCATGGGCGTCAGATCCACCTCGACGGCCTCTCCGCCGAGGCCGCGCAGGGTCTCCACGGCCTCGTGGAACAGCGTGGCGTAGTCCTG